>NZ_AP029250.1:5427500-5959066 GCF_055386385.1 Afipia dichlorophenoxyacetatis | reverse complement strand
TGCCGTCGAGACTGCTGGAACTCGAAAGGAAACGCGGTGGGGCTAGCGCGTACTATGAGGCGGAAAGCCGTTAGACGCGGATGGCGCGCAGGAAGCGGTGGGCGCGCAAGATGTCTTTGAAATGGGATTGCCGATCGAAAATGTTTTTAGATTTTCTGGCTGCTTCTGTTTGATGGACATAAAAGCTCCCCCTCCTGTCGCGTAGGAAACCGCGACAAGTTGCTGTCGTGTTGATGTGTCAAAAATTCAATTTTCGCATCCCGAACAATTCACTGTTCAGGTTTGCAGTGCCGCCCGTCTACTACCCAACCCCGTCCTTCAACATTCCACCGTCCAAGTGACCGGTCCTCTATCTCCGTGCGCCTTCCCCTTTGTTGCTGTCGTGTCCGTAAACCGGAAATCCACGACCGGAGAAATTTCGCACGGCAAGCCGATCTCACAAACCACGTGAGGTTAAACCCGACCCATCGCTTGGAAAGCGTCGCTAACGTGCAGACTATGTTTTACTTGCACGCCCACCCCAGTTCTCAGACCGCGCTGATCAGAAGAGCCGCAGGTGGCGCGACGGAATAAGAAATACACGAGGCGCCGCCACTCGCAATGAAATTGATTTTGCATCGAGTGCGTGTGTTTCGATTTGCTCGCAATGCGAAACGCGTTGTGCGGTGTGGCAGAACAGCAAGGTTTTGAATCTGCGCAGAGATTCGTAACGTTGGACAACTGTCACATACGCGCCGCTCCCACAAAAGAAATTCATAAATTGTTTATGTTTGATCCGGGCGCGACCACGTTTTGAAAGTGGTGTGCGTCGCTATGCCGATAAGTGGCTAACGAGTCGTGCATTTTTTTGTTCAACGAAACAGGGTAACTCCCGCGCCATCCACGGCTTCCGTATCAATACGGGCTTGCAATTCGCAAACATCATTGTCCGTTGCGTTTTCAAACATCGCGCGCCGAATCGATGTGCGAGTGCGAGACACATCGTCGATACGTCAAGCGTTCTGACGTTGGATGGCGGCGAGAGAAGGGCCGCATGGTTACCGCAGACGCTTTCAGCATCGCGTTTTGATCGACTGAGATCAGCATCAAGTGCGACGATGTGACGTGAGCCGCGTCGTCAATCGTCAGCTACGCTGATGATGGCGCGACATGATGAGCGTCGGCTCGAAAAGAAAAAGCCCGGCGCAGGCGCCGGGCTTCCAGAGATGCTTTTGTCTTGATCAGCGACTTGATCAGTCAGATCACTGCGCAAGCTTGGCGATGGCATGCGTCAGGCGCGACACCTTCCGGCTCGCGTTGTTCTTGTGAATGATGTTGCACTGAGCCGCCTGCATCAGTTCGGGCTCTGCGCGCTTCATCGCTTCGAGTGCCGCGTTGCGATCGCCCTTCTGGATGGCGTCTTCAACGGTACGAACAGCGCCGCGCATTTGCGTGCGACGCGACTTGTTGATCAGGGTACGGCGGGCAATCTTGCGCGTCGCCTTCTTCGCAGAGGTGGTATTGGCCATGTGCTCTCGGTCCTTCAGGCTGCGGCTTAGGCCGCCACACTGATCGATATCGACCGTTCGGCCGATGATGGGTGAAAATCTGGATGTTCTTGAAAAAGTTCTTCTCAAAGAACAGCGGCGGCAGGATTGCGCCCACCGCCAGTCGAGGGCTGTTATAAGGATACCTGTTTGCAGCGTCAACGATTTCCAGGCCTGATTCGGCCCCCAGAAGGGGCTTTAGGCCCCGGTTACCGTTGAATTTAGCTAATCGGGGCGGTATGGCGGGGCTGCCGGACGGCTGGGGAGCCGTAGCCGGCCTTGGATGGGGTGGGAGATGATCCGCGGGTTCTTTCGATTGATCGGACTGGTATTGCTGGTCCTTGGGTTCCTTGCCCTGGTCTATGACGGTGCGCGCTCGATCGCCGATCAGACCCTGCGGCTGACGCGGGTCGGCGAATTGTGGAACGACATCAATCAGGGCAGTCAGCATGCCGTGCAGAGTATGGTCGAGAGCTTCTCGCCGCTCTTATGGAATGCAGTCATCAAAGTGCTCCTCAACCAGCCGGCTTGGGCAGTGATGGGGATCTTGGGTATTCTGCTGATGCTGCTATTCCGTCCGGGCAAGCCGCTGATCGGCTACTCGCGGTACTAGTACCCGCTTTCCGAAGTTCGTGATACTCGCAGCAACCACTTTGCGAACTTCGGAAAGCAAAGGGTACTAGCAACCCTATGATTCTAGTACCGCCTTCGATTTGAAGTCCCTGGAAGAGATCGCCGCAACTGATACAGGGACTTCAAATCGGCGGTACTAGTGGCCCGATTCTAACATTCGCATCCCGCCTCGTGCGCCGACAACGTTCGTTTCGATTTCAAGAGGCGATGCCGGACATATGATGGCGCGACGCAGGCGTAACATCCTGCCGTATCTCGCGTAGATACATATATAAGTGATCCACGGAGGAATTGAGCGATGTTCTTTATGCGCAAATCTCTTGAGATCCCGACTGCAGCAGATGCGTTGCCGGGCCGTGCTGCCCCGCTTCCCACCGCGAAAACTCACTTCGTCAATGGCCACCCGCTCAAAGGGCCTTATCCCGAGGGCCTTGAGACAGCGGTCTTTGGTCTTGGCTGTTTTTGGGGAGCAGAGCGCAAGTTCTGGGAGCTCGGTGATGGTGTCTACGTCACGGCGGTCGGCTATGCCGGCGGCTCGACGCCAAATCCCACTTATGAAGAGACGTGCTCGGGCCGCACCGGCCACACCGAAGCTGTGCTGGTGGTCTTCGACCCGAAGGAAGTTTCTTACGACGACTTGCTGAAGACGTTCTGGGAAAGCCACAACCCAACGCAGGGCATGCGCCAGGGCAACGATATCGGTACGCAGTATCGTTCTGCGATCTACACCACGAGCGATGCTCAGATGAAGACTGCACTGGCGTCGAAAGCGGCTTACGGCAAGGCGCTTGCTGCAAAGGGATATGATGCGATCACCACCGAGATCGCACCGGCCGGCGAGTTCTACTTTGCCGAGGATTATCACCAGCAGTATCTGGCGAAGAATCCAGGCGGCTACTGTGGTCTGGGCGGCACCGGTGTGTCGTGCCCGATCGGAGTAGGCGTCAATGCCTAAATGCCTGAGTTCCTGTTGGAACTCAGCGGCTGGTTACCCTTTCTTAACCATACCAACTGCAAACCGGGCCTGTTTCTTACACGAGAGCAGGCCCGGAGCGTTTCATGCGCGCGTCTCGATTACCGCTGATCGCTCTCCTTCTTTGTACCGTCGTGGTGTCGGGTTGCATGCGTTCGGCTGAGCCGATCACGTCCGCCTATGCGGCCGTCGATGAGCCGTATCGACTGGATGCGGGCGATCGGTTGCGGATCGTCGTCTACGGACAGGAAGGTCTCACCAACACATACACAGTCGATGCTGGCGGGGCGATCACCATGCCGCTGATCGGTGCGGTCGGCGCACGCGGTTTGACGCCTGCAGAACTGGCGGCCGCAGTGACGGCGCGACTGAAGACAAAATATCTTCGTGAACCTCATGTGGCCGCGGAGGTCGAAGCCTATCGTCCCTTCTTTATCCTCGGCGAAGTCGCGGCCCCCGGCCAGTATCCTTATGTGCCGAACATGACGATCGAGAGCGCGGTGGCCATCGCGGGCGGGTTCACGCCGCGGGCTCAACGTGGTTCGATGGAGCTCACGCGCACCGGTGGGGCTGGCACCCAGCGCGCCACGGTGCCGCCGGTCACTTATCTCAAACCCGGCGACACCGTCGTGATTGGTGAACGGTGGTTCTAAAAGCCACCTTCGATCCTGACGCCTGCTTCTACTTCAAATGCGCAGCGAAGAACGCGAGACTGCGCTGCCAGGCGAGATCGGAGCTTGCCTTTTCATAGCTCGCGCGCTCGTCGCAGCCGAAACCGTGCTGTGCGCCGGGATAGATGAAGATCTCCACGTCCGGCCGCTTGGTCTTGATCGTTTCGACATCGGTAAGCGGAATACCACTGTCCTTTTCACCAAAATGGAGCTGCGTCGGCACCGTCGGCTTGTCGTCCGCGAAGCGCACGGCGGCGCCACCGTAATAGCCGACCGCAGCCTTCAGGCCTGTCAGCTTGGTCGCCGCGGCATAGGCGACGCTGCCGCCAAGGCAAAAACCGATAATACCGACCGGTCCGCTGCCCTTCGCCACGTCAATCGCGGCCTGCGTATCGCGCAGCATGGCGGCCCAGTCGGGATTGGCGACAAATTTGCGAGCGACGGCCACTTCGTCTGGTGAATAGCCGGATTGGAAGTTGGGCTCGATGCGATCGAAGATCGCAGGCGCAATGGCGACATAGCCTTCATTTGCCAGGCGATCACACACATTGCGGATATGCGAATTCACGCCGAAGATTTCCTGAATGACAACGATCGCGCCCTTCGGAGAGATAGCCGGATCGGCGCGGTAGGCCCCGAGCTTGAAGCCGTCGGATGCGGTCAAAGTGATGTTCTGTCCCATGCGGACGGTCCTTCCATATGATGGACGTGAATTGCTCGTAATACCCCAGGGCGCTTTACGAGCGCGCGCTTACCGCCACATCCAGTTGTGGCTCCAGTCGCCTTTCCAGCCGGTGAGGCGGCCGCCGCGGAAGAGCAGATAAAGCGCATCGTCGCGGTATGACCAGCGGCTGCCACCGACGTTACGGATAACCCGAAAGATCTCATTGCCGGGCTTGCCTTTGACGTAAGTCAGGGGCTGCCCGAGCGCAGCTTCTGCGTCCGTCGTGCTCATGCCGAACACCAACGGCGTTGTATTGGACAGTGTCGTGGTGAAAGGGGATGGAGGCAACCGCTCTGCGCGCACAGGCGTATGCGCAAGACCGAGGGCGACAAGTGAAGCGAACACAACTAGTTTCATGCACGGATTTCTCGTCGGTTTTGCCTGACAAGGCAAGTCTCAAGCCTCGGAAAGAAGGATCAACTTTTTGTCGGCATTGCGAATAGGTGCTGGATCGGCGTGGTGGGGAGACCGCATCGAGCCGGCAAAACTCAACGCCGAGCGCGGCGATCTCGATTATCTCTGTTTTGAAACAATGGCCGAAGCCACGGTTTCGGCGGCGCAGGTCCGCAAGCGGCGCGATCCGTCCTTTCCAGGATACGACACCTATCTCGACGATCGTATGAAGGCCGTGTTGCCGGGCTGTCTGAAGCGGGGCACCAAGATCATCAGCAATCAGGGCTGGATCAATCCGGACGGAGCCGCGCGACGCATTGTCGAGTTACTGCGCGATGCCAATGCCCGGGGCAAGAAAGTGGCGGCAGTTTCAGGCAGCCTGATCACGGACCGTATGGCAAAGCTGGGTGGTACGATTCTGGAGAACGGCAAGCCCGTCAGTTCGATCGCATCGGATCTGATTTCGGCGGAAGCTTATCTCGGGGCAGAGCCGATCGTTGAAGCGTTGCGTGACGGTGCGGATATCGTGATCACCGGACGCGTGGCGGATCCGTCTCTGTTCCTGGCGCCGATGATGCATGAATTTGGCTGGCGCGCGGATGACGCGGTGAGGCTCGGTGCTGGCAGTGGTCTCGGTCATCTGCTGGAGTGCGGCGCCCAAGTCACGGGCGGCTATTTCGCCGATCCCGGATTCAAGGACGTGCCCTCACCGTGGGATCTGGCGTTCCCCATCGCCGAAGTGGAGTCCGATGGCAGCGCAGTGATCACCAAGGTCGCCGGCACCGGCGGTGCAATCAATGCGATGACCATGAAGGAGCAGATGCTCTACGAGGTCCATGATCCGGCGAACTACATCACGCCTGATGTGGTGGTTGATTTCACCACGGCAGTGCTGGAAGAGGCCGGTCCCGATCGGATGCGGGTCCGCAATATCGGTGGCAAGCCGCGAACACCGACCTTGAAAGTCTCCATGGGCTGCATGGAAGGCTTCATTGGCGAGGACATGTTCTTCTATGCGGGCCCCGGCGCCTTGCGTCGTGCGCGGCTTGCCAAGACCGTTCTGGAAGAGCGCTTTCGCATCGTCGATTTGAAGGCTGATGATCTGCGGATTGATTTCGTTGGTCTGAACGCCATTCACGGCGAGGCCAGCCCGCCTGATACGCCCGAGCCTTATGAGGTCGCGGTGCGTGTCGCGGCCCGCACGAAAACGCGGGAAGAGGCGTTGAAGGTTGGCCGTGAGATCGATGGAATGGCGGTCTCGGGCGTCGCCATGACCGGCAAGCGCGTGCCGCATCAGGACCGGACCCGCGAGATCATCGGCGTCTGGTCAAGCTTGGTTCCACGCGAAGCAGTACCGCCCACTATCACCTGGTATGAGAGCTGAGCGATGCAGGTCAAACTCGAACGGGTGGCTCACGTCAGGTCCGGCGACAAGGGCAACACATCGAATATCTCGGTGATCGCCTATCGCGATGAATTCTATCCATTGCTCAAGGCGCAGCTGACCGCGGAGCACTTCAAGGCCTTCTACCGCGGCGCCATCAAAGGCAACGTGACGCGCTATGAGGTCGACAATCTCGCCGCATTGAATTTTGTGGCGGAAGGCGCACTCGGCGGCGGTGTTTCGCGCAGCCTCAGCCTCGACAATTACGGAAAGGCGTTGTCGGCGGCGATCCTCGGCTTTGAGATCGAGGTCCCCGAACAATACGGCAATCTGCTGCAAGGCGGATAACTTCAAAGCGGGATAAACTTCGATCCCGATCGAAACACTGACGTCAGGCGGCATGGCAATGTTGCCGGAGATATCGGATACCACGGCAACCTCATGACCATCGCCATCGAAGCCCGGCAACGTCCCCATTATGCGGCCAATCTTGCTCTGTTGCTGATGCTGGCGACGTTGTGGGGCGCCTCCTACACGTTCATCAAGATTGGTGTTGCGACCATTCCGCCGGTGACGCTGATCGCGGCCCGCACCTTGATTGCCGGTGGCGTTCTGCTGCTGGTGATGCAGATGCGCGGTATCAAGATGCCGCGAGATCCTGCCGTGTGGTGGCGCTTCATGATTCAGGCATGCCTCAACAGTGTTGTGCCGTTCACAATGATCGCGTGGGCAGAACGCCACGTCGATGCAGGCCTAGCGACCATTCTTGGCTCGAATGCGCCGATCTTCGCCTTCCTGCTGGCCGTGCTATTTGTTCGCCATGAACGGCCAACCCTGCGCCAATCACTCGGCGTGGTAGCCGGCTTGGCGGGCATCTGCCTCGTGGTTGGGGTCAACGCACTCGGCGGACTGGGACAGCAGCTGTTTGCGCAGCTCGCGCTTGTGTTGTCGGCGGTGAGCTTTGGTGCGGCGGCGCTGTTTGGCCGGAATTTCAACGGGCTCGATTCAATCGTGCCGGCAGCAGGATCGATGATTTGCGGTGCGATGTTGCTCGTGCCCCTAAGCCTCGTGGTTGATCATCCCTGGACGCTGTCGCCTTCCATGAATTCGACTTTGGCCTTGGTCGGCCTTGCGGTGTTTTCGACGGCGCTCGCCTTCGTGATTTATTTCAAGCTGATCCAGACCCTGGGCTCGGTTGGTGCCACGGCACAAGCCTATTTGCGGGTGCCGATCGGCGTTGCACTCGGCGTTATCTTTCTCGGTGAGTCCCTGTCGTCCACCGCGTTGATCGGATTGATCTGCGTCATTGTCGGTATTGCCGCCATGACCATTCCGTCACGCAAAGCCGTGGCAAAATCGGCGCAACGGTGATCGCTGTCGCGTTGCACAATGCTGCCGATAAGGCCGATTTCTTTTTTGATCCATTCTAATTTTGTTGCCTGCCGTTGCAAACCCGACCATGCTCGCGTGGTTCGGCATCCACCGGTGCGTGCCGGATAGCCTCCTCGTCGTGAGTCATCGCCGTAAGCGATGTCGTGCACCGGCAGGGAATCAAAGTGATGCCTACTCTCAGCATTAACGGGCGGAATATGTCCGTCGACGCGGCGGGAGACACGCCGCTGCTCTGGGTCATCCGCGAACAATTGCAGATGACCGGAACGAAATTTGGCTGCGGCGCGGGCTTGTGCGGCGCATGCACGGTTCATGTCAACGGCGAAGCTGTGCGCTCGTGCCAAACGGCTCTGAGCGACGTTGCCGGCAAGAAAATCACCACCATCGAAGGATTGAGCGCCAAGGGCGATCATCCCTTGCAGAAGGCCTGGATTGCAGAGCAGGTGCCGCAATGCGGTTACTGCCAGTCAGGCCAGATCATGCAGGCGGCTTCGCTGCTCGCCAAGAACACCAATCCGACGAAAGAGGAAGTGGTCGCGCACATGGACGGCAACCTGTGCCGCTGCATGACGTATTCGCGCATCCAAAAGGCTATCATGCGCGCCGCTACGGATATGCGCACGGCGTCGAACGCCCCTGCTGATCGGAGGGCGACATGAATACGCACACGACAATCGCGAGTTCCGAACCGGTCGAGCTCAATCGTCGCTCCTTTATCGTTGGTGCCGCGACCGCAGGACTTGCGCTCGGCTATGCATCAATCCCCGGCCTGCTTGGACGAGATCAAGCGCTTGCCGCACCTGGCAGCTTCGACCCAAGCGTCTGGTATTCGATCGGCCCTGACGGGCTTGTAACCGTCACATGTGGCAAGGCCGACATGGGGCAGCACATCGCCTCCACCATGGCGCAGCTTGTCGCCGAAGAGCTTGGCGCATCCTGGAAGGATATGCGCGTTCAACTCGCCTCCAACGATCCGAAATACGATGATCCGGTGCTCAAGGCCCAGATTACCGGCGGAAGCTGGAGCACGATGATGAACTTTGATGCGATGAGCCGTGCCGGCGCGGCCGGCCGTATCGCATTGACCGAAGCCGCGGCCGCGATGATGAATGTTCCCGCGGGCGAACTCACGGTGCGCGATTCGACGATTTCTCATTCGAAATCGAAAAAGTCGGCGACGTTCGCGGATATCGTCAAAAGTGGCAAGGCGAAGAAGACATTTTCGCCTGACGAACTGAAGTCCATCACGCTCAAGACGCCGGACAAATACACGCTGGTCGGCGTATCGGTGCCGCAGCTCGACATCCCGGCGAAAACCAATGGCACCGCGAAGTACGGCATCGACACAATGCTGCCGGGGATGGTCTACGGCAAGATCGTCATGCCGCCGGTGCGTTACGGCGCGACCGTGAAGTCCGTGGATGATGCTGCAGCGAAGAAGGTGCCTGGCTTCATCAAGGCCGTGGTGCTTGAGGATAAGACCAAGACGACGACCGGCTGGGTGGTGGCGGTGGCC
The DNA here is from genome assembly GCF_055386385.1 of Afipia dichlorophenoxyacetatis. NCBI lineage: Bacteria > Pseudomonadati > Pseudomonadota > Alphaproteobacteria > Hyphomicrobiales > Nitrobacteraceae > Afipia > Afipia dichlorophenoxyacetatis. The sequence goes on along the minus strand of NZ_AP029250.1, from coordinate 5,949,854 downwards.
AACACTTATCAGGCGGCGCGGAAGGCGGCTGATGCCCTGAAGGTCACATACGACAAGGGGCCGAATGCCAACGTGTCCAGCGAGACCTTGCTGCAAGAAGCCCGGCGATTGCAGGCGGACAGCAATTCCGGCCTGTTCTTTGTTAAAACCGGCGACGCCTCGGAAGCTCTCGGCAAAGCCGCCAAAGTAATGGAGGCGGAATACACCACTAGCATCAACATCCATGCGCCGCTGGAGCCGATGAATGCCACGGCGCAGAAGCAGGGTGACATCTGGCACCTTTACTCCGGCAATCAGTTCGCGACTCGAACGGGGGCGATCGCCGCGGCAGCGCTCGGCGTCGATCCCAAGTTCATCGTGATGCATCAGGCTTGGCTCGGCGGCGGCTTCGGCCGGCGGCTCGATGCCGACATGATGGTGCCGGCAGTGCTGGCGGCCCAAGCGGTCGGAAAGCCCGTGAAGGTGATCTATTCGCGTGAAGACGACACCACCATGGACTTCTCGCGCCCGCTGACATTCCAGAAGATCAAGGCCGGGCTCGACAATGACGGCAAGCTGGTTGCGTTGAACCACGATGTCGTCAGTGCCTGGCCCACCAAGCGCTGGGGCATTCCCGATTTCCTGTCTCCTTCGGTCGACAAGAAGGGTGCGCTCGATGCGTTCACAGTCAACGGCGCGGATTTCTTCTATTCCGTGCCCAACCATAATGTGCGCGCGATCCTCAACGAACTCGCGCAATCGGCCACGCCATCGGGGCAACTACGCTCTGTGGCGCCGGGCTGGACCTTCTGGGCCGTGGAAAGCATGATTGATGAGCTCGCGGTCGCGGCCGGAAAAGATCCGGCGCAATTCCGCATCAGCATGCTCGACGGCGCAGGTCAAAATGATGGTGGCGCGCAGCGGCTGCGTAATACATTGCTCGCGGCGATGGGCCTCGCAGGTTACGGCACCAAGAAGCTGTCCAAAGGCGAAGGCATGGGCGTAGCTTGTGTCTCATCGCAGGAGCGTGCGACCGCAAGCTGGACGGCTTGTGTTGCCCATGTCGCGGTCGATGACAGCGGCGAGGTCAAGGTGAAGAAGTTGACGGTGGCGACCGACGTCGGCACCCAGGTCAATCCCGACGGCATTCGTGCTCAGGTTGAGGGCGCTGCTCTTTGGGGGCTTTCGCTGGCGATGTATGAGAAGGCGACCATGAAAGACGGCGCCATCGAGCAGACCAACTTCGACACCTACACACCGCTGCGGATGAGCCAAATGCCGGAAGTGGCGGTTGCCGTCATCGCCAATGGTGATGCGCCACGTGGTGTGGGTGAACCGGCGGTCACCGTTGTGGCCCCGGCGCTTGCAAATGCGATCTACAACGCGGTCGGCGCCCGCGTTCGCGCGTTGCCGATCACCGCGGATGCTGTGAAAGCGAATATGCGAAGGGCATAAACGAGGCACGTATCTGATACAGCCGGAGGCATTGATATGATGTCTCCGGCTGTTTCGTGATCACATCCTATTCACGGCGTTTTGCGGGGCGTTTCGTCGTTGTCTTGGTTCGAGCCGGCTTGAGGGTGCCCGCGCTTTTCCGCAACGCATCCTTGAGATCAATCGGCACGCCGTGTTTCTTGAGCACGTCGGCAAACGCTTCATCCGCAAGTTCTTGCAGCGTTGCCATCCGATCGCGGCCAAGTTGTACGAGCGCTTGATAAGTCTCGTCGTCAAATTCGATCACTTTGCGCATCTAGTGGTCCGATTCCGAAGTTCGCACAGGCTTGCGATTTCACGCGGAAGAATTTTTAGGTTCAGAAGTTCGCCGGAAGCACGCGCGGGAAATCGGATGAGTTTCTGAACCACCACACTAGCGTCCATTCGTTGTCAAAACTGTGGTTCAAATCACTGTGTGAGACTTCACGCATGATGTGATCAACAAAAAGGGAACGTATCTGGAGGCTTCGGAGTTTGCCGCCTGTTGTCTCGAAAGGAGAGAAACTCATGAAGAAAATCTTGCTTGCCGGCGCCTGTGCGTTGGCGCTGTCAGCAACTGGCGCAGTTGCGCAGACCAATGAAGGCCAAGGCGGTGCGCCCAGTGCGAAATCGGGTGGCACGACGACGATGTCGCCAAGCGGTGAACGTCACATGAAGAAGGAACATACCGGTAAGACCACGGGCAGCGCGATGCATAAATCGGGCGCCAAGCAAACAGGTGGTCAGGGAACGAATGAAGGTGGCAGCGGCCACTAACTTGTGATGTTGAATGACCTCACTGAAAAGGCCCCGTCCTGGGGCCTTTTCTTTTGGGCGTCCTGATCCATAAATATGGAGCCTCGCCTTTCGCGGTTCGGAAGGAGCTATTCGTGACGTTCCACGCAGATTTCTCGAGCCAAGATTACTTTCGCAATCCAGTTGCCGCGTTGGAAAAGTTGCGCGCAGCGGGCCCTGTCGTTGAAGTCCGGTTTCCGATCGTCGGTAAAGTCTGGACCACGACAACACAGGCGCTGGCTGATCGGGTTCTAAAGGACAGTGAGACATTCACCATCCGCAGGGATGACGGCAATGTCGCTGGCTTCCAGTGGTGGATGCCCGGCGTCCTGCGCACGTTGGCCAACAATATGCTGGCGATGGACGAACCGGACCATGGGCGGCTGCGAGACATTGTCGACGAAGCCTTTCGCCGTCGGGCCATCCTGGAGATGGAGCCGCATATTCTTGCGATCGGCGAGCAACTGGCCAATGAGCTGTTCGCAACAGGACGCCCAGCCGACCTCGTAGAGCACTATGCGCGCAAGTTGCCGCTGTCGGTGATTTGTGAATTGCTCGGGTTGCCAATGGCTGATCGATCAAAATTCACGGCATGGGCTGGTGGCTTCACGCGCCTCTCCGGTGCGCTCGGCTTTCTCAGCATGATCCCGAATATCATCGCGATGAAGCGCTATATGCGGCAGCACATTGAGATAGTTCGAAAGCATGGAGGTGAAGGGCTGATCGCCGAGCTCGTCCGTGTGGAAAGGGAGTGTGGACGGATCACGCCTGACGAAATGGTCGCCATGGTCTTCCTGCTGTTGTTTGCAGGACATGAGACCACCACGCATCTGATTAGCGGGTCTGTTTATGAACTTCTCATAAACCCCGGCTTACGGGATTGGCTGGGGGAAGATTGGAGCCGCGCCGATCTGGCTGTTGAGGAATTCCTGCGGTTCATCACGCCCGTGCAATTCACCAAGCCGCGCTTTGTGCGCAAGGACATCGATCTCGGCGGTGTGCGGTTGAAGAAGGGCGAGAAAGTCATGGTCATGTTGGCCGCTGCCAACATGGATCCGCAAGCCAACCCGCATCCGGAACGGCTCGACATTCAACGAAAGCCGAACCGGCACATGGCGTTCGGCACCGGAATCCATTTTTGCCTCGGCCACCAGCTTGCGCGTATCGAGGGGCGCTGTGCGCTGAAGGCGCTATTCAAACGTTGGCCGAGCTTAAAGCTCGCGGTCGATGAATCTGAGATCAAATGGCGGAAGCGGCCCGGTATGAGGGCGATCGAGTGCTTGCCGGTAATTGCGAGTTAGCAGCATCGGTGGCAGATAGCCGCACAACGCCGCTCGCCTTCGATTAACTGAAAATTGTCTATGTTTATTCGATATTGCGGGGGCTGCCGCCCTCCCCAAGGTTTCACGCCGCTTCTCAGGCGTCTTTTCGATACCCCAAAGATCGGTAGATGGCACACGACGGGTCAAGCCGCTGTGGCCGCGATTTGATTCATACGTTGCTTTCAAGGGAAAATTCCATGTTGCCGCTGAACCTACGAATCCGTGGCCGCCTTTATGGCGGTTTCGGTGTGCTGATCCTGTTCGGGGTCGTGCTTGCTGGGTTTGCCGTGTGGCAGCTTTGGGCGATCCGCGAAAGCGTAGATGACATGACGATTCAGTCCAAGAATGCTATTCGCGCTGGTGGCATCGCAACGGATTTGCATGCGATCCGACGCGGAATTCTGCGCTACACATTCGATCAGAACGCGGAATCGCTGGCCGATGCAGATAAGCGATTAGCGAACATCAGCGTTTTGCTGGATACGGCCGTCAGGACAGTTCGCGCTGAAGAGCGCCGGGTTGCTTACAAGGGTATCCAGCAGGACATCGGCGAACTGAAATCCAAGCGGATCGCTCTCGAAGATACGATCAAGCAGATGATCGCGGATCGAACGGCGCTGTACGCTGAGGGCGATAGGCTCGCGGCGAACATCAAGAAATTGACGGATGCCACGCGACGAACACCGTCAGCGGAAGTTGTCGCAGCCCTCGAGGCAGAGCTCCTTCGCGTCCGGATGTCGAACTGGCGATTTATCGTGTCGCGCAACCAGCAGGACGTCACGATATTCAAGAATAGTATCAAGTCGGCCTCCGAGCTGATCGCGAATTTGGAAAGACTCGATCTTCCGCAGGGCGCCGATCCTGTCTTGGCGTCGATCAAATCCGGATTGGCGAACTATTCGAGCGGGTTTGAGAGAGCGTCAGCGAAGCTCATCATGGGCGATGAGATTTATTACAAGACCGTGACGCCTTTGATCGTGAGTGCAATTGATAAGATCGATGCTGTCGTCACCAGCCTTGAGGGGGCGTTTGCCCGTACCACCGGCGGCGTCAATCAACGGATCGATGGCACTGTCACGATGCAGCAGCTTGTTGCCGGATCCGCGTTGATCGTCGGTTTCCTTGTCGCATTCTTGATTGGACGGGGCATCATCCGTCCGCTCTCGGGCCTGACATCCGGCATGAAGGAGCTCGCCGAGGGCAATTTCGACGTCGTGCTTCCGGGACTGGAGCGGAAGGACGAAGTCGGCGACATGGCGCAAGCCGTCGAGGGCTTCAAGGTCAAGGCGGAGGAAAAGGCGCGCGCTGAAGCTGAAGCCAAGGCGCGGCAGGATCAGATCGCGGCCGAGCAGCGCAAGCGGGATATGTATCAGCTCGCAAATGTCTTTGAGAAGGCCGTCGGCGAGATCGTCGAAACGGTGTCATCAGCTTCGACCGAGCTTGAGGCTTCTGCGAGCACGCTGACGAGCAGCGCCTCACGTGCCCAGGAATTGACCACGTTGGTCGCGGCTGCGTCAGAAGAAGCGTCCACCAACGTCCAATCCGTCGCTTCCGCGACCGAGGAGATGACATCGTCGGTAAACGAGATCAGCCGTCAGGTTGCCGAGTCTGCAAACATCGCCCAGGAGGCGGTGGCACAGGCTCGCAGGACAAATGAGCGGGTTGGTGAACTGGTGAAAGCTGCCGCGCGCATCGGCGATGTTGTCGAGTTGATCAACACAATTGCCGGGCAGACGAACCTGTTGGCGTTGAACGCCACCATCGAGGCTGCCCGTGCAGGCGACGCAGGGCGCGGCTTTGCGGTGGTTGCTTCCGAAGTGAAAGCATTGGCCGAACAGACAGCCAGAGCAACCGGCGAGATCAGTCAGCAGATATCCAGCATCCAGACAGCGACGCAGGAATCCGTTGGCGCCATCCAGGAGATTGGCGACACCATTGGACGGATGTCGGAGATCTCGTCAACGATTGCGTCCGCAGTCGAGGAGCAGGGAGCGGCGACGCGAGAGATCTCGCGTAACGTTCAGCAGGCGGCACAGGGTACCATGCAGGTGTCTAGCAACATTACCGATGTGCAGCGCGGTTCGGTTGAAACGGGATCGGCTTCGTCGCAGGTGCTGTCGGCTGCGCAATCGCTTTCCGGCGAGAGCAATCGCCTCAAGCTCGAGGTCGGTAAGTTTCTCAGCACCGTCCGTGCTGCTTAAGGCACGCCGGATCGCTCAATTTGGAGTCAATCAAGCCCCGGCAAATTGCCGGGGCTTTTCTTCGTCGCGTTGTTGTTAAGCGCGTGTTCAGCGGATCGGATAGGCTTTCGAGCCAATCAATCACACATATATGGGATCTGGCAGTGGCGTAATCCGCGTGTCCTATTGCCTTCGGAGATGATGATCATGCGACTTTTAGTTTTAGCTATATTAGCGATTGCCGCAGTTTCGGCATATGATGGTACCACTGCACAGGCAAGGGACTACCCGTTCTGCAGGAGGGGCGAGGGCGGTCCCGGCGATTGCAAATATGACACGTACGAACAATGTCAGGCTGCCGTGTCTGGCACCAGCGGCTATTGCCAGCCGAACACCTGGCTTTCGCAACCCGATCCTGCACTGTCGAGCAGACGCCCGCCGAGAGGGCAGGGGTTTTACGGTCAACGCTATTGAACCCACCCAGATGTGATCGCCTCCCTGAGCGGAGACCAAAGCCGCGCGGTTATGCGCGCGGCTTTTCGCTGCGTACGTTGACGCCGTGCCTGTCTAGTCGACCGCAAAGGCGCTGGCTGCCAGTTTTTCCAGATCGAGGTATTGCCGTTTCTCTACGGTGACGCCGACGAAGTGGATCTTCCCGCCTTTGAACGTCCCGGGTGACTTGTACTCTTCGCTGACAGCATCGCCGCTGTCGCGTCCGATGCAAAGACCGTCGCCGGAGAGGGTGAATTTGCCCGGTTGTGTCTTCATGTCGCCCTGCGCCGCGATTTTCTCATTGACGTAAAGCGTCGTCTTGCCGAGCGATTCACCATGTTTCCCGGCCTTGCCGCGAATGAACTCGACACCCACAGTGTATTTGCCGGGCTTCAATTCCCCGGAGACGAATTGTTGCTCGGGTTTGATGCCGAGGAAATTATACACATAGTAGAGCTTCATATTCTTGACGAAGAGCGTGTGACCGCCGAAGCGCGATCCATGTGCGAAGATGACGCCTGAGCAATCCGGATCGGTGATCTCGATATTCGCCAGGATCTTGTATGTACGTCCGCGCACATTGACGGCCACGCCCTCCGGGACCGGTGAGGTGTCCGGATAGTAGATATAACGCTCGCGCGGCTTTTCTTCGCTGGGCCGTTCGACGCCCAGCAGTTCTGCAGCGCTGCGGTCGTCCAGCGGCAATACATTGTTCTTCTTGGCTTCCTCGAACCACGCCTTGATAAGGGCTTTCAGCCTGGCGGGATAACGCTTGGCAACATTGGTAGACTCGGAGCGGTCAGCATCGACGTGATAAAGCTCCCATTCGTCTTTGTCGAAATGCCCCTTGCCGGTGAGGGGCGCATGAAGAGCCGCAGCCTTCCACCCTTTTTCCCAGATGCCCCGGGTGCCGAGCATCGCATAATACTGGCGCTTCTTTTTCGTCGGCGCGCTGGGCTTCGCAGTGAACGTGTAGCGCATGGATACACCAGAGAGGGGATGCTGCTTCACGCCGCGATAGACCTTCGGCATCTGCAATCCGCAGACATCGAGGATGGTCGGCACGATATCCGTTGAATGATGATATTGATTGCGCACCTCGCCCTTTCCTTTGAATCCCTTGGGCCAGGAAATCACGAGCGGACAGCATGTTCCGCCTGAATATTCCGAATAGCGTTTGAACATCTGGAACGGCGTGGAAAATGCCACCGCCCAACCGGTCGGATAGTGATTGTAAGTATCTACGCTTCCGAGAACGTCGAGATACTTCAGGTTCTCGGACAGTTCATCGGGATAGTTGTTGAAGAACTTGTTTTCGTTGACCGAGCCGTTGGGACTTCCCTCCCCGGATGCTCCATTATCAGAGCAATAGAAAATAATCGTGTTGTCGAGTTGTCCGCTTTCTTCGAGATATTCGATCAGGCGGCCGATCTGCACGTCTGTATATTCCGAGAACCCCGCGTAAACCTCGGCCATACGAGCAAACAGCTTCTTCTCGTCCGCATTGAGTGAATTCCAGGGACGTACGGCATCGCCCGGATTTGCGATCTCGCCGGGGAGCGGATTGATGGGCGTCAGCTTGGTATCCTTGGGCAGGAGCCCTTTAGCAATCATGCGCGGCAACACCCATTCGCGATAGGCTTCGTAGCCATCGTCAAATCGGCCCTTGTACTTGTCGATATATTCTTGCGGTGCGTGATGCGGCGCATGATTGGCGCCAGGGCACAGCCACATGAACCACGGCTTCGATGGATTGCTCGCCTTTTGGTCGCGGATCATATGCATGGCATTGTCGATCAGATCCTTGGAGAGGTGATAACCCTCCTCCGGGCTATATGGTTGATCGACAAACTTGTTGTCATCGACGAGATCGGGATACCATTGATTGGTTTCGCCTCCGAGGAAGCCGTAGAAGCGATCGAATCCCTTCTGCAGAGGCCACTCGCTACGATTGGCGCCGGACGCGATATCCTGTTCCGGAACATTGTGATCCTTTCCAAGCCAGAACGTGCTCCATCCGGAATCTTGCAGAACCTGTCCGATCGTCATGCACTCCGCCGGGAGACGGCCGCTCCAGCCCGGGTATCCCTGCGCTGCTTCGGTAATGCATGAGCAGCCATTGAGGTGATGATTTCGCCCAGTCAGGAATGTCGAGCGCGTCGGCGAACACAACGCTGTCGTGTGCCACTGCGAATAAACCAATCCGCGATCCGCGAGGCGCTGAAGTGTCGGCATGTTGATCGCGCCACCATAGGGCGACCACGCGGCCATCCCTGTGTCATCATACAGAATGATTAGTACGTTCGGAGATCCTTCGGGGGCTCTGGGGAGAGTGAATGGCGTCCAATCAGGTTTTGAATCGCGGACATCAAGCTTGATAACGCCGCGAAAGGCTTTCCTGGCCATAACTTATACTCCTTTGGTTATGCTGATATCTTCGTATGCTCCCCAAGGCGTATTTCTGTTCGCAGGTATGCTCCCCATTTCGTTGCAGGTTGACCGCACCTGCTGTGATCCTCCTTTGCGTGTTAGTTTTAGAACAGCAGCCCCTTTAAATATTGGAAGAGGGTGGCCCGCGGAATCGCAATGAACGGACGAATTGACGTAAAATGGCATTCAACTGGGGGGCGAAGCGCGCCTGCGCGACAACGAGCAGGGGTGCGGCGATCAGATATCGTGCATAGACTCCGATCTCGCTGATGAGGGAGCGGATACTGTCCGTATGCCACACGAGGTCTTGCAAGGCTGCGAGGAGAACCAGCGGTACCCATCCGGCGAGTATAACCCAGACACCATTGTGGGTAAGATTGGGGACGCCCCGTCTCTCCAGCCCCGTACGTTGCAGCACCGTAAAGGGCGATGTTGCTTCAAACAAATCCTCGTCGCGGATGGCCATTGTCATGGTGCTGATCCGTCGCGAGTTGCGTCAAGACATGGCCCGGAACTTCGGAATCGTCTTCACGCACTAAGCAACTAAAATACAGGAACTTTGTAGCGCCAGCCGCTTCCGTTGCGCCGAAACGCATTCACCCTGTTGACTTGAAGCCGGCCAATTGTCGCTCCCCTTAACGGGCGAGTCGAGAGCTCTCAGTATTCAGGTGCAGCAGCGATGAGCTCAGTAGCTTACGACGCTCAGACGACTTGCGAGACTTGAGAGCAACAATTTGCTAATGTTAGGCGAGGATATTGGCCAAGCGTCATTGCTGTCAAGGCATCCGAATGAGCGTAAATTCTCTCTCGTGCTACAGGGTTCAGGTGTCGCGCGGAGACATCCTCATTCCCGCAGATCCTGTTGCATCAGATCAACTTGTAACGTGGAAACCAGACTGGAAAACGGAGGTCATCGGCAAGGTATTGGCCGAGCGTGCAGGTGCGTTTGTTGATGTCGGCGCGAACTGCGGCCAGACGTTGATGGATTACTTCGCAGCTTCAATAACCACGTCATATTTCGGATTTGAGCCAAATCATCATTGTGTCAGCGCGCTCAGCGACATTATCCGCATTAATGGCCGATTGGATTGTTCGTTGATCCCGGCGGGTTTGGCAGATGAAAACACGATACGGGAATTGTTGCTTGAGAAGGACTCGATCGTCGACTCTTCAGCAAGCATTGAAATAGATCTGCGGCCCGACCGCGAATGGGCCGTTCAATTCGTCGCTTGCTACAAATTTGATGATATTCGTCTACGAGTTGGAATTTCCGACATCGCTCTTATAAAAATCGATGTCGAGGGGGCCGAGCTTTCCACGCTACGTGGAATGAAAAAGACTCTCAAGGAAGGATGCTGGATTCTCTGCGAGGTGCTTCATAGGGATAGCAGGGTCAGTGAAGCTATCCACGAGCAGAGAATGAGGGATCTGATGTCGTTCATTGTCGACATGGATTACATTTGTCTCAACGTGGAGAAGAGCGATGACTGCAGCACCGTTCGCGCTCTTACGAACATCGCGCAATTCCCGAACAAAATTTGGACTTGGGATAATGCCGCCGAATGCGATTATATGTTCGTGCCACGCCGTGACGCTGAACTCGTATCGCGGCTGCTCATGAAGTAGATGTGCGGCCGGACATGGTCCGTGCCAGAAGAATTGCAAACTTATTATCGGTTGAAGCGATCTCGTCCACAATCCGGAGGCGGATCTCATGCTTTCAACGGCAAAGACGGCACGCATCGAACATCACGATTTGCTCAGGCGCTTTTGGAAAAGCGCTCGCGGCTTTTGGAGCTTCGAAGGCGATCGGTTGGCCTGGATACTCACAGGAGGACTTCTTGCCCTGATCGTTGTGCATGTTTTCCTACAGTATCGCATCAATGTCTGGAACCGATCGATCTTCGACGCCATCGAGAAGAAGGACGCCTCTATTGTCCTTCATTTGGCGGCGATTTTCTTTCCATTGGTTGCCGCAAGTGTGGTGTGCAGCACGACACAGGTCTTTGTCAGGATGGGAATTCAGCGGCACTGGCGCGGGTGGCTTGCAAAGAGTGTTGTCGGCCGTTGGCTTAAGAACGGTCGCTACTACCAGCTCAACCTAATCGATGATCGCCATCAAAACCCCGAATACCGGATCGCCGAGGATCTTCGTGTTGCGACCGATGCGCCGGTTGATTTTTTCGCAGGCGTGACATTGGCGTGCCTTTCGGCTGCGACATTCATCGTCGTGCTCTGGACCATCGGTGGATCGGTCTCGCTGCAGATTTCCAACATCAGCGTCACCATTCCAGGTTTTCTCGTCGTGGCGGCCGTTCTCTATGCCGTCATCGCGAGCAGCCTGATGATGGTTGTCGGGAGAAACTTCGTTTCGGTCTCGATCGGAAAGAACCAGGCTGAAGCGGAATATCGTTATTCGCTGATGCGGGTACGCGAGAACGGTGAAAGCATCGCGCTCTTAGGCGGCGAAGCGGAAGAACGTGCTGAAATCCAGCGTTCGTTCGGCAATGTGATCAACAAGTGGGCGCTGCTGTGTGGCCAGCACATGCGGACGACTGTCGTCTCACAAGGGTCAAGCCTGCTTGCGCCGGTTGTTCCGATTCTCCTGTGTGCGCCGAAATTTCTCGAAGGGGAAATGTCCCTGGGGCAAGTGATGCAAGCCGTGTCGGCGTTCGCCATCGTGCAAAGCGCTTTCGGCTGGCTCGTGGACAATTATCCGCGGTTGGCGGACTGGAATGGCAGTGCGCGCCGTGTCGCGATCCTGATGGGATTACTCGACAAGCTCGAAACCGAGGAACGAAGCGAAGGGCTTAACCGCATCAGGCGCGGCCAAATTGCGGGGTCGGCCCTTCTGTCCCTTAACAACTTGTCGGTCGCTCTCGACGATGGAACGACCGTGGTCGAGCGCTCGCGCATGACGATCGAACCGGGCCAGCGGATCCTCGTCGCGGGTGAATCCGGCTCCGGCAAAAGTACGCTGGTGCGGGCGATTGCGGGACTTTGGCCGTGGGGCAGCGGTAGCGTCGATGTTGGCGCCGGACGTCGATTATTCATGTTGCCACAAAAGCCCTACATTCCATCAGGCTCGCTCTGGCGTGCGGTTGCATATCCCGCTGCTGCTGAAAACTGGACACAGCATCAAATTTGCTCCGCGCTCAATAAAGTCGGCCTGGCTCATCTTGAGACGCGCGTGGCGGAGGAAGCGTCCTGGGACCAGATTCTGTCGGGCGGCGAAAAACAAAGACTGGCTTTTGCGCGGATCATTCTCCATCGGCCTGACATCATCGTGCTGGACGAGGCGACATCCGCGCTCGATGCGCGTAGCCAGAGCCGCATGATGCAATTACTCAACGACGAAATGAAAGACGCCGCGATTGTGAGTGTCGCGCATCGCGCCGAGCTCGGAGTCTTTCATGGTCACAAAGTCACGCTTGAAAGATATCCGGGCGGATCAAGGTTGATGGGCGCCACCGGGGAGTTCTTGCCAGCGATGCGTCGGGCTACTGTCGCCTCAAGGTTCTGATCGCAGCATCATGCGATCCTACTCAAGCGGCTTGTCGTCATCCGTCGGTGGCGACTCGACAGGAGAGACGAAATCTCCGCCGCCGAATTCATCTTCCGGCGGAGGAATATCGCTGTCGGGAGGTTCCTTTTTGCCGGGCTTCGTGCCCTTGGCGTCTTTCTTTCCCGGCTTGCTCGTTGCTTTGACCATGTCAAAACTCCGGTCTCTCAGAGGGAACCGCGCCATGTTCGCCGCAGAATAGACGGCGCCGCAAGCAGAATCGGTAATCACGCGTAATCGTGACAGGCTCTCAAGAGAGCCTGTCACTTAAACTCACGGCGGAGAAGCAGCCTTATTCCGGAACGACGCGCACTGCGCCGTGGGCGGCGCTGGTGGTGAGGGCTGCATAGGCCTTGAGCGCCATTGAAACCTTGCGGTTCCGCTTCTTCGCAGGCTTCCATGCATCCGTCCCACGGGCGAGCATCGCTTCCCGGCGTTGCGCGAGCGTGGCGTCGTCGACCAAAAGGCTGATGGAGCGCGCAGGAATGTCGATCTTGATGAGGTCGCCGTCTTCAACGAGTCCGATCAGCCCGCCCTCCGCTGCTTCCGGCGACATATGGCCGATCGACAGGCCCGATGATCCGCCGGAGAAGCGTCCGTCGGTGATGAGCGCGCACTGCTTTCCGAGGCCCTTCGACTTCAGATAACTGGTCGGATAGAGCATTTCCTGCATGCCGGGGCCACCGCGCGGTCCTTCGTAGCGAACCACCACGACATCGCCGGCCTTGATCTTGCCGCCGAGAATCCCCTCGACTGCGGCGTCCTGACTTTCGAAGATGCGTGCCGGTCCTTCAAACTTTAGGATGCTGTCATCGACGCCGGCTGTTTTGACGATGCAGCCGTCAAGCGCAAGATTTCCAAACAACACGGCGAGACCGCCATCCTTCGAGAAGGCATGCTCGAAATCGCGAATGCAGCCGGCAGTGCGGTCGTTATCGAGTTCTTCAAAGCGGCGTTCCTGGCTGAACGCCGTTTGTGTGGGCACGTTGCCGGGCGCGGCTTTGAAGAATGTGCGGACGCTTTCGCTCTTGGTGCGTTGAATGTCCCAGCGCCCCAGGGCGTCATCCAGCGTCTTGCTATGAACCATTGGCAGGCCGCGATTGAGCAGGTTTGCGCGATCGAGCTCGCCGAGGATGGCCATCACGCCGCCTGCGCGATGCACGTCTTCAAGATGTACGTCTGCGACCGAAGGAGCAACTTTACAGAGCACCGGCACCCGGCGCGACAGCCGGTCGATGTCCTGCATGGTGAAAGGAATTTTACCCTCATAGGCCGCGGCCAGCAGATGCAACACAGTGTTGGTCGATCCGCCCATCGCGATATCGAGTGTCATCGCATTCTCAAATGCCTTGAAGCTGGCGATCGTCCGCGGCAACGCGGTCTCGTCGTCCTGCTCATAATAGCGGCGTGCGAGATCAACGATCAGATGACCGGCCTCGACAAACAGTCCTCTGCGATCGGCATGGGTCGCGAGGATGGAGCCATTGCCTGGCAGCGCAAGTCCAAGCGCCTCGGTGAGGCAGTTCATGGAGTTCGCGGTAAACATGCCCGAGCACGAGCCGCAGGTCGGGCAGGCGGACCGCTCGATGACTTCGACTTCTTCATCGCTGACTTTGTCGTCGGCCGCGGCGACCATGGCGTCGATCAGATCGACCGCACGCTTCTTGCCTTTGAGATTGATCTTGCCGGATTCCATCGGGCCACCCGACACGAACACCGTCGGGATGTTGAGTCGCAGCGAGGCCATCAGCATGCCGGGCGTGATCTTGTCGCAGTTAGAGATGCAGACCATGGCGTCCGCGCAATGCGCGTTGACCATGTACTCGACGCTGTCGGCAATGATTTCGCGTGAGGGCAGGCTGTAGAGCATGCCGTCATGACCCATGGCGATACCGTCGTCGACCGCAATGGTGTTGAATTCTTTCGCAACGCCGCCCGCCTTCTCGATTTCGCGCGCAACGAGCTGGCCGAGGTCCTGGAGGTGGACGTGGCCGGGCACGAACTGGGTGAACGAGTTGACCACGGCAATGATCGGCTTGCCGAAGTCCTCGTTCTTCATGCCGGTGGCCCGCCAGAGGCCACGTGCGCCTGCCATGTTGCGGCCATGGGTTGTCGTTCTGGAGCGATAGGCAGGCATCGTTTGTCCCTTAAGTATTTGTGATTTTGAGATGATTATCTTTTAGAGGGCAGACCGGCAGAATTGAATGGGACCTGGCGCAGGGGCGCTATGCGGTGGCCCGTTCGTTCCAATCGCGGGTGGTCGGGAAGGATATCCGAGCCCTGGCGGCGGGAAAAGTGCCGGAAATCGGGGTTGCGATGACCGGAAGTTGCCCGCGCCATCGCGGTGAGGGTGCCGCGCCAGTCAGCACAAGACACCGAACGTTTATCTCATTGAGATATTACGACAATATTCTTGATCGCGGACGTCTTCGCGGGTCGTCGAAATCGCCGTCCGCTGGTTGTATTTGCAGGCCCGGAGCCCTATGCGTGGCGCCATGAACAATCTCGCAGTCGCTGAAAAGCCCTTGATGTCGTTGCCGCCTCACCGGACGCGTTCCGGCAAAGCGGCGCCGTTCCTGCCCATGAGCCGCGCCGAGATGACGGCGCTCGGCTGGGATGCCTGCGACATCGTGCTGGTGACGGGCGATGCCTATGTCGACCATCCGAGCTTCGGGATGGCGATCATCGGCAGGCTGCTGGAAGCCCAGGGGTTCCGGGTCGGCATCATCGCGCAACCTGACTGGCAGTCGGCAGAGCCGTTCAAGGCTTTGGGCAAGCCGCGGGTGTTCTTCGGCGTCACCGGCGGCAACATGGATTCGATGGTGAACCGCTACACGGCGGATCGAAGATTGCGCCATGACGATGCCTACACACCCGGCGGCGAGGGCGGGAAGCGGCCGGATCGCTGCACCATCGTCTATGCCCAGCGCTGCCGCGAAGCCTTCAAGGATGTTCCGATCGTGCTCGGCGGCATCGAAGCGTCGCTGCGCCGCATCGCGCACTACGACTACTGGTCCGAGAAGGTGCGCCGTTCGATCCTCGCGGATGCCAAAGCGGATCTGCTGCTTTACGGCAATGCTGAGCGCGCCGTTGTGGAAGTGGCACACCGGCTCGCCGACGGCGACTCGCCCCGCGATCTCGATGATGTCCGGGGCGTCGCGCTGTTTCGCCGCGTGCCTGAGAATTACACTGAACTGCACGCCGACGATCTCGATTCCGCCGATGAAGGCGCAAGCCGCCGCCCCGGCGATACGGTCATCCGGCTGCCGGCGTGCGAACAGGTCGAGCAGGACCGCGAAGCCTATGCCCGCGCATCACGCGTGCTGCATCGAGAGAGCAATCCCGGCAACGCGCGAGCACTCGTCCAGCGTCACGGTGATCGCGATTTGTGGCTGAATCCGCCGCCGATCCCGCTGACGTCAGAGGAGATGGACGCCGTCTACGATCTGCCCTACGCCCGCGCGCCCCATCCGTCCTATGGTGATGCCAAGATCCCGGCTTGGGACATGATCAAGTTCTCGGTGACGATCATGCGCGGCTGCTTCGGCGGCTGCACGTTCTGCTCGATCACCGAACACGAAGGCCGCATCATCCAGAACCGCTCGGAGGGTTCGATCCTGCGCGAGATCGAGCTGATCCGCGACAAGACACCGGGCTTCACTGGCGTGATCTCCGACATCGGCGGGCCGACCGCCAACATGTACCGGATGGCGTGCAAGGATCCAAAGATCGAGGCGGCGTGCCGACTGCCGTCCTGCGTGTTCCCCGACATCTGTCCGAACCTGAACACCTCGCACGACGATCTGATCCGGCTCTACCGCAAGGTGCGCGAGACGAAGGGCGTCAAGAAAGTCATGGTCGCGTCCGGTGTGCGTTACGATCTTGCAGTGAAGAGCCCTGAATACGTCAAAGAGCTCGTCACGCATCATGTCGGCGGCTATCTGAAGATTGCGCCCGAGCACACCGAGCGCGGTCCGCTCGACAAGATGATGAAGCCGGGGATCGGCGCTTACGACCGCTTCAAGGAAATGTTCGAAGCGGCTGCGCAGGAGGCGGGCAAGAAGTATTACCTGATCCCGTATTTCATCGCGGCGCATCCGGGCACGACCGACGAGGACATGATGCACCTCGCGCTCTGGCTGAAGAAGAACCGCTATCGCGCCGATCAGGTTCAGACCTTCCTGCCGTCGCCGATGGCCACCGCCACGGCCATGTACCATACCGGCGTCAACCCGTTGCGCGGTGTGCGGCGCGGAGCGAGTGAGAAGGTTGAGGCGATCAAGGGGCTGCGCCAACGCCGGCTGCACAAGGCGTTCCTGCGCTATCACGATCCTGATAATTGGCCGCTGTTGCGCGAGGCGCTGAAAGACATGGGTCGCGCCGATCTGATCGGCTCACGCCCCGATCAACTTGTGCCGGCCCATCAGCCGCCCGGCACCGGCAAGGCTGCCGGCACGCGACGCCCAGTTCGCGATGGCGGCAGGACGCAGCGCTTCACCACGAAGGGCGTGCCGATCAGGAAGTGAAACGGCGCGGTGGACGGGCGCCTGAATCTGCGTGCTGTGATGCTGTCGCAGTGGCGCACCCGACACGATTCGAACGTGTGACCTTTGCCTTCGGAGGGCAACGCTCTATCCAGCTGAGCTACGGGTGCTTAAGTCCCATTTAGCCGATTGGCCGCATGCGGGCAACGGTCATAAAGGGCTTCCTGGTGCTCAGATGGTCCACCGAGTCAGTGTTCAGGCCACTGCGGAAGCATTAAGCGCTTCAATCTTGGAAAACAGCTGCGTGACCCGCTCCTCGCCGAAAAGCTGATCCGGTCCCGTTGGGGCGATGTCCGTAAATGGCGGCTCGTAGAGCAGACCTGGATCCATGACACCTTGATCGATCAAATGTTCAATCACCATGCCGACGAATTCGATTTGGGCCGCTGTCGCGGTGCCCGTCCCTAGGAACTCGCCGAAAGCGTCGCTAACCGCGGCACGATCCAATCCGACCAGCGATCGGACGAACCGCCCAAATCCGTGGCTCACCTCGCGGGCGCGTTGAATATCTCCAGCCTCCCCGATACCCGCGTCCAATAACATCTTCTCAAGTTCACCGAGATCGGTCGAGGTGAGCGGCCGACCCTGACGCAGCTTGTGCAAAACGAGGTGATCTTCGTGGGCCTTCAGAAAGTGCCGGGCCTTCGCCTTGAAGCGAGCGAAGTCAGCCTCACCGACCTGTGGCAATTCGTGTTCGACGCCGTCCCCGATCTCATCGGCGAAATTCGAGTAAACCACCGCTCTCTTCGATTTCTCGATATGCTGAACCAGATCGCGCAGCCGCAACCTGACGAGTTCAAGCAGCGGGACGGTGACGCCTTCCCACCATTGATCAGTCTGGACTTCCTCGATCAGAGCGGCTTGTTGCGCGATTGCTGGAATGCCAGTCTGCTCTTCGAGTGCCGAAGCGATCTCCAGCAACTGTTTCCGCAATGTATCGAACCGCTTAGAGCCCTTCAGCAGCGCGAGCTGCAGTGAGAACATCAAAAGGTCGAAACGCTTTGCCTCTTCCGTTCCGAAGCTGCGTGAGGAGGGCAGCGGTGCGATTTCGTCAACCAGCTCCTTGCGTTTCTCGTCGTCGATCGCATGCCAGACGTCCGGGGCAAGATACTTTTCGACGACACGGCGATGCTGGCGAACGATGAAGTTGTCGAGGTTGAGCCCACCAACCGTCTCCTGCAATGTCTTCAACGCATCTGCTTGAATGTCTTGCTCGCTTGGCAGGGGCTGGTCTGAGTGAGGTTCTCCATAAGTCTGTTGAGAGCGCTCAGAAAGGCCGTCGGATTTGCCAGCTTTTGTATCCAGCGCGCGCACGAGATCGAGTCGCGCTGTGAACAAGCGCTCTGAAAGCGATTTCGCTGCGCTCGCCTCCTTCAGCTCCGGATCAGCACCGAAGAATTCGAGGTTCTGGCAATAGTCGAAGACCCGAAAGAATTCCTTGTCTTGACCAGGGCCAAACAGGTCCGGGCATAGTCGTGTGCCGCGTCCCATCATCTGCCAGAACTTGGTCTTGGAGCGGACTTGCTTGAAAAAGACGAGATTGACGACCTCAGGGATGTCGATGCCGGTGTCGAGCATATCGACTGAAATCGCGAGATGCGGAGCCTTGGTCTTGTTCGAAAAGTCATCGATCAAGGTTTGGGCGTAGGCTCCAGTCTTATAGGTGATAACGCGGGCGAAATGTCCGGCCAGGTTTGGATAGGCGTTGTTGAATCGATCTTCGATGAACAGCGCATGATCTTGGTTCTTGGCGAAGATGATCGTTTTGCCGAGCCGGTCGCCACCTTCAACCTTGATGCCGTGCTGCATCAGGTGAGCAATAACGAGGTCGACCGTATCAGTATTGAATAGTCGCTTATTGACTTCGGCCGCTTCGACAGTATCGGGGACTTCGTCCTCGCCCCACTCCAGCATGTCCCACTGGTCCTTTTCCTCGTCGCTGAGATCGTCATAGCGCAGACCGGAGCGCACGATCTTCAGCGGCACGGAGATCGCCTTCGGCGGCACCAAGTGGCCGTCAGCCACCGCCTCGTCGAGGGAATAGGCGTCCGTCGGCACGCCGTCTTCGAGGTCGAACAGCGAATAGGTGTTCTTGTCGATTTCTTCCTTCGGCGTCGCCGTCAGTCCGACAAGGAACGAGTCGAAATATTCGAAAATGGCGCGGAAACGCTGATAGACCGAGCGATGCGCCTCGTCGATGACAATGAGGTCGAAATGACCGGGGCCGAACTTGGCCTTGCCGTCCCGCTTGCCGTCGATGAGGTTCATCATCGTCGGATAGGTCGATAGAAAGACGCGGCCTTCGCTGGTCCGCTCGGTGACGAGATTCACCGGAGCGGAATCGGGCAGATGCGCCTTGAAGGCGCCTGCGGCCTGGTTCACCAGTGCGACACGATCGGCGAGGAACAGCACGCGCTTCACCCAGCCGGCGCGCATCAGAAGGTCGACCAGCGCGATCACGGTGCGTGTCTTTCCCGAGCCCGTCGCCATCACCAGCAGCGCCTTACGCTCGCCATCCTCCTCGAAGTGTTTGGCGATGGAGCGGATGGCGCGCTGTTGATAGGGCCGTTTATGGCCTGCGATCGCGGTGTTGATGCGTGTCTCGGCTAGCGACTTGCGGCTAGCGCGGCGTTGGATCAGAAGCTCCAGCTCATCGCGCTTGTAGAAACCGCCGATCTGGCGCGGCGGATAGCGCGTGTCGTCCCAGATCCAGTGCTCGTAGCCGTTGGAGTAGAAGATCACCGGCCGTTGGCCGTAACGGGCTTCGAGCCGATCCGCATAAAGCTTCGCTTGCTGCTGGCCTTGCCGCGCATCCTTGCGGGTGCGCTTGGCCTCGACAAGACCGAGCGGCTTGGCGTCCGCGCCCCACAGCACGTAATCGACAAAGCCAATGCTCTCGTTGTTCGGCATGCCTTCGACGCGAAACTCGATGTCCTCGGGCTTGTCCAGCGGCCAGCCGGCCTCGCGCAGCAGCAGGTCGATATAGCGGTCGCGGGTCTCGGCTTCGTTGTAGTCGTGCGCGTCGGGCTGCGCCTCTGCAGCCTTGCGCGCAGCCGCAACCTCGGCGCGCAGCGTCTTTAGTTCGTCATCGAGGTTCTGTCTGTCGGTAAGCAGCTTGGTCAGCTCGCCGTTCTTAGAGTCGAGCGCGGCCTGCTGCGCCTTGATGTGGCTGAACGCCTTCTTCAACGCCTCGTCGCGGCGCGACAGCACGGATGCATCGAACACAAGTCCGTCGGCCGGCTTGCCCTTGCGCGCATAGGTGCGCGCGAACCAGAAGCAGACGTGAAACAGCTCCTTCACCGCGCCGGCGGCATCGCCCGCGGTGATCTTCTTCTCCTCATGCACCGCACGATTGCGCAAGGTGTTGATGTAGCGTGCCTTGCTGTAGACGGCTTCGCCCGCGGCGCGACGAAACGTCGGTTCGTGCAGCAGGGCCGCGATATTGTCCTGATAGGGCAGCTTGAGGCCGGGGTCGTTCTTGAAAGCCCATTTCACCGCGACTTCGACGGTCTTGCCCGCGAAGAACGCCGCCGCCGTCGGCGACACGCCCGCCTGACGCTCCGCCTCCACCGCAGCCTCATGCACGGCAGGGAATTCAGCGGCGAGGAAGGCGAAGTTGGACATGCAATTGTCCGCCTAGAGTTGGCCCGAAAAGGCGCGATGTTGGAGGGATGCGAAGAGAGAGTCCGCCCCGATATGAAGAGCACTAGCCTGCTCTTTTATGGCATTGAGCGTCCGCAAGGCAGCGGCAAATCGCGCTTGATGCTCAATGGGCGGGTAACAAATATCAATTCTCTTAAGGAGGCGTGATTTGATTCCTCGGACGGTAGAACCGCTGCTGTTCTCGATCATTTTCTTCGAGAATCCCGGTGATCGCAAAAAATAGGCCAAATATTCACTTTTGATTTTTGATTTATCCGGCTGCATCGTGAGAAGTCGTTGCCCAACTGCAAGTTTATCGGGGCTGTCTAAGATTGCGACGTTACCGAGCGGAGCCTCCGTAGTGAACAGCACGTCGCCCATCTTTGGAAATCCGCGCGTCATCCAATGGTCGTAGGCATCAGCTTCGATAAACTCCATTGGCTCGGGGTTGATATACCCCATTTTTACGTTTTTCGCGGTTATCAAGCGAACACCCGTTTCGGCTTTTGGCGGCGTTTTTCCTCGATAGTCGATATAACTGATGCTGGCGTCCAACGGCTCACAAGTCCAATCGCCGCTGTCTTTTTGATCCTTCAATGGATCTCCAAACATCTCGACAAAGATCGACTGTGGAAGGCCGTTGAGCAATTCAAGCGCGCGCTTGCGCTTACGGCGCAGCGCATCCGCTTTGTCCAGGATCGCCGCGATCCGCCGCTGCTCGTCGAGTGGAGGGAGAGGGATTTGAAGACGTTTAATAAAATCAGCGGGTACTCGCTTCTGGCCGGCACTGCCGGTCATGTTGTTCGCGCCCACTTCTCTAAATCTAGAATTCCAAATCAAGTGGAAGAGATACGAAGGGTCGATTTCATCGCCTGCTCGTAATACATGGAACTCAGTGGAGCCGAAGCCTATCGGATTGATCAACGACGAAGTTCGAGTGGCTTTGCCGTTTTCGAAGCACGGAGTAATCTTGGCAATCAAGACATCGCCACGTTCGAAATACGTGTATCCTTTCTTGACCTCCCGAACTTCGCGCTGTTCCTCGAAGCTAATGTGCCCATCTTCGGAGACTGCAGCCATCGGCAAAAAGGATGCCAAATCTTCGTCTGAAACGGTCTTCGGCATGCGCGGGTTAATTTCGCACACGTCGTCGAGTCGAGTGACATGTATAGTCACAGCATTCTCTCCAACTCCTCCAACCCCGCCGCAATCTCTCTCTCCAGCACCTTCAACTCCGCGATGATTTCCTTCGGGGCGCGATGCTCGCCGGTTTCGTGCACCACTTCCTGATAGCGGTTGATTGAGAGGTCGTAGCTTGCCGCCGCGATCTCGGTCTTGGAGACGGAGAAGCTTTGCGCTGTGCGCGGACGCTCGCGCTCGGCGCCGTTGCGTTCCTTCCAGCGCGAGGCAATATCCGGCAGATTGTTTTTCGCCAGCTCATCAATGCTCAGCGTGATTGGAGTCAGCCGCCCAGCCTCATCCCGCGTGCCGGGGCGGGGTCCGAGCTTTTCGGTCGATAATAGCGGGGTTCGCTTGTCGTCCAGAGAGATGCCGTCGGCCTGGCAATCATAGAACCAGACATTGTCCGTGCCGCCGGAATTGGTCTTGGTGAACAGCACGATCGCCGTGGAAACGCCCGCATAGGGACGGAATACGCCGGAGGGCAGTTTGACGATGCCGTCGAGCTTGTGGTCCTCCACCAACATCTTGCGGAGTGCTTTGTGCGCGGTCGAGGAGCCGAACAACACGCCGTCCGGCACAATCACTGCCGCCCGCCCGCCGGGCTTCAGCAGCTTCAAGAATAGTGCCATAAACAGAAGTTCGGTTTTCTTGGTCTTGACCACCGCAAGCAAGTCTTTCGCAGTGGTCTCGTAGTCGAGCGAGCCGGCGAACGGTGGATTGGCAAGCACCAGCGAGTAACGGTCTTCATCGCCGCCGTGCTCCTGCGACAGAGAATCCTTGTAACGGATATCGGGATTGTCGACGCCGTGCAGCGTCATGTTCATGGAGCCGATGCGTAGCATGGTTCCATCGAAGTCGAACCCGTGAAACATCTCCTCGTGGAAATGATCGCGGCTTTCCTTTTCGTGAAACAGCTTGGGATGGTTCTCGCGCAGATATTCCCCCGCTGCGACAAGGAAACCGCAGGTGCCGCAGGCCGGGTCGACGATGATATCCTTTGGTGCGGGCGCGGTCATTTCGACCATCAGCGAAATGATGTGCCGCGGCGTGCGGAATTGGCCATTCTGCCCGGCGCTGGCGATCTTCGACAGCATGTATTCATAGAGGTCGCCCTTGGTGTCGCGATCCTCCATCGGAAGTTTATCGATGAGATCGACAACCTTCACCAGCAGCGCGGGCGTCGGAATGGTGAAGCGGGCGCCCTTCATATGGGTTGCGTGGGCGGTGTCGTTGTCGGCCATAGTGCGCAGGAACGGGAAAACGTGTCCGGAGACCAAGTCGAACATAGTTTGAGCATCGCTGATGTTCTTCAGCTTGGACCAGCGCATCTCCTCGTAGGCCACGCCTCCGCCCTTGCCGAGGCCATCCTTGCCCTCCGGGAAGATGCGTCGTTCCATCGGCTTGCTAAGGCGATTGGCCTTGTTCTCTTCGCGCGTGTGCGCGTCGTCTAAGCCGCGCATGAACAGGAGGTAGGTGATCTGCTCGATCACCTCGAGCGGATTGGCTATGCCCCCGGCCCAGAACGCATTCCACACCCCATCAATCTTCGACCGCAGTTCACCAGTGAGCATTTCGCCTCCCAAATCAGCCGGTAAACCTACTGGGGAGAGAGCAAATAGTGAAGGAGGTTGGCGTTCGACCTAAGCCTTAGGGGCATACTTGTCCCGGCTCGTCTGATAGGAGCCGCAAGGACGGCTCACCTGTCCAAGGTAGTTCGGATTTCAGGGGGGCTGTTTTATCCGCTTTAGGGGTCGTCCGATGCAATCTCGCTGGATCGCCGAACTGTTCAGTAAGGCCCAGGATATTTTCCGGCTTTAGGGGACGCCTTTGCCTGCCCGTATTCAGTCCTTGCGACTCAGACCAAGGACAACGGCCAATCCCGTCCGCGCTCAGCATGTGCACCCCTTGCCATGACGAGACAACGCGCTGCCCCGGCCCATTTGTGACAGCCAGATTGCGAAATGCGCTCGAAACAGAACGTCCCGGAGCGCCGATGCTCGCTGTTACGCTGTAACCGCCAGATAAATCACCCATATTCGCAACCGCGCCTCTTTTTCGTCACAAAGGATTGCGTTGACAATCAAAGGATTACCGCGAGGATGGTCGAAGCCGTCATGACAAGGTGAGAATTATGCCAACTATTCCACCGCAGCGGCGTTTTCAGCTCATCCTGATCAAGCCATCTCATTACGACGACGACGGTTATGTGATTCAGTGGTTTCGCTCGGTCATGCCGTCGAATTCGCTGGCTGCACTCTATGGCCTCTCGATCGACGCCGCTGAACGCCAAGTGCTTGGCGCCGACGTCGCCATCGATGTGACGCCGATTGACGAGACCAACACGCGGATCCAGCCCAAGAAGATCATCGCTCAGCTCAAGCGTCATGGCGGCTTCGGTCTGGTCGGCCTCGTTGGCGTGCAATCAAACCAGTTTCCCCGCGCGATGGACATTGCCCGCCCGTTGCGGGCCGCCGGCGTCAATGTGGTGATCGGCGGCTTTCATGTTTCCGGTTGTCTGTCGATGCTGAAAGGCATGCAGCCGGATATCCAGGAGGCTGTGGACTTAGGGATCAGCTTGTTTGCGGGCGAAGCGGAGGAGCAGCTCGACGCTCTGCTGCGCGATGCCGCAACGGGAACACTTCAGCCTGTCTACAACTACCTCAATGACCTGCCGTCAATTCAGGCCGCGCCCGTGCCCATGTTGCTCCGCAAGCACGTCAGCCGCACGGTGGGTAACTATTCGACCTTCGATGCGGGTCGCGGTTGTCCCTACCAATGTTCGTTCTGCACGATCATCAATGTGCAGGGACGGAAATCGCGACGCCGTTCGCCCGACGATATCGAACACATCATTAGACAGAATTGGGAAGAAGGTATCCATCGCTTCTTCATCACCGATGACAACCTCGCCCGCAACAAGGATTGGGAGATCATCCTCGATCGTATTATCAAGCTGCGTGTCGATGAGGGGATCAAAGTAAGTCTGATGATCCAGGTCGACACGCTGTGTCACAAGATCCCAAATTTTGTCGAGAAGTGTGCGAAGGCAGGCGTCAGCCGCGTCTTCATCGGAATGGAAAGCGTTAATCCCGATACGCTCATCGCAGCCAAGAAGCGGCAAAACAAGATTACCGAATATCGCAAGCTGCTGCTCGCCTGGAAGAACGTCGGCGCTGTGACTTATGCGGGGTACATCCTCGGATTTCCGAATGACACGCCTGAGTCGATCAGGCGCGACATCTCGATCGTCCAGCGCGAGCTGCCGATCGATATGATGGAATTCTTTTGCCTGACGCCGTTGCCGGGCTCAGAGGATCACCAGGTGCTGCACCGCCAAGGTGTCGCGATGGATCCCGATATGAACAAATACGACACCGAACATGTCGTGACGGCGCACGCCAAAATGACGCCGAAGGAATGGGAAGATATCTATCGCGAGGCCTGGGAGACTTACTACACGCCGAAGCACCTCGAGCGCATTTTGCGTCGTGCAGGGGCGACGGGCATCAATCTGAGTTCATTGGCAGGGACGCTTCTGCACTTCTCGCAATTCACTGCGGTTGAGAACGTGCACCCGCTGCAAGGCGGCATCTTCCGGTTAAAATTCCGTCGTGATCGCCGACCGACATTTGAGATCGAGCCGGTCTGGGCGTTTTATCCAAAATACCTTGCGGATACGGCACGCAAGCTCGTGCGCGTTGCGGGAGCGGCGCGGCATCTCTATGGCCTGGCAAAAAGCATCAAGGCTGATCCTCTGAAGAAGTCCTACATGGATCAAGCGTTGACGCCGGCAATCGAGGAAGATCTGGATTCGCTGGAGCTGTTCAATCAGAATGATGCCGCCCGAAACGCAGTGCACCACGAGAGGCACGTGCGCGAATTGACCGTTGGGGCCCAGAAGGCCAGTTGAGATTCTGGCGGCCCTGCATTTTCGGAGATTTGGGTTGCTGGCGGTAACCCTCGACATTTTCTCGTCGAGGGGCGTATCTTTCTCCCATGTCTGACCACGATCATCATCACGATCATGACCATTCCGAGCTGTCGGAGACGGAGCTGCGTGTCCGCGCGTTGGAGACGGTTCTGACCGAGAAGGGCTATGTCGATCCGGCGGCACTTGATGTCCTGATCGAGACTTATGAAACAAAAGTCGGTCCGCGTAATGGTGCTCGTGTGATCGCAAAAGCCTGGGCCGATCCGGCTTACCATGCGCGGCTTCTGGCAGACGCGACATCCGCCATTGCTGAATTCGATTACGCGGGACGGCAGGGCGAACACATCGTGGCGGTCGAGAATACCGATCGCCAGCACAACATGGTCGTCTGCACGCTGTGCTCTTGTTACCCGTGGCCTGTGCTTGGGCTTCCGCCGGTCTGGTACAAATCCGCGCCGTATCGATCGCGCGCAGTGATCGACCCGCGTGGTGTGTTGCGCGATTTTGGTCTTACACTTCCCGCTGAAACCGAAATCCGCGTATGGGATTCCACGGCTGAAATCCGCTATCTGGTGGTGCCGCAACGCCCTGCCGGGACCGAAGGGTGGAGCGAGGAAGCGCTCGCCGATCTCGTCACGCGTGACAGCATGATTGGGACCGGCTTTCCGAAATCGCCGGAGCAGATGCGATGAACGGCGCGCATGACATGGGCGGCGTCGATGGTTTCGGCCCGGTGGTGCCTGAACCGAATGAGCCGGTGTTTCATAGCGACTGGGAGCGCCGCGTGCTGGCGCTGACGCTTGCCATGGCAAAGCCCGGTGGCTGGAATATCGACATGTCGCGGTTTGCGCGTGAGGATCGCTCGCCCGCCGATTATTTGAGTAAGAGCTATTACCAGATCTGGCTCGCAGGCCTCGAGCGTCTGATGGAAGAACGTGGGCTGGTATCGATTTCTGAAATCGATGAAGGGCGCGTGCTTGTCTCGCCAAAGGCTGGCGTCGCTGTGCTCGCGCGGGACGACGTCGCCGCGATGTTGCGGCGGGGCGGGCCGACTGAACGCGACGCTGCGTTGCAAGCCATGTTCGCCATTGGTGATCGCGTACGCGCGAAGAACCTTCATCCCAAGGGGCACACGCGATTGCCGCGCTATGTGCGCGGGCATGTCGGCATCGTGGATCGCGTTCATGGATGTCACGTGTTTCCGGACAGCAACGCGCGTGGTGCGGGCGAAGCTCCGCAGTGGCTCTACACGGTTCGTTTTACGGGCTGGGAGCTGTGGGGCGAGCGCGCCGATGCGAATACGGCCGTTTCGGTTGATGCGTGGGAGTCGTATCTGGAGCCTGCCGAATAATGGTTGACCAGAACGCAGCGGCGCAGGCGACTGCCGCGCTACCCGGAATTCCGCGTGACGAAGACGGTCCGGTGTTTCGGGAGCCGTGGGAAGCGCGGGCTTTCGCGATGGCCGTGGCGTTGCACGGACGCGGCGTGTTCACGTGGCCGGAGTGGGCTGACGCACTGGCGCGTGAGATCAAGCAGGCGCAGGCCAAGGGGGATGCCGATACGGGCGAGACGTATTATCGCCACTGGCTAGCTGCCCTCGAGAAGCTCGTCTCTTCGAAACATGTTGCGACCGAGGATGCTCTGCATCGCTATCGTGATGCCTGGGACCATGCGGCGGATCGCACACCGCACGGTCACCCGATTGAGCTTGCGCCGGAAGATTTCCGTTCAGCTTGATTAGGTTGAATGCCTTTACGCAGGCACGATCGCTTTGCCAATCGGCCAGAGCGCTATGCCGGCGAGCTTCAAATGCGCCCATGCGAAAGGAATGCCGACGATTGTGATCGCCAGCAGGACGGCGGTGATCAGGTGGCCGAGTGCCAGCCACCAGCCTGCGAACACCAGCCAGATCAGATTGCCCAGGAAGCCAAGCAGCCCTGTGCCGATGTCGGAACGATTGGTCAATGTGTCGCGCGAGACAGCCTTCTGGCCAAAGGGAAGCAGTGTGTAGGCTGCGATGTTGAACGCCGCGCGGGCCCAAGGCAGTCCGATGATGGTGATCGCCATGATCA
Source organism: Afipia dichlorophenoxyacetatis (assembly GCF_055386385.1). Taxonomy (NCBI): domain Bacteria; kingdom Pseudomonadati; phylum Pseudomonadota; class Alphaproteobacteria; order Hyphomicrobiales; family Nitrobacteraceae; genus Afipia; species Afipia dichlorophenoxyacetatis. The sequence goes on along the minus strand of NZ_AP029250.1, from coordinate 5,922,250 downwards.
CAGCCGCGAGCACCCAGCCGGCAGCCATCCAAAGGCCGCCAAAGAGAATCCATGCAATATTGAGAAGAAGAGATAAAGGCGACATCGTGCGTCCAATCGCTGGTCCTTGGGCCTCGCGGGCACTATAACCCCGTCACATTACGGATGCCCGACGTTTGTGAGGAAATAGCGATGCGCGATGAGATTCAAGCTTCAACCGGAATATTCGATATCGAAGCCATCGCGAAGTCGCTGCCGGACACCGCGACGACCCTGCTGGTCGACAAATACCTTACCAATCGGGAGCAGGCGAGCGCGCGGGTCTTTCGGGTCTACCGGCCAACGCCGCCGCACTATCACGTGACTTGTGATGAATATCTTTATGTTGTCTCTGGTCGGGGCACCTTCTGGATGAAGGATCCGGCCACGAAGGCGGAGTTTCGTCCGGGACAATTGTTGTTTTTCGAGCGCGGGACCGTTCATGCCATGCCCGAGTTATTCGAGCAGCCTGTGGTTTTCCTGTCGGTCGATACGCCGCGCCGCGAACCAACCGATATCGTTTTTGTTGACCCGCAAGATGGATCACCGGAAACGTTCATGGCGCGGAATGTAAAGCCGGCCGAATGAGATTGCTTCGGGACGGTTTGCAGGGTGAGAAAATGCGCCCCTTCGTTGGCGAAATCGCCCCGTAGCGCTATATGAAATGAGCCCACGGAGACTGGGACAAGCAGGAGATACTGAATGAAGAACACTAAACGCCCAGCCTCTGTTGCCCTGTGGGCCTCCGCCGCTGTTGCGGCTCTGGCTATTGTGGCCGGCGCATCAACCTCTGCACAGGCTTACCCGGAAGGTCCCTATTGCTGGGAGAACTTCAGCCGCCTTGGCCCAGGCAGAGACTGCAGATTCTATTCATTTGAGCAATGCATCGCGACGTCGAGTGGCGTGGGCGGAACGTGCAGCCGTAATCCCTGGTACGCGTATTATAGCGAGCAGGAGCCGGCTCCTGTTCCTCCGCCTCGCCACCGTAAGACCCGTCGCCATGTTCCGAATTGAGCAATTGGTGAATAGATACGAATGCTGATGAAGCATGGCGCTCCGGTCTTGGTCGAATCAGGATCGGAGCGTTTTTCATTTTGACTGAGTGTGATTTGATCCGTGAGGCATGGCGGTGTGAAGCGTTCGTCCGAAAACATGCATGTCGGTGGTCGCCCGGTGGCACAGGCAGATGATTTTTACGCCCGCCTGCCGGTATTTCATGGGTTCAGCCGGTTGATGGAGCCATCATTGTACCAGCGGGTGCCTGATGGCTGGCTGATTGGCGTTGCTGACATTGTGCAATCCACCAAAGCGATTGCGAACAATCGCTACAAGGCGGTGAATATGGCAGGCGCTTCCGTGATTGCGTCTGTCACCAATGCACTCGAGAACCGCGATTTTCCATTCGCGTTCGGCGGCGATGGCGCAAGCTTCGCTGTAGCGCCGCAAGATGCAGCAGCGACGCGCGCGGCGCTTGCAGCGACGGCGACCTGGGTGAAGGAAGATCTCGATCTGATCATGCGGGTCGCACTGGTGCCCATCGAAGCGATCCGCGCGCAAGGGCTGGACGTTCGTGTTGCGCGCTATGCGCCATCGCCGAACGTATCCTACGCTATGTTTTCTGGTGGTGGTCTCGCCTGGGCGGAAGCCAGCATGAAGCGCGGTGAATATACCGTGGAGATGGCGCCCGCCGGAGCGCATCCAGATCTCACCGGTCTGTCGTGCCGGTTCGCCGAAATTCCAACCGAGCGCGGCTTGATCCTATCGTTGTTGATCGTGCCGGCGAGTGATGCCAATAGCGCCGCATTCCGCCGTTTGATCGAGGATGTGATTACACTGGTGGAAAGGAGCCCGGGTGCAGGACGCCCGGTGCCGTCAAGCGGGCCACCAATGCGTTGGCCTACTTCGGGTACGGAGTATGAGGCACGTGCACGGCGCGGCAAACCGCTCTTTTTGCGCCGCCTCCGCGTTCATACGGTCTCGTTGTTCTCGTATGTCCTGTTTCGCTATGGAATTTCGATCGGAGGATTTGTCCCGCAGGTTTATTTGAAGCAGCTCGTCGAGAATTCCGATTTCAGGAAGTACGACGATGGTCTGCGTATGGTCCTCGATTGTAGCGCAGGGCTCGCCGACGCCATCGAGGAGCGTCTAGTCGCCGCAGCCTCAAATGGAACGATTCGCTACGGTTTGCACCGGCAGGACGCTGCCATGATGACCTGCTTTACGCTCTCCGTGATCCGGCCAGACCACTTCCATTTCATTGATGGAGCCCGTGGTGGTTATGCATCGGCGGCCACAGCCTTGAAGGCGATGTTGAATTAGTGTGGTGGTTCGGAAGTCCGCTTCATTTTTCCTGCAAGTCCATCCAGCGAGCTTTGGATTCGGGGCACTAGGACTTTAGTCGCATAAGGCGTCTGGAACTTTCCCGCGTGTTTTGTGTTTCACCCCGTTGAACATGTGGGCATACGAATGGCTGATAGCGGGAGCTTGATGAAAACGGTCGACCGTTTCGAGACGACGTTGACCGATGGCGATCGATATCGCCTCCTGATTGATGCTGTCACGGACTATGCCATCTATATGCTCGATGCGGACGGCATCGTGACGAGTTGGAATCCGGGAGCGCAACGGTTCAAGGGCTACATGGCGTCCGAGATCCTCGGCAGCCATTTTTCTCGCTTTTATTCTGAAGAGGACCGGAAGGCCGGGCTGCCTGCGCGGGCGCTGGCGACAGCAGCACGCGAAGGCAAATTCGAAAATGAAGGTTGGCGGATACGGAAGGATGGCACCCGGTTCTGGGCGCATGTGGTTATCGATCCGATCCGCGCACCATCGGGGCGCCTTGTTGGATTTGCAAAGATCACGCGGGATCTCACGGAGCGCAAAGCCGCAGAGGAGCTGCTGCGGCAAAGCGAAGAGCAATTTCGCCTCCTTGTGCAAGGCGTCACCGATTACGCGATCTACATGCTCGATCCTCACGGTCGCATCACCAACTGGAATCCTGGTGCGCAGAGGATTAAGGGCTATCGCCCTGAGGAAATCATTGGCCAGCACTTTTCGCGTTTCTACACCGAGAAGGACAGGCTGAAGGGCGAACCTCAATATGCGCTGGAAACCGCAGTGCGTGAGGGGCGCTACGAAAGGGAGAGCTGGCGTGTCCGCAAGGATGGCACCCAGTTCTGGGCCAACGTGGTCATCGATCCGATTCGCGATGACCGCGGTCAGATCATTGGCTTTGCCAAGATCACGCGCGATATTACTGAACGTCGCGAAGCACAAAAAGCCCTCGAGCAAACGCGTGAGGCGTTGTTTCAGTCGCAGAAGATGGAAGCGATTGGGCAACTGACGGGGGGTATCGCGCACGACTTCAACAATCTGCTGATGGTCATTCTTGGCAGTCTCGAACTCGTCGGCAAGCGGCTGCCCGACGATCCCAAGATTGAGAGCTTGATCGGTAACGCAAAGCAGGCTGCGGAGCGTGGCACGGCGTTGACACAGCGGATGCTCGCATTTGCGCGGCGTCAGGATTTGGAATTTTCGCCGGTCGACGTAACCGGTCTTGTACGCGACATGATGGATCTCCTGCAGCGCTCGCTTGGGCCGTCGGTCTCTGTTGAAACACGTTTTCCACTCAAGATCGGGGTCGTTCTTGCCGATCCAAATCAACTCGAGATGGCGCTGCTCAATCTTGCCGTCAATGCGCGTGATGCCATGCCGGATGGAGGAACCATCACAATTGGTGCTCGCGAAGAAAAGGTAATGGCTGGCTCGTCAAGCGGGTTGCAAGCGGGGCGCTACGTCTGCCTGTCGGTGACGGACACTGGTGAAGGCATGGATAAAGCCACGCTGACGCGTGCGATGGAGCCCTTTTTCACCACCAAGGGCATCGGCCGCGGCACCGGTCTTGGCCTGTCTATGGTGCATGGCATGATGGAGCAAACCAACGGTCGTTTTGTGCTGAAAAGCGAGCAGGGGAAAGGCACGGTGGCGGAGCTGTGGATTCCGATTGCGAAGGAAATGCGCGCGGAGAGCCAAGCCGCCAGCGCCGCAAAAGGAGGGGACGAAGTGGTTCGTCCATTGGTGGTGCTTGCCGTCGATGATGATGGCCTCGTGTTGATGAACACGGCCATGATGCTCGAGGAACTTGGGCACAAGGTATTCGAAGCGACGTCCGGCAAACAGGCGCTCGATATTTTGCGGCGAGAAGAGGCTGTCGATCTGGTGATCACCGATCACGCGATGCCGCAGATGACCGGCGTGCAGCTCGCAACAGCGATCAAGGACGAACGGCCAGGTCTCCCGATTATCCTGGCAACGGGCTATGCCGAATTGCCGCCGGGCTCGGAGATCGGCTTGCCCAAACTCGCCAAGCCATTCCGCCAGCAGGAGCTGTCGCAGGCCGTCAGCGCCATCATGCGCAGCTGATTCGTCGTTGATCGCGTCCTGACGCGAGCGGCCTTAGGCCATTCCGTTCAGGAACGGATTGGTCTGGCGCTCGTGGCCGATGCTCGATCCAGGTCCATGTCCGCAGATGAAGCCGACGTCGTCACCCAGAGGCAGCAGCTTGTTGGTGATGGAGCTGATCAATGTGGCATGATCGCCGCCCGGCAGATCGGTTCGGCCGACCGAACCATTAAACAGCACGTCGCCAACCAGCGCGAACCGCATCTCCTTATTGAAGAATACGACGCTTCCTGGAGAGTGACCGGGGCAATGAAACACGTCGAAGGTGAGTTCGCCCACCTTGACCTGGTCTCCTTCGCTGAGCCAGCGATCAGGTGCGAAATTCCGCACGCCGACCATGCCGTAATTGGCCCCGCTCTCTACCACATGATCGAGCAGGTATTTGTCGGCGAGATGTGGTCCCTCGATCGGCACCTTCAATTCATCACGCAACTGCGCGGCGCCGCCGACGTGGTCAATATGGCCATGCGTGATCCAGATCTGCTCGACCGTCACATCCGCTTGCTTGATCGCTGCGAGGATCTGCGGAACGTCTCCGCCAGGATCGACGACCACAGCGCGGCGGGTGACGTTGCACCACAGCAGCGTGCAATTCTGTTGGAATGGCGAGACCGGGATGATGATCGCGCCGGCTTTGGCGTTCGCGTCATTGGATGTGTCGTTCATGCCCGACACATTGCCGATTTTTTCGGCCGCGCCAAGTGCTTTCCGCCAAATCTTCTTGAAACCAACTGCAGTTAGCTGTCAGGGGTTCCTTGTCACTGCCGTGTCATGCCACTCGTCGAGGCATAGCGTCGGATGCATGTTCGATCCCAGTGAGAGCATCGAATGGTTCAGGTCGCCCGACGCCGTAGCCTTGCGCATAATCAACACCGATGTCGCGGAGCGCCTGGAGAATTTCGTCATTCTCGACAAATTCGGCGATGGTCCGCTTGCCCATGACTTTGCCGATCCGGCTAATCATCTCGACCATGGCACGGTCGATCGGATCGTCGAGCATGTCCTTTACGAATCCTCCGTCGATCTTGAGATAGTCAACCGGGAGATTCTTGAGATAACCAAAGGACGACATTCCGCTGCCGAAATCGTCGAGCGAGAAGCGGCAGCCCAGCTTCTGCAGCACACTGATAAAACGGTTGGCGTTATCGAGATCGGCAATCGCACTGGTCTCGGTGATTTCGAAGCAGATCATCGTCGGGGGGATGCCGTGCAAATGAAGCTGCTCGAAAACGTAATCAACGAAACCGTCATCGTTGAACGTCGCGCCTGACAGGTTGATGGCGCATGTCGTGATATTCGATGATGCGCGGCGAAGCCTTGTCGCCAGAATTTCGAATGCATGGCGAACGACCCAGCGGTCGATCAGCGGCATCAGGCCATAGCGCTCCGCCGCGGGAATGAAATCTCCAGGGGGCACCAGCTTCCCGTCGCGGTCGCGCAGCCGCAACAGCAGTTCGAGATGGGCGCCATCGTGGTCGTTGCCATTCAGGGACGCTATCTTCTGGGCGTAGAGGCAGAAGCGCTGTTCCTCAAGGGCTTCACGAATGTGTTGAACCCAAGCCATCTCGCCGAAGCGATGCTGCAGTTCGGTGTCGCCGGGATTGTGGATCTGAATGCGGTTGCGGCCCTTTTCCTTCGCCATGTAACAGGCAAGATCGGCCGTTCGCACCGTCTCATCCATCGTGGCGTGACCCTGTAGCAGGTAGACGAGGCCGATACTCGCGGTGACATTAAACGCGCGTCCATTCCAGACAAAGTTGAGGTCCTGGATTGATTGCCGAATCCGTTCTGCACTTAATGCTGCCTGCTCGATATGGGTGTGATCGAGCAAAACGGCGAACTCATCACCGCCGAGCCGCGCGAGCAGATTTCCTGATCTTGTTTGCCGTCGCAACAGGTCCGAGATTTCGCACAGCAGCTTGTCGCCAGCGGCGTGGCCGCAGGTGTCGTTGATGATCTTGAACTGGTCGAGGTCGATAAACATCAGCGCGCGGGATTCCGCGTCCTCGTTCTCCAAGTGCTGCAATGCCTGCCGGAGACGATGTTCAAATTCGCGCCGGTTGGCCAGATTCGTCAGGCTGCAATGTGAAGCCTGCCACGAGAGTTGCGAGATGTATTCCCGCTCGCTCGTCATGTCGCGGAGCACCAGCACTACGCCGGCAAATTGTCCGTCCTCATGCAGCGGTGCGCCGACAACCGAGACCGCGACGGATGTAGCGTCATTGCGCATCAGCATGTGCGGCTTGGAAATCGCGCCGTGTCCATTGCGCGCCCGTTCAATCGGACACTCGCTGGTTTCGCCGGTTTGTTCGTCGACGATTTTAAACAGTGAAGTGAGAGGCAGGCCTTTCGAATCGATCATCCGGCGTGACACCAAGGTCTCCGCCGCGGGATTCATGTATTCCACATAGCCAAGAGCATCTGTGCTGATAACTGCGTCACCGATCGAGGCCAGCGTGATTTGTACACGCTCTTTCTCAGCCTTCAGCGCGTCTTCGTCCTTCTGACGTTGCGCCAGGAAGTGCCGCACGTAGAGATATTGTACGAGGATGAGCAGGCCGACCGTGAACAGATTAACAATCGTCAGAACGATCTTGATCTGGCGGGAACCATCTCCCAGGCTTGCAGAGAACGCCATCGCTTCCGGTGCTAGGCGGGCATTGAGCCGATTGAGCTCGGCGCGGTGTTCATCGGTGATTTCAGGAGCCGCCGGTCCATTGGCATTTTCGGTGTCAATCGCATTGGCAAGATTGGTCAGATCCGTGAGCAAAAGATCCGTGGCGCGCCAATGGTTGATGGCTTTTTTGAAGGCGGGAAGATCGCGATAATAGCGAAACAGCCAGATCATGCCGTCGATGTCGTCGGCGTTGTTGCCGCCTTTCAACAGACCTTGACGAGCTGTCGCGATATCGGGAGGCGTTTGTTCGAGTGCGAGGCGCGCCGCGCGATCACCCAGAGGAATGGCAATTGCGCGTTCATATCCCTCGTAAAATTGTTGCCTGCCGGTGCCGCTGTAAAGATAAAGCGAATGAATTGCTTCTTTTTGTCCCTTGGACCAGAGGCTCTCTCCCCCGACATAGGAGCGCACCGAAGACAGGACATTCAGGCTCATGCCGGCAACGAATGCCTGCAACAGCACGATAATAATAAAAGGCGCAACGAGGCGCAGCAGTCGTGCGTTTCCAAACAGCAGATTTAATCTCATCGGATGCCGCGCCGCCTCGGGTGAAAATCGTGTTAGAAAATTCCGGTCCCGTCAGTTCGAAACAAAAGCGCTTCCGCACGACGATTTGCCGGTCTGAGGCGCGTCGGACAGGGTGACGGTACCAGATTAAGAAGAACCGAATTTTGAGCACTCGCCCTACGTGCAGCGAGAAGCTGTGTGAACAGCACGTAAATGTCTTCGTGAAAGTTTGCGCGATCGGTGGCGGGCTGGCGCTTGTCAGTGCTGGTCGTCACCTGCTGGAATTCGTTAACTATCGTTTGGTGTGTGATTTCAGCGTATTTTCGACCACGCTGTCGAAGGGCGATTTGGTCGTGAAGACGTATTGCGCTTTTTCCTCGGCGATGAAGTTGTCACGTTTCTGGACAAGAACGGTGAGCTTGTCATTAAAGGCCTTGCGCTGTTGGCCGGAATTATGGCGGGTAAATACAAGTTTTGGGCTGAGAGCCGGTCGGTAGCCTGCTAGATTGCTTCGGCCATGAATTCACCTGTCGGCTTCATCAATATTGTTCCGCCGCAAGACCGCCGTCAGTCTGAGACAGCGCTTGCAGTTGCGCGCGGCACGTCCAGATTTTTGAGATCGTTGGGCTTTTCCTGCGTCGGCGAGTTGTCTCTGCCATCCGGCCGCCGCGCTGATCTGGTGGCCATGAATGCGCGGGGCGACATCTGGATCGTGGAGATCAAGTCATCACTGGAAGACCTGCGCGCGGATCAAAAATGGCAGGACTACCGGATGCATTGTGATCGGCTGTTTTTCGCCTTCACACAGGATCTGCCCTGCGAGATTTTCCCGCCTGATACCGGGCTGATCGTTGCTGATGCTTATGGAGCGTATTTGCATTGCGATGCGCCGGAGCATCGGCTGCCGGCAGCGACACGAAAATCAATGATCGTCAGCTTCGGATTGCTGGCGGCGCGACGGATGAGCGTGCTCGTTGACCCGCAAGGCCATGGCGACATCGACGAATAGTCTATTCGGCGGCGACGTTAGCGATAGGAATCAGGGCGCTTTCGAACATACCAAAAGCGACCTGCGCGCCCTCAACGACGCCCGCTGTATCCGCGCGCGCCGAGGGATGGTTTTCAAGCACCGCGAGAAACGTCGGCCAGAGCCGCTTGCCGAAACCGTGCCGCAAGTAAGCGGTGGCGGCCAGCGCGCTCGAGTCCGGGTCCTGCGCCAGACGCGCCAGGATAATCCGCGCACCCATGCGTGAGGCTTCCAGCACATAGAGCGCGCCGAGCATTTCTGCGGTGGTTTTGAATTCGGGGACGGGCAGCGGGTCGCAGGCGACGTCCATCACGGCAAGATCGTGTTCGAGTGCCGCGGTCCGCACGCGCTGTTGCCAGTCAGGGATGTGGGCCTCGATGCCTCCTCGTTGGAGGGCCGTCTCGATGGGAAATAGCGCTTCCGCCTGGCCGCGCAGGAAGCCCGCATAGTTGCGCGGTCTGCCGAGATCGAGCCAGGAGAGGGCGAGATCCAGCCGCTGATGTGATGTCTGTGTTGCTTCGCTGACGATATCTCGGATTGAGGTCGTCATAATTGAGGTCATCATGGCGCCCTGCCTTCGCTCAGAAAACGAATGCGCACTTGAACTGAAATGACCGAAATCAACGGCGATGATTTCACCCATCGCTCAGTGATCCCGCGTGATCACGATTTCACGCGTTGGAACGAGGTGACCGATCAGGCTGGTCACGTAGTTTCTTGTTATCTGCTCAGGAAATGACGACCGGCCGCGAATGATGACCCGCGGCGGGCAAAGAGATTTCTCCCGCCATTCGATCCGGAAGTCTTCGACCAGGCCGAATTGTTTAGTGGCCTCGAGACGGGAGGAGATGTCTATATGCCGAGCTTTTCGCATGATGGCCCGCAGCGCAGCCGCGTCCCCCTGATTGTGTCTGCGCAGTCAACGCAGCTACAATCAAAAGAGTTCCATCAGGCTTAGCGGGGAGCGCGCTTGGCCAGGATGCGCTGCAACGTCCGGCGATGCATGTTCAGCCTCCGGGCTGTCTCGGAAACGTTGCGATTGCACATCTCATAAATACGCTGGATGTGCTCCCAGCGAACACGATCGGCCGACATCGGGTTCTGCGGCAGCTGGTTCTTATCCGTCGTGCTCGCAAGCAGGGCCGCAACCACGTCATCGGCGTCGGCCGGCTTCGAGAGATAGTCGATTGCACCCATTTTCACCGCAGTCACTGCAGTGGCAATGTTGCCGTATCCCGTCAGCACAATGGCACGGGCGTCCGGACGCTGGCGTTTGAGTGCGGAGACCACGTCAAGGCCATTGCCATCACCGAGCCGGAGGTCAACGACCGCAAAGGCCGGAGCCGATTTGGTGATGTGGTTCAGGCCTTCAGACACATTGTCGCAGGCGGTTACGGCGAAGCCGCGAGTTTCCATCGCGCGCGCCAACCGGTCGAGAAATGCTTTGTCGTCCTCAACGATAAGAAGAGAACGGTCTGCGATCTCAGTTAATTCGGCGGTTGCGGTCACGTTTGGGAACCTCCTGTTACGGCCATCATGCTTGGAATCATATGGCGTGGCAATTGGGTACCGCCAAGGCCGCTGGGGTGCGGCCCTTAGTCACGACAGCGAAGTCGACGGGACTTCCGTGGTCTCAAAACGCTCGCGCGGCCAAACGATCGTGACCACGGCGCCGTGAGCCGGGAACACCCTGTTGGTAAACGAAACGCGCGCGCCGGTGCGCTCCAGCAATGTTCTGGCGATGAAAACGCCGAGGCCAAGGCCGTCGCGGCCGTTCTGTTCGTCGTTGGTTCGGCGTCGCGAGAGATATGGCTCACCAATGCGCTTGAGGATGTCGGGTGGGATGCCAGGCCCGTCATCGGACACGATGATTTCCACCACCTCGGTATTCCACCAAGCATTCACCTCGACCTTCTCCCGCGCGAAGTCGACGGCGTTCTCGAGAATGTTCCCGACACCGTACAGGATCGCCGGATTGCGGACGCCGACGGGCTCGGGGTCGTCGACGAGCGCGACGCGGACCTTGATCGCAATGCCGAAGTCGCGGTGAGGCGCCACTGTTTCTTCGATCAGTGAAGAGAGCGGCATTCGGTCAAGTGATGCATCACGCGACGACAACTGCGTGATTTTGGCCAGGATATCGCGGCAACGGCGCGCCTGCTCGCGCAGCATTTTCAGGTCGTTGCGCGTGTGCTCGTCGAGCTTGTCGCTCTGGCTGATTCCTTCAAGTTCGCGCGAGATCAAATAGATCGTCGACAACGGCGTGCCGAGTTCATGCGCAGCAGCGGCGGCGAGGCCGTCAAGCTGTGTCAAATGCTGTTCGCGTGTCAGCACCAGCTCCGTGGCGGCTAACGCGTCGGAGAGTTTGCGAGCTTCCTCGGTGACCTGGAATGCGTAGAGACTGGTGACGCCGATCGCCAGCACGATCGAAAGCCAGACCGCTGTCATGTAAGTTGGCGGGAGCACCAGTGGCTCATCGCCGTTCCATGGCAGCGGCAGATGGAAGAATCCAAGCGCTGTTGCGCAGGCAATGGCAAGGAGGCCGAGTGCGATGGTGAAGCGCGTTGGCAGGGCGGTTGCTGAGATCAGCACCGGCGCAAGAAACAAAAACGAGAACGGATTCTGCAGGCCACCTGTCAGGACCAGGAGTGCCGCGAGTTCGGCGATGTTGATGGCGAGAAGGGCGGCCGCGTAGGCCGGTTCCAGGCGATGAACCGGATTGAACGTGATCTGCAGCACAAGATTGAGCAGCGCCGAAAAGCCGATAATAGTGACACAGGGAACAATCGGTACGTCGAAATCGAGGCCCTGTGAGACGATGAAAATCGTCGCGAGTTGCCCCAGTACGGCGAGCCAGCGCAGCCGTAGGATGGTATCCAGACGTACGTAACGGCGCGGGTGACGGAAATCCGAGGCGGCAATGTCGCTCATCCAGCAATCCTTAGCGTCGAATAATGCCGATCACAAATCGGCGGGAACAACTCGATTTGCCATAAGTCGATGAATTTGCGGATGATCTTATCGCCGCAGCTATCCCGCTTAGTGAATGGAGATAGGTTTCTTCTGTTTTTTCCCGCTTACACGTCAATAACCATCTCCAAAGAACCTTCGGCGCATTGACGGTTTGTCGCACTCTCGACAGTATGCTGCGCTGCGAAACCGGGATCGAGGAAGTCACATGCCGATTGGCGAATTTGGCAGGCCGCCTGAACTGCCCACCGAAGCCAGCCCTGCGCTGACTACCAATATGTATTGGATGTACGAGATGGGGCAGGCATCGCTCAATCCCGCACGTGCTTTTGCGGATATGACGAAGCTCGTCTTCGAAAATCCGCTCAATCCTTTTGCCAACACGGAATTCGGAAAGTCCATTTCCGCAGGGTGCGAACTATTCGAGCGCACCACGCGCCGCTATGGCAAGCCGGAATGGCGCCTCCATGATACCGAGGTCAATGGCGTACGTGTCCCGGTGGAAGTGAAGAGCATCTGGGAAAAGCCGTTCTGCCGATTGCTCTACTTCGATCGCAAGCTGAGCCATCCGCTGCGCGAGCCGCAGCCGCGGGTGCTGATCGTCGCGCCGATGTCGGGCCACTATGCGACGCTGTTGCGCGGCACGGTCGAAGCATTCTTGCCGGGCCATGAAGTCTACATCACCGACTGGTCGGATGCGCGCATGGTGCCGGTTGCACAGGGCCGGTTCGATCTCGACGATTATATCGATTACGTGATCGAGATGATGCACGTGCTCGGCGGCAACGTTCACGTTGTCGCGGTCTGTCAGCCGGCCGTTCCGGTTCTCGCGGCCGTTTCGGTTATGGAAGCCGCGAAAGATCCTTACTTTCCAACCTCTATGACCTTGATGGGTGGCCCGATCGATACGCGGCGCAATCCGACGGCGGTGAACAATCTTGCGGAAGAGAAGGGGATCGAGTGGTTCCGCAACAATGTCATCACCAAGGTGCCCTTCCCTCATCCGGGATTCATGCGTGATGTTTATCCAGGGTTCCTGCAGCTGACGGGCTTCGTCAGCATGAATCTGGATCGCCACGTGGACGCGCATAAGAAGTTGTTCAGCAACCTCGTCAAAGGCGACGGCGATCTCGTCGACAAGCATGTCGAATTCTATGACGAATATCTCGCCGTTATGGATCTGACGGCTGAATTCTATCTTCAGACCGTCGATGCGGTGTTCGTGAAGCACGCTTTGCCGAAAGGTGAGATGATGCATCGTGGCAAGCGGGTCGATCCATCAAAGATCGAGCGTGTTGCACTGATGACAGTGGAAGGCGAGAACGACGACATCTCCGGTTTGGGTCAAACTGAAGCAACCCACGGACTATGCAGCGCGATTCCTGATAGCCGTCGCGTTCATTATGTGCAGAAAGGCGTGGGTCATTACGGCGTCTTCAACGGCTCGCGCTTCAAATCCGAAATCGTCCCTCGAATCTCGGATTTCATGCGCTCGGCGGCACTGAGCAAAAGCTCGCTGGTGGCTGCGGAATAGGGTTCCCGAGAGGCCTATTTCGTCAGAAATGCCATATTTTATTGGGGATTCTGCGGTTTTACGTGCGCAGGAATCCCCGCCTCCTCCTCAAGACTTTGATTCCAAAGGGAAAATAGCCGCGCACAATCGCGCCATAAAAGTGAATTTTCGCGCCCGCCTCCGGGTGGGTTGAAAGCTTAGAAGTGAATCGTAATTTCGTGTTTCAGGACCCCTCATCTAGGAGGGCGAATCCTTAAATCCACGATATATTGGGCAAATGATTTGTTTTTGCGCCGATGAATTTCACTGGCGGCGGATATGGCAGAATCCCGGCGAACTCCTGCTGTCCGGACCCGCTGACATGGCCTTTCGTGCTCTTCTTTATCGCCGCCCCACCGAACCTCGCACCCTCGCCGTCAAAATCGGCTCGTCAATTTACGCTGTTCAGCTCAGGCGCCACCGCCGTGCGCGCCGTTACACGCTCCGTATTCATCCAAGTAAGCGCGAAGCCATCCTGACGATGCCGCCGCGCGGCAATCTGGCCGATGCAAAAGACTTTGCACAGCGTCACGGTGCCTGGATTGCGGCGCGCCTCGGTGGTTTGCCGAAGGCTGCACCGTTTTCGCATGGTGCATCAATTCCATTACGCGGAGTTCCACATCGCATCGTGCATCGCGCGGGTGAGCGTGGAACCGTTTGGGCCGATACACGCGACAGCGGAGAGAAGATTCTCTGTGTCGCGGGTGATCCGGAGTTCATGGATCGTCGTGTTCATGACTTCCTCAAGCGCGAAGCACGCCGTGCGCTGACCGATGCATCGCATCGTTATGCGGAGATGCTCGGGGTCAAGGTCAAGCGGATCACTATCCGTGATCAATCCAGCCGGTGGGGGTCGTGTACCTCTGCGGGTGCGCTGTCATTTTCCTGGCGGCTTATCCTCGCGCCGGCCTATGTGCTCGATTACCTCGCAGCTCATGAGGTCGCGCATCTGGTTGAGATGAATCACTCGCTGCGTTTCTGGAAAGTGGTGGGGCGGATTTGTCCGGCCACCGAGCGCGCGAAGAAGTGGCTCGATACCCACGGCAACGATCTGCATCGTTACGGGATCGAGGAATAATACAAATCACGAGGGCGGCGGCAGGTTAGCGTCTGCCGCCTAACACGCGATCAATCAGCCAGCCATCAAGACCCGCATCCGCCTCAGGCCGCGCCGACGTCTGCGTCACAGGAGGTCTACCCTGTGGGGTGGGCGGAGGCGGCGGATAATAGCCCTGATTGCTACTTTGTTGAATCTGCTGTTGCCGCTCGATCGGCTGAACAGGAGCCGGCGCGCGGGCGTTACCGGGGAATAAGCTCGACAGGAACCCGCCGCCGTCATTGCTCTGCGGCTGATAAGATCCAGGCAGAGGCGCCGGTGGCACGTTCTGATGCGCGGCTTTCATGAAGCGGGTCCAGACTTCGACAGGCAAGCCGCCGCCGGTCGCTTTCTTCGTCGGTGAATTGTCGTCGTTGCCGAGCCAGACGCCGGTCACGAGATTGGCGGTGTAGCCGATGAACCACGCGTCGCGGAAATCCTGGCTGGTGCCGGTCTTGCCCGCGGCGGACCAGCCGGGAATGTCGGCCTTGCGCGCCGTGCCGGTCACCAATGTTTCATGCATCATGCTGTTCATCATCCCGACATAGGCCGGGTCGATGATTTTCAGCGGCGGATCGGTGTGGCGGGCATAAAGAATTTTGCCTTGCGGCGTTCGGATCTTGTTCACCACGTGCGGTGATGCCGCGAATCCGCCATTGGCGAATGGCGCATAGGCGCCAACCAGCTCGGTCACAGACACTTCCGACGTGCCAAGGGCAATGGACGCATTGGGTTCCAGCTTCGATGCAATGCCCAGTCGATGGGCAGTGCGCACGACATTGGCAGGCCCCACCTCCATGCCCAGCCGGACGGCGACTGTGTTCAGTGACATTGAAAGCGCGCGCGTTAGCGTGACGGGGCCGAAGTATTCGCGGCTGTAGTTCTCTGGCTTCCAGCCCTTGACGTCGAGTGGAGCGTCGGGGCGAACTGTCTCAGGAGTCAATCCAGCTTCGAGGGCTGTGAGATAGACGAAAGGTTTGAACGCCGAGCCAGGCTGACGTTTCGCAGTCACCGCGCGGTTGAACTGACTCTCGGCGTAGTTGCGGCCGCCAACCATGGCCCGCACGGCGCCGTTTGGCGTCATGGCCACCAGCGCGCCCTGGCTGACATTGAATTTTATGCTTTTGGTCGCGAGCTCATCGATGATGGCGGCCTCAGCGACGCTTTGCAATTTCGGATCAATCGAGGTCTCGACCACGATGTCCTGGTCGATCTGGCCGACGAGGTCATCGAGCACTTCGCTGATCCAGTCAGCCACATAATTGACGGTGCCGGCACCGGCCGGATTCACGGCGTGGGCGGGATGCGCGATCGCACTCTGTGCCTGCGCGTCGGTGACAAACTTCACCTCCGCCATCGCGGTGAGCACAGCCTGAGCCCGTTTTTCGGCGCCTTCAGGATTGCGGTTGGGGGCGAGGCGGGACGGCGACTTCACGAGGCCCGCCAGCATCGCTGCTTCCGCCAGCGAGATGTTCTTTGCAGACTTGCCGAAATACCGTTGCGCAGCGGCCTCCACGCCATAGGCGCCTGATCCGAAGTAGACGCGATTGAGGTACAGTTCGAGGATTTCGGCCTTGGAATATTTCCGCTCGAGCCAAAGGGCGAGCTCGGCCTCCTGTAATTTGCGTTGAAGGGTGCGCTCCTGGGTCAGGAACAGATTTTTGGCCAGCTGCTGCGTGAGCGTGGAACCGCCCTGCGATACGCCTCGATGCATCAAATTCGCGACGATCGCGCGCGCGATGCCGGTGGGGTCAATACCGAAGTGCGAGTAGAAGCGCCGATCTTCGATGGCGATGAATGCTTTGGGCAGATAAGGCGGCAGATCCTTCAGAGACATGTTGGCGCCGGGCATTTCGCCGCGTGTCGCAATGATGCTGCCATCCATCGCGGCAATTTGAATCGTCGGCGGCCGCTTGGGAATTTCCAGCGATTGAATAGAGGGAAGCTGCGCGCCGACCCAGACAAACAGTCCGGCACCGGCAATGACTCCCCAAAGACTGAGAACGACGCCCCAATAAGCAAGGCGACCTAGCGCGGACCGCGAACGGCCCTTGGACGAATTATCTTTGTCTTTGTGCGAGGAGGAGTTGCGCGCGCGTCGTTCGCGTGGCGCCTCATCGACATCGTCATCCTCAACAGGTGCCGCGCGACGACGTTTCGGCTTCGGCTCGTCGTCGTCAATGGCATGGCCGACGCGATCCCAGCTATTGAGGCGTACACTGTCAAGCGAGGCCGGGCCGTCGAATTTCGGCTCCTTGCGTCCGCTTTTTTTCTTTTGCCCCGACGCCATACGCGATACGCCCACGCCCCACTGAACTGTCGCTGTGGTTTGCAGGGTAGCGGTGGCGGTTTAAAGGCGCGTTAAGCGGACGTTAACGCAACTTTAGGCATGGCCGCGATTAGGCAATCCACAGTAAGGCAAGCGCAACGATCGCAGGAAGCGCCTGAACGATCACGATCCTCTTGCTGACGGAGTATCCGCCGTAGAGCCCGGCCACGATCACGCAGAGCAGAAAGAAGGCCTTGATCTGAAAACCGAACGCTGCGTTGGGGTGAACAAGGCCCCAGATCAGGCCGGCTGAGAGAAAGCCATTGTAAAGGCCCTGATTGGCGGCCAACACGGCAGATTGCTGCGCCTTCTCGAGTGTATTGCCGAACGTCGCCAAGCCTTTCGGTTTGGTCCAAAGAAACATCTCGAGGATCAGGAAATAGAGATGCAGCGCCGCGACCAACGCGACGAGACCATTGGCGACATAGCTCATAGTGCTCCCCCAAGCCGATTGGATGGATGGAACCTAGCACGCGACGGTGCGAAAGTGTGAAGGGCTCGCGCTTGTCAGGAATCGGCAAGACAGATGTCGTCAAAGCAGCGATATTTGGCAGAGACGGAGATGAAAGAGCTTTCTATGCCCGCAAAACAGACTGAACGATTTTCGCTCGACCGGCTCGAGACGCCCATTGGCGTCGCCCTTCTGGTGACCGATGACGAAGGCTTTTTACGTGCGCTCGACTGGTCGGATTACGAAACCCGGCTGCGACGCTTGCTCCGCCGGCACTATGGAGAGTTCGTTCTTGAGGAGGCGTCGTCGCCAAAGAGCTTGGTTCGCGCACTGAAAGGCTATTTTTCCGGTGACCTCAATCAGCTGGCGACGGTCAAATGGCGAACAGGCGGAACGTCTTTCCAGCAAAACGTCTGGACGGCGTTGCAGAGCATTCCAGCGGGCCGGACGTCGAGCTATGGCGAGCTTGCGGCGCGGCTAAACATTCCGAACGGAGCGCGGGCCGTCGGTCTCGCCAATGGCGCCAACCCGATCAGTGTCGTTGTGCCGTGTCATCGGTTGATTGGGGCCGACCGCTCGCTGACCGGCTATGCGGGAGGACTCAAGCGCAAGCAGTGGCTGCTGGAGCACGAAGGTGCGACGTTTACACCCGCAACATAGCTGGAAGGGCTCGCAGAAAAAATCGGGCGAACCTCTGAGCCACGACGGGAGCGGTGATCAGGCCGCAGGCTTCTCAGCGTTGTCCTCGTTAGCGAGGAGGTGGATCAACGCGCGCTTGATGGCGGCCTGCCGTGTCGGCGCAGTGATCTGCGCGCCGAGCAGATCGGTCACATAAAACACGTCGCGTGCACGTTCGCCGAAGGTCGCCACATGCGCTGAGGCGATATTGAGATTGAGCTTCGAGATCGCGGTGGTCAGTTGATAGAGCAGGCCGGGGCGGTCGAGCCCTGACACCTCGATCACGGTGTAGCGGTCCGACCACTGATTGTTGATGATGACTTCAGGCTCGACAACGAACGGCTTCAAACGCGCCTTTGCAGAGCTGCGCTTCGCCATAACGTCCGGCAATCGAAGTTTGCCTTCCAGCACCTGCTCAATGGTGTCGCCGATGCGGGTCGCGCGCCGTCCCTCGTCCTCGTCGCGATCGTATTCGCGCGAAATCGCAATGGTATCGAGCGCGATGCCGTCGGTCGTGGTGTAAATCTGCGCGTCAACGATGTTGGCGCCGGCAGACGCACATGCGCCGGCGATGATCGACAGCAGCCATGGATGGTCCGGCGCCAGGATCGTCAGCTCCGTGACGGCGCGTGCTTCGTCGAAGCCGACATTGACCGCCAGTTTATGTCCACTTGCTTCGCTTGCCTTGACGAAACGGGCATGGCGGATCTTGCGCGCCAGGTCGACCTTCATCCAGTAGGCCGGGTAATGACGCGCGATGTAGGCGTCGAGTTCCTTCTCGGGCCACTCGGTGAACGCCGCGCGGAATTCGGCTTGTGCGTGCTTGATTCGCTGAGCGCGGTTGACTTCCGAGAAGCCGCCCGTCAGCACCGGCTCGGTCTCATAATAGAGCGTGCGGATCAGCTGCGCCTTCCAGCCGTTCCAGACACCAGGGCCGACGCCGCGGATGTCTGCGGTGGTGAGGATTGTCAGCAGCTTCATTTGCTCGACGGATTGCACGACAGCCGCGAAGTTCTCGATGGTCTTGCGGTCGGACAAGTCACGTGACTGTGCCACCGTGGACATGGTCAGGTGCTCTTCGATCAGCCAGGCGATCAGTTCGGTCTCTGCGGCGTTGAAGCCGAAACGCGGACACAGCCGCCGTGCGACCTTGGCCCCCGCGATCGAATGATCCTCAGGTCGTCCTTTCGCGATGTCGTGCAGAAACACCGCCATGTAGAGCACCGCGCGATGCTCGGGGCGGATCTTCCGCATCAGGTCGCTGGCAACCGTGAACTCTTCGTTGCCGCCACGCTCGATGTCCTGAAGGATACCGATACAACGCAGCAGATGCTCATCCACCGTGTAGTGATGATACATGTTGAACTGCATCATCGACACGATCTGGCCAAAGGCGCGGATGAAACGGCCCAGCACGCCGGCCTCGTTCATGCGCCGGAGCACGATCTCCGAATCGTTCGACGTCAAAATTTCGAGGAACAGCTGATTGGCCTCGGGATTCTCGCGGAGCTTCTGGTTGACGAGATTAAGTGAGCGCGTGGCCGAGCGCATCGCATCCGGGTGGAACGCCAGATTGTTTTTCTGCGCCAGCCGGAAGATGCGGATCAGGTTGACGGGATCGCGCTTGAAAACGTCGGGCACCGCCAGATTGATGCGGTTGTTGTCGATGATGAAATCTTCGCCACCCGGCACGCGGCCGCGCTTTCGGCCGGGACGTAGCCGCGCCATCACCCGGCTCAGCACCGGTGCAGGCTTGGCTTCCTGGTCTTCGAGCTTGGCGCACAGGATCGCGGTCAGGTCGCCGACTTCCTTAGCGATCAGGAAGTAGTGCTTCATGAAGCGCTCGACGTCCTGCATGCCGGGATGCGAGGTGTAGCCGAGCCGCTGCGCGATCTCGCGCTGCATTTCAAACGACAGGCGCTCTTCCGGGCGGCCCGTATAGAAATGCATATTGCAGCGGACCGACCACAGGAAATCCTCGCAGCGGCGGAACGTGCGGTACTCCTGCGCATCGAACACGCCGCGCTGGACGAGGTCTTCGGTTTCGCGGACGCGATAGACGTATTTGGCGATCCAGAACAGCGTATGCAGGTCACGCAGGCCGCCCTTGCCGTCTTTGACGTTAGGCTCGACCAGATAGCGCGATTGGCCCGCGCGGCGGTGGCGCTCCTCGCGCTCGGCAAGTTTTGCGGCGACGAATTCGGCCGCCGTGCCCTGCACGACCTCTTTGTCGAACCGCGTAACCAGCTCCTCATAAAGCGCGGTGTCGCCGGTGAGGAAGCGCGTTTCCAGCACTGATGTGCGGATCGTCATATCGGCGCGCGCCTGCCGGATCGATTCATCTACCGAGCGCGTCGCGTGACCGACCTTCAGCCCCATGTCCCACAGGCAATAGAGAATGGCTTCGGCGACCTGCTCGCCCCAGGCCGTCTGCTTGTAGGGCAGGATGAACAGCAGATCGATGTCGGATTCCGGCGCCATCAGGCCGCGGCCATAGCCGCCGGTCGCGATAACAGCCATTCGCTCGGAGTCCGATGGAGTCGGCGAGTGATAGAGGTGTCGGGTCGCCGCGTTGAACAGGATGCGGATGATTTCGTCCTGAACGAAACAAAGCCACTCCGCGCAGCGTCGTCCGTGGCGGTCTTTCAGCAGTTGAACCTGTGCGGCCTCGCGCGCTGCGGCGAGTTCGCCCTTGAGCAACTGAGCCATGGCGGAGCGGAAAAGGTCGTCGTTGCCGGCGTGCTTGTCGGCAAGCGCGCTGATTGCGGCAGCGATGCGGGCGCTGTCGAAGACCGTTTCGGGATCTGGCGGGAGGGTGACCGCAACATTGTCCATAACAACCGAAATATCGGACAGTGAAAGCGGTGTCATCAAGGGATTAGTCATCCAACGTCATCTGTTCTCATTTTCCAACAATTCAAGGAATGTCGTTCCTTCCCGGGCGCAATTCAGACAGTTATTTTCTCATTGACGTTGATCGATTAACTTATTGAAATGAAACAAATAATTCAGTGCCTTTGGCCTCTGTCAAATTGCTGCGGGATATGAGATTGCAGCGTCTACAAGATTGAACACACCACACGGAGAAGATGATGTCCCAGTTCACCCGACGCGCGTTTGCCGCG
This sequence comes from Afipia dichlorophenoxyacetatis, assembly GCF_055386385.1. Taxonomy (NCBI): domain Bacteria; kingdom Pseudomonadati; phylum Pseudomonadota; class Alphaproteobacteria; order Hyphomicrobiales; family Nitrobacteraceae; genus Afipia; species Afipia dichlorophenoxyacetatis. The sequence goes on along the minus strand of NZ_AP029250.1, from coordinate 5,901,359 downwards.
ATCATCGCAGGCGCGGCGCTTGCGCCAGGCGCCTTGTTCGCCGCCGATGCGCCGAAGCAGATCGCGATCGATTGGGCGACCTACAATCCGGTGTCTATCGTGCTGAAGGAAAAGGGGCTGCTGGAAAAGGAGTTTGCCAAGGACGGGATCAAGATCGTCTGGGTGCAGTCCGCGGGCTCCAACAAGGCGCTTGAATTCTTGAATGCCGGGTCGATCGATTTCGGCTCGTCCGCGGGATCCGCCGCGCTGGTCGCCAAGATCAACGGCAACCCGATCAAGTCCGTTTACGTTTTTTCGCGCCCGGAATGGACCGCGCTGGTAACGACCAAGGATTCCAAGATCGAGAAAGTCGCGGATCTGAAGGGCAAGCGCGTCGCCGTTACGCGTGGCACCGATCCGCACATTTTCCTGGTGCGTGCGTTGCTTGAGGCGGGCCTGACCGAAAAGGACATCACGCCAGTGTTGCTGCAGCATGCCGATGGCAAGACCGCGCTCATTCGCGGCGATGTCGATGCGTGGGCCGGTCTCGATCCGATGATGGCGCAGGCGGAAATCGAGGATGGTGCCAAGTTGTTCTACCGCAAGCCGGAAGCTAACACCTGGGGCATTCTCAACGTTCGCGAGGAATTCCTGAAAACCTATCCGGACATCACGCGCCGCGTGCTCGCCGTTTATGAAGAGGCGCGCAAATATTCGCTCAGCCACTACGATGAGCTCAAGCAGGGTTTCAAGACCGCCACCAAGCTTCCTGACGTGGTGATCGACAAGCAGCTCAAGGAGCGCACCGAGCTGACGCATAACCGTATCGGCGCGCCGCAGCGTGAATCGATCCTGGCGGCAGGCCTCGCCCTTCAGCAGGCGGGGGTCATCCAGTCCAGCGTGGATGTGAAGGCGGCGGTCGATTCCCTGATCGACGATCAGGTTCCGCTGCCGACGAACTGAGATACGTTAACGACGATCAACAGCCTGTACGGTCCTCGCCGTACAGGCTGTTGTTATGAAAGGGGTCTTGCAATCCGGAGCATTTGCGCGTTTTTGCTGTGGCCATGACACTCGAAAATCCAGCTCTTGAGGCCGGCGTGGCCACGCGGCGTCCCGCCGGGCGCCTGCAACGCATTGCGCGGCCTGCCATCGGCCTGCTGTTGCCGCTCGGGCTGGCGGTGGCGTGGGAGCTCGCGGTGCGGCTTGGCTATTCCAATGGCCGCCTTGTGCCGCCGCCAAGCCGGATCTGGGAGACCCTTGTGGAGCTCTCGGCCAGTGGTGAATTGAGCCGGCATGTGATCGCGACCATGAGCCGCGTCGGCGCGGGTTTCGGTATCGGCGTTTTGGCAGGGACGGTCTTCGGAGCGGTCTGTGGCTACTGGTCACTGGCGCGGCGGTTGGTCGATCCGACTTTGCAGGCGTTGCGCGCGATTCCGTCCATGGCGTGGATCCCGCTTTTCATCCTGTGGCTCGGCATCTTTGAAACATCAAAAGTAGCGTTGATCGCAGTCGGTGTATTTTTCCCGATCTATCTCGGCGTCATGGATGCGATCCTTGGGATTGATCGCAAGATCATCGAGGTTGGCCGCACATTCCGGCTCAGCGGGTTTGCCATGATCAGGCGCATCCTTCTGCCTGCGGTATTGCCCGCCTTTATTGTTTCGTTGCGAACAGGCCTTGGGCTCGGATGGATGTTCGTGGTCGCTGCCGAATTCATGGGCGCATCCGAAGGTGTCGGCTTTCTGCTGACCGACGGACAGCAACTCGGCAAGCCCGCGCAGATCATGGCCGCAATCATTGTGTTCGCGATCCTCGGCAAGACCACCGACTGGCTGATCCAGTTTGCCGCCAAACCATTTTTGCGCTGGCAGGATTCTTTCAGCTCGCATGCGGAGAGGGCTTGAGATGCTGACTCTCGATCATGTCGGCAAGGTTTATCCCAACGGCGTCCATGCGCTCGAAGGGTTTTCGGCGCGGATCAAGCTCGGCGAGATCATCGCGATCATCGGTGGCTCCGGCTGCGGCAAGTCGACACTGCTGCGTGCCATTTCGGGCCTTGAACGCGCGACGACCGGCGAGATTACGCTGGACGGCATGTCGATCACGGCGCCGCATGAAAAGGTGGGCATTATCTTTCAGGAGCCGCGGTTGCTTCCGTGGTTGAGCGTCGCCGACAATGTCGGCTTCGGCATCATGCATTTGCCAACTGCTGAGCGTCAGCAAAAGATTGATCGAGCATTGGAGCGCGTTGGCCTCGCTGACAAGGCCAAGGCATGGCCCCGCGAATTGTCCGGCGGGCAGGCGCAGCGCGTAGCAATCGCACGGGCTCTCGTGCCGTCACCCGAAGTGCTGCTGCTTGACGAACCTTTCTCGGCGCTCGATGCATTTACGCGCACAGATCTGCAGGATCATCTCCTTGATCTGTGGGCTGATACTAAGCCGACGCTCATTCTTGTCACTCATGACGTCGATGAAGCCGTCGTGCTCGCCGACCGCGTGATGGTGATGCGTCCACGGCCCGGCCGCCTGTTCGAGGAGATCAGGGTTGAGTTGACGCGTCCGCGTGATCGCACGTCGCCATTGTTCGAAGCCGTCAAGCGAAAGGTGCTGACGGCATTGGACCGTTCACTTGACCGTGCGAAGCCCGGTAGCGAGCAGCCTGTGGCAGGCGCGGCCATGTGGTGGTAACACCGCGTACAGAAATCGTTTCGATCATCGTTCTTGGAGCAGTCAGATGGACTCAACCGAACTCCGCGCTATGCAGGCCCCGATCAAGGATCGCTACAAGTCAGATCCGAACGCCGCTTTCATCACCTTGAAAGCCCATGGCTCGCTGGAAAGCGAAGGCATCGCTTGCAAGGTTGAAACCGGTCGCGCCATGGCTGCGGTTGCAGGTCTGCACCCGGCCACCGGCGGCTCCGGTCTCGAATTGTGTTCGGGCGACATGTTGCTCGAGGCGCTGGTGGCTTGCGCCGGCGTGACGCTGAAATCTGTGGCAACAGCGATCGATGCGCCGCTGAAGTCCGGCAACGTCAGCGCCGAAGGCGATCTCGATTTCCGCGGTACGCTCGGCGTCGATAAGGAAGCGCCGGTGGGCTTTGCGGAAATTCGTCTCCGCTTCGATGTCGATACCGACGCGCCGCAGGAAAAGCTCGATCAGTTGCTGAAGCTCACCGAGCGTTACTGCGTGGTGTATCAGACCATCAAGAATGGTCCGAAGACCAGCGTCTCAATCAACCGGATCTGATCGAGTTATTTCGGCAGCTTCGCCTTCAAGGCATACAACGCTTCAAGTGCATCCCGCGGCGACATGTCGTCGGGATGCAATGCGTTGAGCGCTTCGACAAGCTGATCGGCCGGGCTCGGCGGCTGCGGTTCTGATGTCGCGCGTGCGGTCACGGCAAACAACGGCAAGTCGTCTGCAAGCGCTCGCGCGGTCGATCCACGATCCTGCGCTTCCAGTTTGGTCAGAACAGATTTCGCCCGCGCAATCACCGCCGCGGGGAGACCTGCGAGTTTCGCCACCTGAATGCCGTAAGAGCGATCGGCTGCGCCGGGCAGCACCTCGTGCAGGAAGACGACGTCTCCCTGCCATTCTTTGACGCGCACGGTCGCGTTGAACAGGCGCGGCAGGTTTGCCGAGAGTGCTGTCAGCTCATGATAATGCGTGGCGAACAGCGCGCGGCAGCGATTGCTTTCATGCAGATGTTCGATGGAGGCCCAGGCGATCGACAAGCCGTCGAAGGTCGACGTGCCACGTCCGATTTCGTCGAGAATGACCAGCGCGCGTTCGCTCGCTTGATTGAGGATAGCCGCGGTTTCGACCATCTCCACCATAAAGGTCGAGCGTCCGCGCGCGAGGTCATCCGCCGCGCCAACGCGCGAAAACAGTCGATCGACGATGCCGATATGTGCGAGCTTCGCCGGCACGAAGCTTCCCATTTGAGCGAGGAGCGCAATCAGAGCGTTCTGCCGCAGGAAGGTCGATTTACCAGCCATGTTCGGACCAGTGATCAGCCAGATCTGTCCTGACGATTGCGAGGGGCCGGGCGACAGATCGCAGGCGTTGGCAATGAACGGCTGGCCGTCGCGCTTGAGAGATTGTTCGACGACAGGATGCCGTCCGCCCTCGATGGAGAATTTCAGCGAATTGTCGACGACAGGGCGCACGTAGTTTTCGTCGATTGCGAGCTTCGCAAGTGACGATGTGACGTCCAGCAGTGCAAAGGCATGCGCCGCGGCGCGCAGATCGTCTCCCGCGGCAATTGCCTTCGCGCACAGCCGGTCGAAAATCTCCAGTTCAAGACCGAGCGCTCGCTCGCCGGCGTTGGCAATCTTGGCTTCGATCTCGCCCAGTTCAGTGGTGGTGAAGCGCACCTGTCCCGCAAGCGTCTGGCGATGGATGAAGGTGGCGTTCAGCGGCGCCGTCATCAGCTTGTCGCCGTGCTGCGCGGTGACCTCGACAAAGTAACCCAGCACGTTGTTGTGGCGGATCTTCAACGCCTTGATGCCGGTATCGTCGGCGTAACGGGCCTGCATTGCGGCGACCACGAGCCGCGACGCGTCACGCAAATTGCGTGTCTCATCAAGATTTGAATCATAGCCCTGACGCACGAACCCGCCATCCCGCTTGAGCAGCGGCAGATCCTCAGCAAGGCCGCGTGCGAATTCCTGGGCGAGGTCGCGTGAGGGCCGGCGTAGCGCATCGAGCGCCATGTGGATATCGCGCGGCAGATCGGCGATGCGCGAGAGCCGCTCCACCACCTGATCAGCCGCCAGCACACCGTCGCGCAGGGCGGCGAGATCGCGCGGTCCACCTCGCCCGACTGACAACCGCGCCAGTGCGCGCGAGATATCCGGTGCCGCGCGCAGGATGCCGCGAAGATCTTCCCGTGCAGCACTGTCGTGCGTGAACAGTGCGATGGCATCGAGGCGATGGCCGATTGTCGCGCTGTCCATCAATGGCGCGGCAAGCCGTTGCGCAAGCAGTCGCGATCCGGCCGCGGTGACGGTGCAGTCGATGGCGTCGAGCAACGATCCGCGTCGTTCACCCGATAGCGTACGCGTGAGTTCGAGGTTGGCCCGGGTTGCTGGATCGATCGCCACGGTGGTGCCGGCAGCTTCGTGCGCCGGTGGCGACAACGGCGGGCGTTTGCCGACTTGCGTGCGATCGATATAGGTCACGGCTGCGGCTGCAGCGGTCGCTTCCAGCCGCGACATCGCGCCAAAGCCGTCCATGGTGGCGACGGCGAAATAGTCGCAGAGCCTTCGCTCGGCGGTCGCAGCGTCGAACACGTCGCGGGTCAGCGGAGTGACAGCGGGCAAGGCTCGGAACAGCGCGGCGAGTTCGGGGTCGCTATATAAGGCGTCGGTGACGATCACTTCGTTCGGATTGATGCGCGCCAGCGTCGCGCCCAACTCCGCTGTGCTGCATTCGGTGACAATGAATTCCGACGTGGAGATATCGATCCATGCGAGGCCAATGCGATCGCCGCCGGACGCGGATGAACGGGCCCGTGCGATGGCCAGCAGGTAATTGTTGGTTCTGGCGTCGAGCAGCGTATCTTCGGTCAAAGTGCCCGGCGTCACAAGCCGCACCACATCGCGGCGGACCACGCTTTTGTTGCCGCGCTTACGGGCCGCGGCAGGGTCTTCCATCTGTTCGCAGACGGCGACGCGATGTCCCAGGGCAATCAGCCGGTGCAGATAGTCGTCGGCCCGCTCGACCGGCACGCCGCACATTGGGATGTCCTGGCCGAGATGCTTGCCCCGCTTGGTGAGCGTGATGCCGAGGGAGCGCGATGCGATCTCGGCATCCTCGAAGAACAATTCATAAAAATCGCCCATTCGGTAAAACAGAAGCAGGCCGCCGGGATTGGCGGCCTTGATGTCGAGATACTGTTCCATCATCGGCGTGACGCGGCTGGCCGCCTCCGGTGAGGTGGCTTCGGTCTCGATGGGGGCGGGGGGTGTCGAATGGATTGTCATGCGGGCAAAACTATCAAAGTTTTCGGCCCTGTTGGGGCGTTGAGACTGTGTTTTCCACGTTCCTAGATGCCGTCGGCATAGCCGATCTGCTCGAAACCGAGGCCGGTTGAGCATCGATTGTTTGACGCGGCGGATGGGCCTTCCTAAAACTCACGCCAATTTCGATGCGGTCGTTCCGTCCGCTTGGCATTCAGGGAGCAAACAATGCGTGATGTTTACATTTGTGACGCGGTGCGTACGCCGATCGGACGTTTTGGCGGTTCACTGGCCAAGGTGCGTACGGACGATCTCGCAGCCGCGCCGATCAAGACCTTGATGGCGCGCAATCCCAATGTCGATTGGACCGCGCTGGATGAAGTCGCCTTCGGTTGCGCCAATCAGGCCGGTGAGGACAACCGCAACGTGGCGCGCATGGCACTGTTGCTTGCGGGTCTTCCGGACAGCATTCCGGGCGTGACCCTCAATCGTTTGTGCGCCTCGGGTCTCGATGCAGTCGGCGGCATGGCACGTGCGATCCGCGCGGGCGAAATCGACTTTGCGATCGCCGGCGGCGTTGAGTCCATGACGCGCGCGCCATTCGTGACCGGTAAGGCAGAGCAGCCCTTCCAGCGGACGGTTGAAACTTATGACACCACGATTGGCTGGCGTTTCATCAATCCGCTGATGAAGCAGCAGTACGGCGTCGATTCGATGCCGGAAACCGGCGAGAACGTGGCAGAGGACTACCAGATCTCGCGCGCCGATCAGGACGCGTTCGCGATTCGCTCGCAGCAGCGTGCGGGCAAGGCGATCGCCGCGGGATATTTCGCCGAGGAAATCACACCGATCACGGTTCCCGGCGGCAAGGCAGGCCCTATCGTCGTCGACAAGGACGAACATCCGCGTCCCGAAACCACCATTGAAGGGCTGGCGAAACTGAAGCCTGTGGTTCGCCCGAACGGCACCGTCACCGCCGGCAACGCCTCCGGCGTCAATGACGGCGCTGCGGCTATGATCTTGGCATCCGAAGAGGCCGTGAAGAAGCATGGCCTCGCGCCGCGTGCGCGCATCCTCGGTCTGGCATCGGCAGGCGTTGCGCCGCGCGTGATGGGGATTGGTCCGGTACCTGCGGTGCAGAAGCTGCTCGGACGTCTCGGTCTCAAGATCACTGACATTGATCTCATCGAACTCAACGAAGCCTTCGCCTCACAGGGCATCGCGGTGCTGCGTCAGCTCGGCGTCAAGGAAGACGCTGACTTCGTGAATCCGCATGGTGGAGCCATCGCGCTCGGTCACCCGCTCGGTATGAGCGGTGCGCGTCTGGCGATGACCGCAGTTCACGGCTTGGAAAAGCGCGGTGGCAAGTACGCCATTGCCACCATGTGCGTGGGCGTTGGCCAAGGCGTTGCGGCAGCGATCGAGAAGTTGAACTGATCTTCTCGCTGAAAAGCGGTCTCAAAAAAAGCACGATCAACGGTCACCCGCTGATCGTGCTTTTTGTTTGAGGTAGAGACGTGAGCCGTACAGACGTTGTTGCTTGGCCGTGATCGTGGTTAGTCCATGACCGCCGCATGATCCGCTGACTGGGCTTGCTGCCGCATGGCGGCCTTGCTCGACCCGATCATGAGCGCGAGCGGGATCGCCAATAGCGTCACGATCATCACCATCTGATAGTCGCGCGAGAACGCGATGATCTGTGCCTGAACCTGCAGCAAAACATCCGCGATAGCGCGACCGGAATCAGTCTGCATGTTGAGGATGCCGGCCACGTCCGGCATCTGCATCGCGTGGTTAAACGGCGTGACGTGTTCGTTGAGAACGGCGTAAGCCTCACGGCCGCCTTCGGTCAGCTTCGCGATGACGACGGAAATGCCGATCGAGCTGGCGACGTTGCGCACCAGGGTCAGCATCGCGGTGCCGTCGGTCCGCAGATGATTGGGTAGCGTCAGGAAGGCGACGGTCGAGAGCGGCACGAACACCAGCCCCAGACCGAAGCCCTGGGCAATGCTGACAATGACAATTGTCGGCACACCAGTTTGATCTGTCCAGCCCGTCATGAAGAACAGCGAAACCGACATGAGGATCATGCCGCTCGCGATCAGCGTGCGGGCTTCGATATATTTCATGATGCGGCCCACCAACATCATTGCGACGAATGTGCCGAGGCCGCGCGTGGCCAGCAGCAGGCCGGCGGTCATGATCGGATAGCCGATGACGTTCTGCAGATAAGGCGATGCCAGCGCCATGGTGCTGTAGAGCACGAGACCCATCACCGCCATGAAGACGCAGCCGCCGATGAAGTTGCGGTCCTTGAAGATTGCGAACTGGATGAATGGCTGCTTGGTCGTGAACGAATGCGCGAAGAAGTAGTAGAAGCCGATCATTGCGATGATCGATTCCGCCACGATTTCAGGTGATTCAAGCCAGCCCAGCTGTTCGCCGCGGTCCAGCGCGAGCTGCATCGAGCCGATGCCGATTGCCAGTGCAAGAAAGCCGAACCAGTCGAAGCGGAGTTCGAGGTTGAGCTTGGTTTCGTCCATAAAGGCGAGAAGGCCCAGCACCGTGACGATGCCGAATGGCAAGTTCACGAAAAATACCCAGTGCCAGGAATAGGTTTCGGTGAGCCATGCGCCGAGGGAGGGGCCCATGATCGGTCCCAGCATCACGCCCATGCCCCAGATGGACATCGCCTTCGCGCGTTCATGCAGTGCGTAGGAATCAAGCATCACCGCTTGCGAGAGCGGCACGAGGGCCGCGCCGAACACGCCCTGCAGCAGGCGAAATAGGACCATCTGCGTGATGTCCTGCGCGAGGCCGCACATCACTGATGCGACCGTGAAGCCGGCCGAGCAGATGATGAAGATCTTTTTGCGTCCGAAGCGATTGGCGATCCAGCCGACTGGGGCGGTCATAATGGCTGCAGCAACAATGTAGGATGTCAGCACCCAGTTGATCTGATCCTGCGATGCGGACAGCGTGCCCTGCATGTAGGGCAGCGCCACGTTTGCGATCGTTGTGTCGAGGGCCTGCATGATGGTCGCGGTCATCGCGCAGACCGTGACCATGTTTCGGCGAAGACCCGGGACCGCCGCCGTGGAGGTGGCGGAGGCGGTCACCGGGTTTCCTCCTGCGCCGATGCGGAGGAGAGGCCGAGAAGGCCAGCAAGTGAGCGCTGATGTCCGGTGTCGATCCAGACATACGTGCTCATCCCAGCCTTGAGCTTCTTTACGGCGGCATCATGAGTGTCGAAATAAATCCGGACCGGAACACGCTGCACGACCTTCACGAAGTTCCCGGTCGAGTTCTGCGGTGGCAGAATAGCGAACTGCGCGCCAGTTCCTGGACTCAGTGAGCCAACGGTTCCTTTGAAGCTATGATCAGGAAACGCATCCACTGATAGCGTAACCTGCTGTCCTTTCGCTACGTAAGTGAGATCGGACTCCTTCAAATTCGCGTCAACCCACGGTGAAGAGTCGTCGATCACGCTGAACACTGGTGTGCCAGCCGCGACAAAACGGCCGAGCTGAATCTGGTCGACTTGCGTGGCGGTGCCGCTCATCGGCGCGCGCAAAACGGTGTGATCGAGATTGCGCTGTGCCTGATCAAGTGCAGCTTTCGCCTGCGCGTAAGGCGGGAATTGCTCCAGCGGCAGATCCGGATTGCCGAGCAGTTGGTTTTTCGAATTCGCCGTCTGCTGCTGCAGCAGTTCAAGCTGTGCGCGCGCAAGAACGAGATTGGTCGTGGCGGTGTCGAGATCGAGCTGCGATCCAGCGCTGCTTTTCACAAGTGTCGCTTTGCGATCGACGTCGCGTTGCTTCAGGTCGACGCCCTGCTGCGCAAGCTCAAGCAACTGCGTGTAAGAGTTATAATTGGATTTCAGGTTGTCGTAGGTCGTCTTGGCCTGTTCAAGAGCAGCCCTGGCTTGCTGCAAGGCAAAGCGGAATGGGACGGGATCGATTTCAAACAGGACGTCATTGACGGTGACGTGCTGGCCTTCTTTGACGACGACCTTATCGATCTTCCCGGAGATGTCCGGCGTGATCAGCACTTTCTGTGCGCCGACATAGGCATCATCTGTCGTCGCATAGCGTCCGCCGGACAAATAAAATGCAACGCCACCGACAATCGCAATCAATGGCACAACAACGAGCAGCAGCGTGCGCCGTCGTTCGCGCACGGTCTGACGCCACCCCTTTCGCTGATTGCCCGGCGCAGGTTCTTTGTCCTGCGCTTTCTGTTCAGCAGGAAATTTGACGACCTGGTCAGCCATAATGCTGGTCCTTCAGTTTATTGTCGGCGCTCTGTAATGCATCGCGCACATTGTTTTTGATGGCTTCGAGTTGGCGCACGAGATCGTTCGCCTCCTCAGTATTGAAGTTGTTCAAGGCGGTCCCGGTGATATCTGCGCGCAGCTCGCCAAGTTTTTCGAGCAGGGGCCGCGCCGCCGGGCGCAAGTACAGCCGATTGACGCGACGATCCTTGGCGTCTTCGCGCCGCTCGATCAGGTCGTTCTCACATAACCTGTCGATCAGGCGAGTTAGCGTGATGGGCTGAACTTCCAGCAACTCCGCGAGCTCGGACTGCTTGAGACCTTCGGTTCGCTCCAGTTTAGCCAGCACGCCCCATTGGGCTTTGGTGATGCCGTAGGGGGCGGCCCGCTTCTCCGCGAGCAGCCGCAGCAGGCGCTGCGTCTCGAACAGCATAAAAAGAAAATCGGTTTGGCTCTTGGGCATGGGCGCTTCTTGGTAAGCTTTGGCTATAATAAGCAAGGCTTACTAATTTGCGAGGCGACGAATCCAGATACGAGACCTGCGAATGACGCATACCAAAAGAAAAATCTCACAATTTCAGGTAGATAAGCCGGGTTAGGCCCACTCGACGCCGGATTCTGCGGCCAGATCGATGCTGCTGGTGCGGCCGATCTTGTCGAAATGGGTGTCGAGGAACCGCTTTGCAGCCCGGATGCCGGCCCGGTGCAGAAGCTCGAAGAACTCGTAATCGGTCTTCAATTTGCTGGAGGCCGCCAATCGCGTACCGAGACCGCCGAGATCGATGCGGTGGATGTTCAAGCGCCGGTACTGATCCTTGCCGGTCCCGCGCGGCAGCCGGCCATCGTCGATCAGCTGATTGACGAAATCCATCGTGCGCAATTCCGAGATCAGCGCCGAGTTGAAGGTGATTTCATTGAGACGGTTGATGATCTCGGCGGATGTGCGCGGCGTGGTGGTGCGAGAGACCGGGTTGATCTGGACGACGAGCACATCCTCGGCTTCCGTCGTCTGCAGAAACGGGAAGATGGCCGGATTGCCCATATAGCCGCCGTCCCAATAGGGGACGCCGTCGATTTCCACAGCACGAAACAGGAAAGGCAGCGCCGCCGACGCCATCACCACATCGGCGGTGATTCTATCGCCAGCGAAGATGCGCAGGCGTCCGGTGTGAACATTGGTCGTCGAGATATAGAGTGCGAGATCGGTGTTGCTGCGAAGCGCTTCAAAATCCACGAAACGCGCGATCAGGTCGCTGAGCGGATTGATGTTCAGCGGATTGAGTTCGTAGGGCGAAAAATAGCGCGCCATGGTTTCGAACCAGCTTTGCACGGGCGTCGCCGCAAAAGGCATCATCGAGAACAAGCGGTCGGTCAGTGCACGCTGAACCGGCGGCAGATCGCCGCCCGTGCTTGCCGCGCGCCAGAAATCGGCGAGACGTTTGCGCGCTTCTTCCGCTCCGCCGCGCGTCAGGCCATCAGCAAGCATCACGGCATTAACGGCGCCTGCTGAAGCGCCGGAAATTCCGGTGATTTCCAGGCGGCCATCGGCGAGGAGGTGATCGAGCACGCCCCACGTAAAGGCGCCGTGAGAACCGCCGCCCTGGAGTGCGAGATTGATCTTCTTGGCTGCGCTGACTTTGCGCGCGCCGCTAAAATTCCATGGCGAAAGATTATCGAGATAGGATTTGAGCGTGGTCGCCATGGTCGATGATCTCTCTAAATGGCGGAAGCCGGTTCCAGCAGGTGACGTTTTCGTCGGCGCTGGATGATTTGGGAGTTCGTGATGCAATGCAATAGGAATTGCTGCGTTGCAAAAATTTCATATTGCGATGATGTCGCGAAAAATATGAGCGGAATCGCGCCAACCGCACTACATGTTTAACAATGGAACAGACGAAACCCGTTTTTCCCGCGCCGGATCATGACCACGGCCGCTGCACCGAGGATGCGATTTCGCATGCCGAGCGTGTCTGCAATGGCCGGGGACAGAAATTCACTCCGATCAGACGGCAGGTGCTGGGCGCGCTGCTTTCAAGCCATCGTCCGCTCGGCGCTTACGAAGTGATCGACGAGCTCGCAAAGACGATGCCGCGTCCTGCGCCCATTACGGTTTATCGCGCGCTCGATTTTCTAATGGAAAACGGGTTGGTCCATCGGATCGAAAGCCGTAACGCTTTCCTCGCCTGTGCTCACAATCACGACGAGACAACGATGGTGGCGTTCCTGATTTGCGAAATCTGTGGCTCCGTGGGTGAAATCCCGGCAACGCCGCTGGCGCAGAGCTTCAACGAAGCCGCGCGCGGGACAGGGTTTTCGCCGAAATTGTCAGTGGTCGAAATCACCGGCGTCTGCGCTCATTGTCAGAAAATTGCTTAATCAAGAACAACAAGGCGGAAAGCCTGTCGCGGGGGGCCATGCCATCGAATAAATCGACGACGACAAAGGCGCGTCCGCTGAGTGCGACAGCGATTGCCCTGATGGTGATGCTGTGCCTGAGCTGGGGCTTCAACCAGATCTCGGTCAAGGTTGCGCTCCCTGACATTCCGCCGCTGACGCAGGCAGCGTTGCGCTCCATCGGCGGCCTGGTCGTGATCATGCTCATCGCCTGGGTGCGTGGTGTGAGGATGTTCGAGCGCGACGGCACGCTGCGGCCCGGCTTGATCGCGGGCCTGTTCTTCGGCCTGGAATTCATTTTGATCTATCAGGGGCTCGTCTATACGAGCGCATCGCGGGCCGTGGTGTTTCTCTATGTGGCCCCGTTTGTGGTGGCGCTGGGCTCCCGCCGCTTTCTCGGCGAACATTTGAGTCCCCTGCAGTGGAGCGGATTGGCGCTGTCGTTCGCCGGCGTCGCGGTGGCAATCGGCGTGCCCCAAGCCTCGGTTGATGCCACCGTCATTATGGGTGACATTATGGTGATGGGTGGGGGTGTGCTTTGGGCGGCGACGACCCTGACAGCCAAAGGGACGTCGCTGATCCGGGCGCCAGCGGAAAAGTCGCTCGCCTATCAGGTTGCGGTCTCGATCCCGATTTTGGCTCTGGGCGCACTGCTGTCGGGCGAAAAGATCACCCACATCCCGGGAACCATCGCCCTGGCGTCGATGGCTTACCAGACCTTCTGGGTGGTCGGGATCACGTTCCTGATCTGGTTTTTCCTGATAAAGACCTATTCTGCGAGCAAATTGTCGTCATTTACCTTCATGACCCCCCTGTTTGGCGTGGTTGGGGGGTATTTCGTTATGCATGACACCCTCACATTAGCCTTTGCGGGGGCTGCCCTTCTGGTCATGGCGGGCCTATATCTGGTAAATCGCCCGCATGAAGCGGCTAGTACCGCCGATTTGAAGTCCCTGTAACAGTTGCGGCGGCCTCGTTCAGGGACTTCAAATCGAAAGCGGTACTAGAACTATGAGTTCCTAGTACCCTTTTGCTTTCCGAAGTTCGCAAAGCGGGTGCAGCGACGTGCACGAACTTCGGAAAGCGGGTACTAGTGACCCGCTGCTCCCCGTGACCGAACCAGATATTTGAGCCCCAAAAAGGGACCCTGAAGTGAGCGATTTGAAAGAACGGACCAAGACCATCGAGGCAGGCCCCAACGGGCGCCATCAAACGGTTCAGGTAACAGTCGGCAATGTCAAAGTCGGTGGGGGTGCGCCCATCGTCGTGCAGTCGATGACGAACACCGACACCGCTGACGTGGACAGCACGGTGACCCAGGTTGCAGCGCTCGCGCGCGCCGGGTCGGAAATGGTCCGCATCACGGTGGATCGCGATGAGGCCGCTGCTGCGGTTCCTCACATCCGCGAGAAGCTCGACAAGCTCGGCGTTGACGTGCCGCTGATCGGTGACTTCCACTATATCGGCCACAAGTTGCTCGCCGATTATCCGGATTGCGCCGCCGCTCTGGCGAAGTACCGCATCAATCCCGGAAATGTCGGATTCAAGAATAAGCGCGACACCCAGTTCACCGACATTGTCGAAATCGCGATCAAGAACAACAAAGCCATTCGTATCGGCGCGAACTGGGGTTCGCTCGATCAGGAATTGCTGACGCGACTGATGGAAGAGAACGCCAAGTCACCCAATCCCATCGACGCCCGCGCAGTGACGCGTGAGGCCATGGTGCAGTCTGCACTGCTCTCTGCGGTGCGCGCCGAGGAAATCGGCCTTCCGAAGAACAAGATGATTCTGTCGGCCAAGGTGTCGAACGTCCAGGATCTGATCGCGGTGTATCGCGAGCTCGCTGCACGGTCCGATTACGCAATTCATCTTGGCTTGACCGAAGCCGGCATGGGCTCGAAGGGCATTGTCGCGTCGTCGGCGGCGCTCGGCATTCTGCTGCAGGATGGCATCGGCGATACCATCCGTGTTTCGCTCACTCCTGAGCCAGGTGGCGATCGCACCCTCGAGGTAAAAGTCGGCCAGGAAATTCTCCAGACCATGGGCTTCCGCACCTTCGTGCCGCTGGTCGCTGCGTGCCCCGGCTGCGGTCGGACAACGTCGACGGTGTTCCAGGAACTGGCGCGCGACATTCAGGCTTTCATCCGCGATGAAATGCCGAGCTGGAAGACGCGTTATCCCGGTGTCGAGGAACTGAACGTCGCGGTGATGGGCTGCATCGTCAACGGCCCCGGTGAATCCAAGCACGCCAACATCGGCATCTCGCTGCCTGGCACGGGTGAAACGCCGGCTGCGCCGGTCTTCGTGGACGGTCAGAAATTCCGCACGCTGCGCGGCCCGACCATCGCGGCCGACTTCAAGGCGCTGGTGATCGATTATATCGATCAGCGTTATGGGAAGGGCGCAGTGTCAGCGACCGCCGTGACTGCAGCGGAATAAGTATCAATCATTCGGTCTGAAAAACGCGGTGCCTAGTGGTCACTAGGCGCCGCGTTTTTGTTAGTGCCATCAGAGCGGCGTCGATTTCTCGCGATTGTCGACAACGGCCTCTTCGAGGTCGAGGTCGCGTTCGATGCGGCGGCGTACTTCGTCGGTGATCTTGCCGTCACGCAGCAGTTGATGCAGCAGCTTGCGCTCGATCGAGATCATCTCGCGCACCAGGGTTGCGCCTCGTGTTACAGGCGTGATTTGGCCAGCTTCGCTGGGAGGATCGGGAAGCGCCTGCATGCGCATCTCATGCCGTGATTGCAGGAACCTGGCGAGGCTCTCCGGCAGATTACGTTCCTCGATAATCTCCTTCAGCGAATTCCGTGCGGCATGCAGGATTTCGCGTCGCGCCGTGATCTCGGATTCCCGTTCGTGGATTGCTTCGGCGCGGCCGTGATGTGCGAGATTGAGGGCCTTCACCACCATCGGCAAAGTCAGGCCGATGCCGACAAGCGTGACGAAAATTACGCCGAAGGCGACGAACAGGATCAGGTCGCGGTGCGGGAAGTTCTGGCCGTCCGGCAACGTCAAGGGAATCGCGAGCGCCGCCGCCAGCGAGACGACGCCTCGAATTCCGGTAAAGGAGATGATGAAAATGTAGCGCCATCGGGCGGGGTCTCGTTCCCTAAGGCGCTTGCTCAGCCAGCGCGGAAGATAGCTGGCCGGGAACATCCAGACGAAACGCGCCACAATGACGATCGCTGAGACAACAGCAATAGCAGTCAGGACTTCGCCGAGCGGCAGCGCGTTGGATTTCTCTACCAACAGCCGCATCTGGAATCCGATCAGCAGAAACAGAATGCCCTCGATCAGCCAGATGACGAGATCCCAGAAGAAGATGCCTTGCAGACGCGTG
Organism: Afipia dichlorophenoxyacetatis; assembly: GCF_055386385.1. NCBI lineage: Bacteria > Pseudomonadati > Pseudomonadota > Alphaproteobacteria > Hyphomicrobiales > Nitrobacteraceae > Afipia > Afipia dichlorophenoxyacetatis. The sequence continues at coordinate 5,885,400 of NZ_AP029250.1, read as the reverse complement.
GCCGAGGAAATCAGCAATGGACCATTCCAACTGACATAGAGGCCGCAGGCGACCGTTGCGAGCACGCCGGAGCCGCCGAGATGTTCGGGGACCCAGAACGCGAGATAGGGTGTCAGCAGGGACAGCGTGATTTCGATGCGCGGCTCATGCGCCCATTGCCGCAGGCGCAGGCTGAGCCATCCCACGGCAATGCCGAAAAGCACCTCGCATATGACGATGGCAAAAAACGTTTCCGTCGCCTTGACGGTTGAGAATGCACTCGTACCGATGGCGACGATTGCAAAGCGATAAAGGATGAGCGCGGTGGCGTCGTTGGCCAGTCCTTCGCCTTCAAGGATCACAAGGATTCGGCGCGGCAGTCCCAGTCGGCGTGCGATCGCCAGCGGAGCGACGACGTCCGGCGGCGATACGATGGCGCCGAGCACAAAGCCAACGCTTAACGGCAGTCCCAGCATGTAGTGGGTTGCCGCGGCGACAGCGCATGTTGTGAAGATCACGGATCCGATGGCCAGCGTCACGATCGGCCGAAGATTGTACTTGAATTCGCGCCAGCTCATCGAGACGCCGGCGGAATAGATCAGCGGCGGCAAAAGAATCTGCATGACGACTTCGGGTTCGAGCACGACTTTCGGCAACCCGGGCATGAACGCCAATGTGATGCCGACGACCATCAGCAGGATGGCCGGCGCCAGATTGAATTTTTTCGCAACGGCAGCGGTTCCGGCGAATACCGTCAGCAGAAGCAGAAAAATTTGAAATGTCGTTGCCATGCGCGGCCCCGCTTTAGATCGCGCTTGCCGCGATATTAACTATCAGGGCCACGAGAGCTGTGTTGAAAATGAAAGACACCACGCCATGCGCGGTCGCTGTGCGCCGGATCGTCTTGTCGGTGATGCCGACGTCTGACACCTGAGCGGTCATGCCGATGACGAATGAGAAGTACACAAAATCCCAGTAATCGGGTTTGTCATCGCCCGGAAACGCGAGACCGGCGCCCTTGGCGCCGCGATAATATTCGTGCGCATAGTGAAGTGCGAATGTCGAATGGATCATGGCCCACGACAGCACGATCGTCACGACCGCCAGGATGAGCTGCGGTGGGCGTTGGGGTTTGACGCCAAGCTCCAGCACGATAGCGGCAATGCTCGCAAGGGCGGCGGCCGCCGTAAGAATAAGGATCAGGAAGCGGCCGTCATCCTGAACGCTGGCGAGCCGTTTCATGCGGCTGTTATCGCAGGACAGAAACAGCGCGAACGCGAGGACGATATAGAGCGCGGTCGAGGTGTCCCACGCAATGAGGAGACGTGTCGCGAGTCTGAAATAGGCCGGCAGCACAAACAGCACCACCAACCCGATCGCGAGTGAAATGAATAAACGTGGCCGCGCGTAGATGATGCGGACTGGCCTCGGCATGCCCTTGAGACGATGAAGATAGGGATCGTCCGTTTGCTTGTCCGTCATGCCAAGGCTTCGTTCCGTCGTTTAGTTCTGTCGCTCCGCGACAAAGCGGGAAGCTGCTCGAAGAACGTCCCCCTTCGCTCCAAAAGGCGCAAGCGCGGCATCTGCATTCTTCAAGAGATCGCGCAGACGCGCCTTGGCGCCATCAATGCCGAGCAGTGTAACGAAGGTGGTCTTGCCCGCGGCCGCATCCTGTCCTGCAGGTTTGCCCAGCGCTGCGGCATCGCCTTCGACGTCAAGCAAATCGTCCGCAATCTGAAATGCCTCTCCGAACGCGTGACCATAAGCGTCGAGCGCGTCGTATTGTTCCTTGGTGGCCTCGCCGAGCAGCGCGCCCGCGATGCAACCATACTTCAGCAACGCTCCCGTCTTCATCTGCTGGAGCTTGGCGACATCGGGCGGCTCGCGGTCGCCAAAGCGGCCTTCACCGGCGAGATCCATGATCTGGCCGCCAACCATGCCGCCAACACCTGCTGCGCGTGCCAGTGCGCGTGTCAGCGCAAGACGCACGCCGGCGTCGCGATGGACTTCGTCGCGGGTGATGACGTCGAAGGCCAGCGTCAACAAGGCGTCGCCGGCAAGAATCGCAGTGGCATCGTCGAATTGCTTGTGCGCGGTCGGCCGTCCGCGGCGCAGGTCGCTGTTGTCCATGGACGGCAGGTCGTCATGGATCAGCGAGTAGCAGTGAATGCATTCCAGAGCGGCGCCGGCCATGAGGGCGGATTCGCGGGGCACTCCGAACACCGCGGCGCTCTCCACCGCCAGGAACGGACGCAGGCGCTTGCCGCCGTTGAGGCTCGAATAGCGCATCGACTCCATCAGCCGCTGCGGCCGGACGATCTCGCCCGCAAGCGGTGTATCGGACAGGAGGCGCGTCAGCAGCGCTTCGGTGTCCGCCGCCGTGGCGTCGAGACGTTTCGCAAACTCTTGTGGGGACGTGCCGGTGGTCATCAATAACTCCAGGAGGGCGCAATTTCGGCCGGACAATCGATCATGGCATCGTCCGCGTCAATTCCGCAGAGGGCTGGTCTCGAACGAGAATTTCGCGGGATTGCCCGTTTCTGATAGCTACATTGAACCGGATGATCGAGGGCAGGGCAGAATGCGACGCGTGATCCGTGCGTTAATCCTAATTGCGCTAGGATTATTGCTGCTGCCCTATGTCCTGACGCCCCTTTACAGCACGGGCCACCCGATTTCGACGTTGATGATCATCCGGTCCCTGACGGGTGAGCCGATGACGCGAAAATGGATCGATATCGACGCCATTTCCCCTTTCTTGCCGCGCTCCGTGGTGGCCGCGGAAGATGCCAAATTCTGCTTTCACCATGGCATCGACTGGAATTCGGTACAGGAGATCATTGAGGACGCCCAGGAAGGCGAGGTGACGCGGGGCGGGTCGACCATCACCCAGCAGGTCGCCAAAAACCTGTTCCTTTGGCCGGGGCGCAGCGTTATCCGCAAGGGGCTGGAATTCCCGTTGGCCCTCTGGATCGACCTTGTCCTGCCCAAGAAGCGCATTCTGGAACTCTATCTGAACGTCGCGGAATTGGGGCCGAGCGGGCAATTCGGGGCAGAAGCAGGGGCGAACTACGCATTTGGCCGCTCTGCGTCGGCGCTGACGCCGCTGGAAGCCGCCACCCTGGCCTCGATTTTACCTAACCCGGTGACCCGCAGTGCCCGCCGGCCTGGACCCGGCGTCCGCCGACTGGCCGGAACCTATGTGGTGCGAGCCCAGTCGGCCGAAATCTCCAATTGCTGGGACCGGAATCATTGATTTTGAGCCATTTTAACGCATTTTCGGGACCCCAATGCTCTAGCTTTCATGGGCACCTTCCTCTATAAGCCCGACCTCAATCCGGATTTTGGATAAGCCCCCGCTCGGCGGGTGAGCCTTGATTTAAAGGACGACGACCCCATGGCCGTTCCACGCAGGAAAACCTCGCCGTCACGCCGCGGCATGCGCCGCTCGGCTGACGCGATCAAGAAGCCGACCTATGTTGAAGACAAGGACTCGGGCGAATTGCGCCGTCCGCACCATCTCGACCTGAAGACCGGCATGTACAAGGGCCGTCAGGTTCTGAAGGTCAAGAAGGACGCCTGATCCTTCCGGCCGCGCCGCCTTCAAGGCGGCGTCGGTTTGATGTTGGCAGCGGAAGAGCGCGCTTAATGCGGGCTCCTCAAGAACGCCATACATCCATGTGACGAGCGCGCTTCCAACAACGGCCCTGTTAGAGAGCTTGCCGATGTCCATGGTCGGTTTCCCGCTGCTTCTCATCCCGCTCGCGATCTACAACATCTTCGTTTTCCTGATGCCCGGCGTGGCTTTCTCCTCGCCGATCGTCAGCGTGACGCTGATGTCCGGCGTGGTCTGGACCGTGACCTTTGCCGATGCCCTGCTGGCGTTCGCCATGCTTTTGCTGATGTTCGAGGTCATCAAAGCGGCGCGCGGACGCTATGTCACCGACCACCTTCTGTCTTTAATCGTGTTTGGTGCGGCCACCGCGGAATTCGTGTTGCTGGCGCCATTCGGAAACTCGACGTTCTTTTTGTTGGTCGTTCTGACCGCCGTGGAATTCCTCGCCGGATTGGTGATCGGAATTCGCAACAGAAGGTTGCGCCGCGCGCGCGCAGAGGCGCCAGTCGCAGCTCCTGCGGCCCCAGTTCGCCGCGAGCCCGTCGTGCCAGTAGCTCCAACTCCCGCGCCCGCACCTGTTGAGCGACCGGCTTCCGAGCCAGCGCGTCCTGATCACGTCTCTGTCGATCGACCGTCTGCACGGGATGTGATGGTCGAAGAGCCAAAGCCGATCACGCCACCGGTGGTAGAGCCGGAGCCTGCTCGTGAGCCCGAAGTGCCGTCCAAGCCGGCGCCGTCACTGGCAACTGTCCGAACGCCCGAGAGCACTGCTGCAGAACGCAAGATCGCTGACTGGAATGTGTCCCATCTGATCAAGGACAACGAAAGCGAACCGGCCGAGGATGCGAACAGCAAGCCAGCTGTTCCGCCAGCCTCCCCCAAGCCCTGATTGCTTTGCCCTTTGTTGCAGCCTCAATCAGGCGACGCGCAACATCTTTCCATTATTTGATACGGTCGTCGCACGCTGCGTGACGTCACCATAAGCAGCAAGTGCGTCGGTTGGCGTGGCTCGCCGCAGAGTTCGTGTTTGAGGCGCCTGCTCGGCTGTTGCGATCAAATGAGCCACGAAGGATGCGTTCGGACGTGTTGAAACGTGACGATGCGACGACGTGCGCTCCTGCACCCGCTCGACTGGAACCAACGCGGTGCTTGCCCGGGTGTTGACGGCGTCCGCTTGAACATTCCGCTTGGTTTCGAATGGGCCATATTGCGTCGTCGGATTGATTTGCACGATTTGCCGCCTGTCTCGTTTTGGGACGTGAAACGTCCGCTAAGACAAACATCGCAAGGTCCGTGCCGGAGATGGTTGGCAATCGCTTATCAGCGTTTTTGCATTGTGCGTTACGTAGGTTGGCACATTCTTCAAGAACATGGACTAGGCTGATCGCCACGGAACGTTTTATCCTGACACAGCGAATCAGCTGGCCCTGTCCCGGAATGAGGCGACTTTGACAACCATTCTTGCGCCTCCGACAGGCTCCTTCGCACAGAAATCCATAAAGTCAGGGTCTGCAGGCGCTGCGGATATTCTCTCGGCTCTTGGGCATGCAACATTTGTCTGGGACATCGTCGGCGACGCTTTGCAGTGGAGTGACAATGTCGCGACCGTGTTGCCCGAGATTTCGGCTGAGGCGTTGTCGCGGGCGTCCGAATTTTCAAAGTTGATCGAGCCTTCGCGCGGCATCCGATCGGATGCCGTGTTGAACGCGACCGGCTCTGATGTGGGCCAGGGGGTACCGTATCAGATCGAATACGGCATCCGGGCGAGCATGTCGGCTCCGCTGCTGTGGATCGAGGAGACCGGATGCTGGTTTGCCGACGCCGCTGGAAGGCCCGTTCGTGCGCTGGGCCTCATTCGCGTCAACAATGAGCGGCGCGCGCGTGACGAACAGCTTCTCAAACTCTCGCAGAACGATCCTTTGACCGGCGAGTTCAACCGGACGCGTCTGGTAGCCTCACTAGCCGAGATGATCGAGGAGGCGGCGCGCTTTCGTTCGTCATTTGCTTTCATGCTGATCGGCATCGATCATCTGGCCCGGATCAACGATGCTTTCGGCTACGACGTCGCCGATGGGGTTATTCTGGAGGTCGCGCGGCGGATTCGCGCACGGTTGCGCGGGGGCGATGTCCTCGGGCGCTTCTCCGGCAATAAATTCGGCCTGATCCTGAAGAACTGCACCGTGGACGACATGAACGTTGCAGCCGAGCGGTTTCTGGCCGGCATTCGTGACGAGGTGGTGCCGACGCCGTTAGGGCCGGTGGCTGTGACGGCGTCGATCGGTGCGATCAGCGCGCCACGTCATGCGCGGACCGCAGAAGAAGCCATGAACCGCACGCAGGAAGCGCTCGATCTCGCCAAGCACCGCCGTCGTGGCTCTCTGATGCAATGGCGCCCGAGTGTGGAACGTGATGCCCAGCGCCGCGTCAACATTCGTGTGACCGATGAGATCGTGACTGCGCTGAACGAACGTCGCATCGTCATGGCCTATGAGCCGGTGGTCACGACCACGTCGCGGCAAATCGCCTTCCATGAATGTCTGGTGCGGATGAGGCAGGAAGACGGTGAATACTCCCTGTCACCTGACATAGTCCCGGTTGCCGAGAAGCTGGGTCTGATCCGGCTCGTCGATCACCGCGTGCTCGAGCTTGTGGTCGCGGAGCTGGCGGATGCGCCGGATGCACGGCTTAGTCTCAACATCTCGCCGGCCACCACGATGGATCCTGATTGGTGGGCCAGTATCGAGTCATTGATGCGGGCGAATCCCGGGGTTGCTGAACGGCTGATCGTTGAGATTACCGAGACGGTCGCGATCCAGGATCTCGACGATGTGCGAGGCTTCGTCACCCGCCTCAAGAATCTTGGCAGCCGGATTGCGATCGATGATTTCGGTGCGGGCTACACCTCATTCCGCAATTTGCGCAAACTTGGCGTTGATATCGTGAAGGTCGATGGCGCTTTCGTGCAGAATATCGCGCGGTCATCCGACGACCGGGCTTTCGTCCAGACGCTGATCGATCTTGCACACCGTCTCAACATCCAGACGGTCGCCGAATGGGTGCAAGACGAAGAATCGGCGAAGCTGCTGCAAGGGTGGGGTTGCGATTACATCCAGGGCCGCTTGACCGGCCTTGCGACACTGGCGCGCCCTGCAGGCAGTCCAGCAACTCCCCCCATCATCGCCGTGCGATGATGGGATGATTTGCTAGTCCAGCTTCTTACGGACGGCTAACTCGTCAGCCCTTGTTCTCGGGCTCACGCGCCATGCGCTCGAGGCGATCCTGCATCTCTTTCATCTGACGCTTCAGATCGTCGATATCATCGGCAGGTGGCTCGCTGCCATTTGGCGGCGGCGTATCATCGCCGAGCGGACTTTCCTTGCGTGAAGGTGCGCCGAACGGCTTGAACATTGAGAATGTTCGCTCGAACATTTCCATGTTGCGGCGGACGTGCTCTTCCAGCGGCGCGAACGGCGTCATGCTGAAAGTATTGGTCATTTGCTTGCGGAATTTTTCTTGTTCGCGCGTCAGTGTATCGATCGACTGCTCGAGATATTTGGGAACCACCATCTGCATGCTGTCGCCATAGAAGCGAATGAGCTGACGCAGGAAGGTGGTCGGCAGCAGATTCTGGCCGGCCTTGTTTTCTTGCTCGAAAATAATCTGCGCCAGAACTGAGCGTGTGATGTCGTCGCCGGTCTTTGCATCGTAGACGAGAAAGTCTTCGCCTTCCTTCACCATGGCCGCGAGGTCTTCAAGCGTCACGTAAGTGCTGGTTCCGGTGTTGTAGAGACGCCGGTTAGCGTACTTTTTGATGGTAATTGGCTGATCAGATTTTGCCATGGACTCACACATACCTATCGAGGGATGGAACCGCCGGACATCGCCGAGGGCAGTGCAAACAATGCGATGCAATAAACTAAGCACTTTCAGATGGGTACTGCCACCGTTTTATGCAGGAGGGTTAACCGGGCGGCGCGGATCGGGCCCCGCCAGCCATGCGTCGGATGCATCAATTCGCAGATGGGCTGATTGACACCCGTGACATACATTAAGAGGATATTGGCGAGAGACCGCCCCGCCAACCTGGCGGGTTACCTCACCACAAGCTCAGGAGATGTCCATGACCGACGATGTCGTCATCGTCAGCGCCGCGCGCACTGCCGTTGGCAGTTTCAATGGTGCGTTTGCTAACACCCCCGCCCATGACCTTGGCGCTGTCGCCATCAAGGCCGCCCTGGAGCGTGCCGGCGTTGAGCCGGACCGTATCACCGAAGTCATTATGGGCCAGATTTTGACCGCGGCGCAGGGGCAGAACCCGGCGCGGCAGGCGTCGATCGGCGCCGGCGTCCCGGTGGCCAGCCCCGCCTGGGGCGTCAACATGCTGTGCGGATCGGGCCTGCGCGCCGTCGCGCTGGGCTATCAGGCCATCAGCAACGGCGATTCCGAGATCGTGGTTGCTGGCGGTCAGGAATCCATGAGCATGGCGCCGCATGCGCAATACCTGCGCGGCGGCGTGAAGATGGGCTCGCTCGAGCTTGTCGATACCATGATCAAGGACGGCCTGTGGGACGCTTTCAACGGCTATCACATGGGCAACACTGCCGAGAACGTGGCGAAGCAGTATCAGATCACGCGCCAGCAGCAGGATGAGTTCGCTGTCGGTTCGCAGAACAAGGCCGAGGCCGCGCAGAAGGCTGGCAAGTTCAAGGATGAGATCGTACCGGTCATCATCAAGAGCCGGAAGGGCGATATTGTTGTTGATTCCGATGAATATCCGCGCCATGGCGCCTCCATGGATGCGATGGGCAAGCTGAAAGCGGCTTTCGAAAAGGATGGTTCGGTCACCGCAGGCAACGCGTCCGGCATCAACGACGGCGCTGCCGCCCTGGTGCTGATGAGCGCCAAGCAGGCTGCCAAGGAAGGCAAGACCCCGCTCGCCCGCATTGTCTCATGGGGACAGGCTGGTGTTGATCCGTCAATCATGGGCACGGGACCGATCCCAGCTTCGCGTGCCGCGTTGAAGAAGGCAGGCTGGAAAGCGGATGACCTCGATCTGATCGAGGCCAATGAAGCTTTTGCGGCGCAGGCATGTGCGGTCAACAAAGACCTCGGCTGGGATACGTCCAAGGTCAACGTCAACGGTGGTGCGATTGCCATCGGTCACCCGATCGGCGCATCCGGTGCGCGTGTACTGGTGACGCTGCTGCACGAAATGCAGAAGCGCGATGCGAAGAAGGCTCTCGCCACGCTGTGCATCGGCGGCGGTATGGGCATCGCAATGTGTGTTGAGCGCTAAAATCGTTCTAGAGCTTCGGTTCAATCAGAACCGAAGCTCAAGATTCATGTTTTGACGCGTTTTCTTCACGCGAACCGGTAGCCACTTCGCTCGAAAACGCTTTAAGCCAACGTCGAATGATGATGGCTTTGTAACGCCAGCGCACTGCACAATACAAAATCACAATGCCCGGCAATTTGCCGGGCATTTTTTCTTGCCGTCCCTTCAAATGGCCGAAATACTTTCCTTCCATAAGAACGTCGGAAATTTTTCCTGAGGAGACATTCAAGATGGCACGCGTGGCATTGGTGACGGGCGGAACGCGCGGCATTGGGGCGGCGATCAGCAAAGCTCTGAAGGCTGCTGGTTATACGGTTGCGGCAAATTATGCCGGCAACGATGAAGCCGCTGCGAAGTTCAAGGCGGAAACCGGCATCCCCGTTTATAAATGGGATGTCAGTTCTTTTGACGCGTGCGCAGAAGGGATCAAGAAAGTTGAGTCCGAAATCGGACCCATCGAGGTGCTGGTCAACAATGCCGGCATCACCCGCGACGTCCCCTTCCACAAGATGTCGCTCGATCAGTGGAATGCCGTCGTGAACACCAATCTCGGTTCGCTGTTCAACGTGACACGGCAGGTGATCGAGGGCATGCGCACCCGCAAGTTCGGACGCATCATCAACATCTCATCCATCAACGGCCAAAAGGGCCAGTTCGGTCAGGTGAACTATTCGGCGTCGAAGGCCGGCGACATTGGATTCACCAAGGCTTTGGCACTGGAGAATGCGCGTGGCGGCATCACGGTCAACGCGATTTGCCCTGGCTACATCAATACCGAGATGGTGCAGGCTGTGCCGAAGGATGTGCTGGAAAAGAATGTGATTCCGCAGATCCCCGCCAATCGACTCGGCGAGCCGGAGGAAATTGCGCGTTCGGTGGTGTTCCTGGCTTCCGATGACTCAGGCTTCATCACCGGCTCGACCATGACCATCAACGGCGGTCAATATCTGCACTGAAAGTCCGGTTATTCTAGTGGCGTCGTCGCGATCCGCGTGGCACTGATTCGCGATGACGTCTTCCACCGCGACCCTCGTTGGCTTGGCCGCCATTGTCATGTGGTCGTTGCTTGCGGCATTGACCGTGGCAACCGGCCGCGTCCCGCCGTTCCAATTGTTGGCGATGACATTCGCGATCGGCGCCTGCATTGGTCCATTGACGTGGCTGTGGCGCCCGGGGGCCGTCGCCGCTTTGCGTCAGCCTGCATTGGTGTGGGCCGTCGGCGTAGGGGGATTATTCGGCTACCACGCATTGTATTTTCTTGCCCTTCGATTGGCGCCGCCCGCTGAAGCCGGCCTGCTGAACTACCTGTGGCCGCTTCTGATCGTGCTGCTGTCGTCGTCGCTGCCGGGTGAGCGGCTGGCGCCGCACCATATCGTCGGCGCTGTCTTCGGTTTCGCAGGCACCGTTCTTCTATTCGCCGGCAATAGCGGATCCGAATTCAACGCAAGCTACATCCCCGGCTTCGTCGCGGCTTTCATCGCCGCCTTTGTCTGGGCCGGCTATTCCGTGATGTCGCGAAAGCTCGCGGCGGTGCCGACCGATGCGGTCGCAGGATTTTGTCTTGTGACCGCCGTTCTCGCCACAGGGATGCACGTCTTGCTGGAAGTCACCGTGTGGCCTGAGACATTGGGCCAATGGCTCGCCATCCTTGCCCTTGGTGTGGGGCCTGTCGGAATTGCATTCTTTGTATGGGACATCGGCATGAAGCGCGGCGACATCCGCGTGCTTGGGGCGGCATCATACGCCACACCTTTGCTCTCGACGACGTTTCTCATCGTCGCCGGCTTTGCAAAGCCGACAACAACACTCGCGATCGCCGCTGCCCTGATCGCAGGCGGCGGACTGATCGCTGCAAAAGATATGGTGTTCGGCAAGAAGCGTTAGCTGGGACTCCAGTCCGGCGGCGCAAGTTCGAACTTTGCAAAATCGAAGCCTGGCGCAACTGTACAACCGACCAGCGTCCAATCATCCGTTGTTTCCGCAGCTTGCCATGCATGTGCCGGCACGACGGCTTGTGGCAGCTCACCATCGGACAAGTCTTGTCCCAGTTGAACCGCACGTTTGCCGGTATCATCGGCGATGTGCAGTGTCAGCGCGCTGCCCGCGTAATGGTGCCAGACCTCAGCCGCATCGACGCGATGCCAGTGCGACCTTTCACCACGCGCCAGCAAAAAGTAGATCGCGGTGGATGCCGAGCGACCATTGCTGTCGTTGGCAGGATCGCGAAATGTTTCGCGAAAATGCCCTCCCTCTGGATGAGGTTTAAGGTCGAGGCGTGCAATGACCTCGGCCGCAGTAAGGGACGATTGCTTTGACATCATGCCTTGTTCTTGCGTTCTCGCAGTTCGCCGAACACTTCGGCGGGCGTTTTCCCCGCCAGGCCGACAGCCGCAGCGACGCTCGGTACGTCGGCGCGCAGGAACACGTTGGCTTCCTTCTCGTCACGGATCAGCGTTGGGATTGTCGGTTGATTCGCCGCGCGCTGGCGTGTGACTTCCTCGGCGCGAGTCTTCAGTGCGGGATTGTTCGGTTCAATGGTGAGTGCGAATTTGACGTTCGAGGCCGTGTATTCGTGTCCGCAATAGACTCTCATGTCATTGGGTAGTGCGCGAAGCTTCAAAAGCGAATCCCACATCATCGGATAGGTGCCCTCGAAGACGCGGCCGCAGCCGATCGAGAACAGCGTATCGGCGCAGAACAGTGCGCGGTCGGCGTCGAACACGTAGCTGATGTGATCGAGGGTATGACCGGGTGTCTCCAGCACTCGTGCTGTCAGATTACCGACCTTGACAGTGGAGCCTTCCTTTACGCGTTCGTCGACGAGGGGAATGGCTGCTCCCTTGTCATGTGGCGCGATGACGCGGCAATCGTATTTGGCTTTGAGTTCGGCGATGCCGCCAACATGGTCGGCATGATGATGCGTGACAAGAATGTCGGTCAGCGTCCAACCTTCACGCTGCAACGCCTTGATGATCGGGCCTGCTTCCGGCGCGTCGATGGAGGCGGTCGCCTTTGTCGCCGGGTCGTGAATCAAATAGCCGAAATTATCGGACAGGCAGGGGAAAAGTCGGATCTCGGCAGTCATAACGTCTCCGTTCATCAGGATTACGGGCACGCTAACACGGCGGCCGCACCGAGTGAATGCGTTAACGCCAGCAGCAATCTACCGCTAGCAGGGCCCGGAGCCCGCTGCATGCCCCGGTGGGTCATGTTAGGTTCAAATCATGACAATCGACGTGATCGATCTTCGCAACTTCTATTCGCAGCGCCTGGGCACCGTGGCGCGGCGGGTGATCAGTCGCGGCATCCAAAAGCTTTGGCCGCATGCAGACGGGATGCGTGTCGCGGGGATAGGTTACCCGACACCCTATCTTGGCCTGTTCCGCGAGGACGCGGAGCGTTGTATCGCGCTCATGCCGGCGGCCCAGGGCGTTATGAAGTGGCCGACCGCGCGCCCGACGCTGTCGACGCTTGTCAGTGAGTTCTCGTTGCCGTTGGCAGACGCTGCGATTGACCGCATCCTGTTGGTTCACGCGCTGGAAATATCGGACGATCCGGAAGGGGTGCTGCGCGAGGTCTGGCGTGTGCTCGCGCCGTCAGGGCGCATGATGGCAGTCATCCCTAATCGCCGCGGCGTCTGGGCGCGAACCGACAATACGCCGTTCGGTCACGGCCGTCCTTATTCGCGCTCCCAGATCACACATCTGCTGCGGCAAACCTGGTTCACGCCGACGGCGTGGGGCGAAGCGCTGTTCATGCCGCCGATCGAAGGCGGCTGGATCTTGCGCTCGGCGATGGCGTGGGAGCGCATGAGTGCCGCTGTGTCTTCGCCGTTTGCAGGCGTGCACATCGTGGAGGCATCGAAGCAAGTCTATCGCGCTATTCCTGCGCGCCGCGAGCGGACGCGGCTTATTCCGTCGATGCCGCCGGTGCTCGTTCCAACCCCGACCCGACGGGACGACACACCTGCCACCGGTTAGAGGGTTTTCGAGCGAAACAAAAAAGAGCTTCGATTCTGGCTCAATCAGAATCGAAGCTCGCGTTTTTGTCGATCAATGAAGTGACGCTGGGGGTCAGTCGCCTGCGGGACCGAAATCATCGCTCGGAGGCGTGGCGATCTGGCTCTCCGTGGGGCGAGGTCCAGGCGGCCGGCGCCGACGGCGATGGCCAAAGCGTTCGCCGTTAGGGTTTCCGCCATTCTCGTGCCCGTTTGCCGCGGGCTGCGGTTGAGCGCCGCCGGTGATGAATGAGGGCAGGCGATCTACCTGGTCGTTCTCGGAATGCTGAATGGACGGCTGTTGCTGCGAACGATGTTCGCGCTGCTCGCGGTAATCCTCACGCGACTGACGGTCCTCACGCGGCTGGCGGTCTTCGCGCGGCTGGCGCTGTTCGCGTGGTTGCGGCTGATAAGGCTGAGCTTCGCGTGGTTGATATTGTGGCTGAGGCTGCTGAACAAATCCAGGTTCAGCCCCGAAGCTCGAATAGCTGTCGCTGTCCTCGCTGCTGTCGTCCATGTCGGCCTCACCGCGAACCATCGGTTGTTGCTGCGGCTGACTCTGACGCAGTTGCTCCTGGGCCGCTGCGATCAGGCGGAAATAATGTTCGGCGTGCTGGTAGTAATTTTCTGCTGCAACCGGGTCGCCAGAGCTCCGCGCATCGCGGGCCAGCTGGACATATTTTTCGGCGACGTGAGAGGCTGTGCCGCGGATTTTGATATCAGGTCCGTTGGATTCAAACACCCGGGTCATCGGGTTCTGGCCGCGGCGGTTATTATTATTATTATTGTTGTTATTGTTGTTCCGACCGCGCATACGCTTGTTGTTGTTCGGACCGTTTCTCATGTCGTGCCTTTTACCGATTCTGGATAGTGGTGGTAGGTATCCCGGACGCACGGCGCATTGTCCGCATAAAAGCGGACCCGTCCAGATTCACTTCGACTTTGCCGCGTATCGCGTTCAACAAGGACGCGTTCTCCACATGCCCGCAGGTGATGAACCATCTGGGCCGGATCAAATCAGCTTGCACTAGCAAGCGTGATGTTCTGCAAGTGAATATTCGAGCGCAATCTTAGGCTTTCGTTCGCTTCGCGGTCTCAAGCTGCGCAGCACTTTCAGCCTTCGCGCTTAACATGACCTGCCTTTTAGGAACCTTTGACCCGGAGGGTATCTCTCGCGAGACGTCTGGCTTCAACCCCATAATCCCTGACGGGAGCCACGACCCTGAACCGATGTTGTGGCCGGAACCTAGTCGCTCCTGAGCAATATTCCAAGAGGTTTTTTGTGTTCCAAACATCCTTTAAAGGCCCGCCTTTTGGCCTATCACAGCGCGAGGAATACCGCCTAAATCGACCCGTACCGGGCGCGAAAGGGTTAACCCCGCCGCCTGCATCATTTGGCTCACCTGCCCGCTCTGATCGTACCCAACCTCAACAATCAGGCCGCCCCCCGGTGCCAGCAGTTTCGCGGCTTGAGGGACGATTGCGCGGTAGGCATCAAGCCCATCAGGACCTCCGTCAAGTGCCAGATGCGGATCATTGTCGCGCACGTCTGGATCAAGCGTCTGGATATCCAACGAACGAATATACGGCGGGTTCGATACAATCAGATCAAAAGAACCCGACAATGCGGCGGCATAATTGCACTGAACGAAACTTGCACGATCAGCGATGCCCAGCTGCTGCGCATTCGATTCCGCCGTTGCAAGCGCCTCGCAACTAATATCGGTGCCTGTTCCCACGGAGCCATTAAGCTCGCTCAGCAGGGCCAGCAAAATAGCGCCAGAGCCCGTTCCGATATCGGCGATACGAATTTGTCTCCCCAACATGGGATTGCTTCGAATGAATTCAAGTGCTGCTTCGACCACGGTCTCTGTGTCGGGCCGCGGAACAAGCGTCGCTTTCGACAGGCGGAGATCGAGGCCCCAGAATTCCTTGTGACCAAGGATGCGGGCGATCGGCTCGTGAGCCATCCGGCGCTGTGCGAAGCTTTCGATGATATCGGACTCGGCAGGCGTGATTTGGCGCGCGCTGTGACTCGCCAGCCCGGTATGATCGAGATGAAGCGCCGCGCCGATCAGCAGTCGTGCATCAAGTTCGGGGGAATCGATACCGCTGTCTTTGAGGCGCGCAGTCAGTGCACGTCGTGCGGCGTCAATGCTCAGTCCCGCGAGCTTGGCAGCGGTCACGCCGCGTTGCCCTGTTCAGCAAGCTGCGCAGCTTGATGTTCGGTGGTGAGAGCATCGATCAACTCACCCAGTGCTTCACCCGCGATGACTTGCGGCAATTTGTAGAGCGTGAGGTTGATGCGATGATCAGTCACGCGGCCTTGCGGGAAATTGTAGGTGCGGATGCGCTCGGAACGATCTCCCGATCCGACCTGGCCCTTGCGCTCGGCTGAACGTACGGCATCTACGCGCTGGCGCTCAGCGTCGTAAACGCGCGAGCGCAGAATGTTCATTGCCGATGCGCGGTTCTTATGCTGCGAGCGGCTGTCCTGCATGTTGACGACGATGCCGGTGGGAATATGCGTGATGCGGATCGCGGATTCGGTCTTGTTCACGTGCTGACCGCCAGCGCCCTGCGCGCGCATGGTCTCGATCCTCAGATCGGTGTCCTTGATGTCGATGTCAACATCTTCCGCTTCCGGCAGCACTGCCACTGTCGCTGCGGAGGTATGAATGCGGCCCTGCGTTTCGGTGTCTGGAACGCGCTGCACGCGATGCACGCCGGATTCGAATTTCAGTTTTGCGAAGGCGCCGCGGCCCTGAACTTCGGCAACGATTTCCTTGTAGCCGCCCATGGTGCCTTCGCTCGCGGAAATCACTTCAACTTTCCAGCTCTGCAAGGCCGCGAAGCGCTCATACATCCGGAACAGATCGCCCGCGAACAGAGAGGCTTCGTCGCCACCGGTGCCTGCGCGGATTTCGAGCATCACGTTGCGCTCGTCCATCGCATCCTTCGGCAAGAGCGCGATGCGGATATGCTGCACCAGTTCTTCCCGGCGCGCTTCGAGTTCGGGGCGTTCGCTTTCCGCCATCGCCCGCATCTCCGCGTCGGTTTGCGGGTCGGCAATGAGGGACTCGATATCGGATATTTCCGCTGCTGCCGCGCGATAGGCTTTTACGGCATCGGCGACAGGTGTGAGCTCACTCAACTCACGGGTGATGCGAACATAAGTGTCGGAATTCACCTGACCGAGCAGCTCGGCCTCGAGCGCCGCGTGGCGTGCCAGCAAGGTATCAAGTTTGGCTTCGGGCAGCATTGCAATCTCGGTTGGTCAGGTGATTCATACGCGTTGCGTCGGCGGGTAGGCTAGCGTGGCGGTTCAGAAGTCCGCATCATTTGCGCGGCGAGTCTGGAATGCGGACTTCTGAACCAAAGCCACACTAGATTACTAAATTGCTAGTGTCCTTCGATTCCGAAGTTCGCAAACGAAGGGGCAGCGGGATGATGCGAACTTCGGAATCGGGACGCTAGGACACACGCTAAAGCGGAAGCCCTTCAGCCTCGGCGAATTCCATCAGCTTGCTTCGGATTGATACCGATCCGGCCGGCGCGTCCAGCAGTGGCGTGATCATCGCTTCAGCCTTCTTGGCGTTAAGCTCGAGGATCAGCGCCTTGACGGGACCATGTGCGGTCGCCGACAGCGACAACGAGCGATATCCAAGCGCAACCAAAGCCAGCGCGCCAAGCGGTTGCGACGCCATCTCGCCGCACAGCGAGGCCGACTTTCCAGCCGCATTCGCTTTTCTCACGATGTCGCGTAGCGCACGGAGGATCGGCGCCGAGAGCGTATCGAAGCGATCGGTAACCCGGGAATTGCCACGGTCGACCGCGAACATGAACTGAAACAGGTCGTTCGAGCCGACCGACACGAAATCGACGCGCTTCAGCAATTCATCCATCTGGTAGAGCAGGGCAGGCACCTCGACCATGGTGCCGACGTCAACGCGTTCCGGTAGCGTATGGCCGTGCTGTCTCAGATAGGTGAGCTCACGCTCGATCACCAGCTTTGCCTGGTCGAATTCATCGACCTGCGAAATCATCGGGAACATCACGCGCAGATAACGTCCGCTGGCGGCGCGCAGCAGCGCCCGGATTTGTCCGCGCAGAAGACCGGGCCTGTCGAGGCCGAGCCGGATCGCGCGCCAGCCGAGCGCGGGATTTTCCTCGACGATCGTATCCATGTACGGCAGCGCCTTGTCGCCACCGATGTCGAGGGTGCGGAACGTCACCGGCTTGCTGCCGGCCGCATCAAGCACCGTTCGATAAAGTCCAAGCTGTTCGCTGGTCCGCGGCAGGCTTTGGCCGACCATGAACTGCAATTCGGTGCGAAACAGCCCGATGCCTGAGGAGCCGGTGTCGTCGATGTGCGGGAGGTCGATGACGAGACCAGCGTTGATCATCAGTTCGACCGGCTGACCATCCCTGGTCATGCACGGCTTGTCGCGCAACTCGCGATATTGCTCCTGGCGGCGGGCGCGAAAGCGAACACGTTCCGCATACGCCGACTGGATCTCCGTCGAAGGGCGAATGTAGATCGACCCCGACGTGCCATCGACGATGATTGCGTCGCCCGGATCGCCGATGCCGGCTGCGTTCTGCACTTCGCCGACGGCAGGAATTCCAAGCGCCCGCGCAACGATCGAGACGTGCGAATTAGCGGTGCCTTCTTCCAGCACAAGGCCGCGCAGGCGCTTGCGGTCGTAATCGAGCAGCGCGGCGGGACCCATCGAGCGCGCGATCAGGATGGCATTGTCAGGCAGTTGCTCGCGTGATGGCGCATGATCCTGTCCAACGAGTTGCCGCATCAGGCGGTAACCGAGGTCTTCCAGGTCGTGGAGGCGGTCGCGCAGATAGGGATCGGTCGAGCGCAGCATGCGCGCGCGGGTGTCCGATTGAACACGCTCGACGGCGGCTTCCGCGGTGAGGCCCGTCGCGACGGCTTCGTGCAGCTTGTGTTGCCAGCCCTGATCGTTGGCGAACATCCGGTAGGCTTCAAGCACGTCGCGGTGTTCGCCGCCTTCGGCGACATCGCCGCGCTCCAGCATGCGGTCGAGATCGGCGCGCAGCTTGAGGATTGCGGTGTCCAGCCGCTTGAGCTCCTTCGGGAGATCTTCGGCGATGTAATTGGTGATGACGACGCGTGGCTCGTGCAACACCACATGGCCGAGCGCAATGCCGTCCGAGAGAATCGCCCCAGTTTTGTGCAGCGAATGGCGGGCAGCCGGCTCGGCTCCCGGCTTTGCGATGGCGGACAGTTCGCCGGAGGCGATCATTTCCGCGACCACCATGGCGGTGGTCTGCAGCGCCTCGACTTCCTCTTCGACGTAAGTGCGGTGGGCGCGGTTTTGCACCACCAGCACGCCGAGCGTGTTGCCGGAACGCAGGATCGGCACGCCGAGGAAGGAGTGGTAAATTTCTTCGCCAGTTTCCGGACGGTACGAGAATGCCGGATGCGACTGCGCGTCTGACAGGTTTAGCGGCGTCGCTTCGCTCGCGACGAGGCCAACCAGACCTTCATGCGCCGTGAGGACCGTCTGGTGGACGGCGTCGCGATTCAGACCTTCGGTGGCATAGAGTTCAAGCGTGTTGTCGACGCGCAGCACGTAGGTCGAGCAGACCTCCGCCACCATGTTGGCGGCGATCAGCACCACGATCTTGTCGAGGCGTTCCTGAGCGCTGACCGGTTCGGCCATCACCTCGCGGAGCCGTCTCAGCAAGACGCGGGGGCCTCCCAGCGCGCTCCGCATCCGTTGACATCCTTCGCTGTAACTCCAGCACGGTCCGGCGGGACCGTGATAGCGTTAACCAGAGGTAAACAAACAAGTATTCAGGCCACACCCACTTATCGTCCGCCAGCCCGTGACATTTTCGATGCCAGGGTCAGGGACGAAAAAGCAACTGCCTTGTCCTGAGGCTATATCGAATTGAGGCTCGTTTTGCCAAGCAAAACACTTGCCAAATAACAGCCCAGATGTGGCAGGAAATCTCGAAATGTCGCAGTGCAGCGATGGCGCGGAACTAGTGAGGCGTCTCGCCATTGCCGATCACTCTTGCGGCTAGTTTCTTATCGGCAATGGCGAGACAGAAGCCACACTAGCATTTTGATCCTGCTGGTGTCCTTTCGCCTCCGAATAACCGGGCGAGCGCGCCGCGAACTGGTCGGTTATTCGGAGGCGGGACACTAGCGTTCCGCGTCTCGTTGGCGTCAGGCCTGATCCAGACCGTACAACGTGTGCAGCGTTCGAACCGCCAATTCCGTGTATGCGGCATCGATCAGCAGCGAGAACTTGATCTCGGAGGTGGTGATCGCACGGATGTTGATGTTGCGCTCCGAAAGCGCCTTGAAGGCCTGAGCGGCGACACCCGCATGGCTGCGCATGCCGATGCCGATGACGGACACCTTGGCGACATCGGTGGCGCTGTCCACGGCTTTATAGCCGATCTTGTCCTTCGCCTTGGTGATGGTGTCCTTGGCGCGGTTATAGTCGGATGCTGGGACAGTGAAGGTGAGATCAGTCGTCTTGCCATCCTGCGACACGTTCTGGACGATCATGTCGACATTGATGCTGGCATCGGCGAGCGGGCCGAAGATGGCGGCTGCGATACCCGGTTTATCCTCGATCTGCCGAACGGAGATCTGGGCTTCATCCTTCGAGAAGGCGATGCCGGTGACGACTTGGCTCTCCATAATTTCCTCCTCGCTGCAGATCAGCGTGCCCGGCGGGGTGCCGTGGGGATCGATATCTTCCGGTTTGTCGAAGCTCGAGCGCACGAACACGCGCACGTTATGCACCATGCCGAGTTCGACGGAGCGCACCTGCAGGACCTTCGCGCCCTGCGACGCCAGTTCGAGCATTTCCTCGAACGCAACCTTCTCAAGGCGTTTCGCCTTTGGCACCACGCGCGGATCGGTGGTGTAGACGCCGTCAACGTCAGTGTAGATATCGCAACGATCGGCCTGGATCGCCGCTGCGATAGCCACGGCCGACGTGTCTGAGCCGCCGCGTCCAAGGGTGGTGATTCGCCCGGTTGGTTCATGGATGCCCTGGAAGCCAGCGATGACCGCCACCTCCTTGCGCTCTTTGAAACGCTTGATCAGTTCGCCGCCGTCGATCCCCGTGATGCGGGCTGACGCGTGAGCATCGCTGGTCTGGATCGGAATTTGCCAGCCCTGCCACGACCGGGCTTGAATGCCGAGCGCCTGAAGCGCGATCGCGAGCAGGCCGGACGTGACCTGCTCTCCCGAGGCGACAATGGCGTCATATTCGCGCGCGTCGTGAAGCGACGATGTTTCGGTAGCCCAGCCGACCAGCTCGTTGGTTTTGCCGGACATGGCCGACACGACCACGGCGACATCGTGGCCGGCATCCACTTCGCGTTTAACGTGCCGTGCGACGTTGCGAATACGTTCAATATTAGCGACGGACGTGCCGCCGAATTTCATCACAAGGCGGCCCATGGCGAACGGCGCAGTCCTGGTTGATCTGGTTGTGAAGGTGGTTCCCGCGCAAAAGGCGGTACAACCCCGAAAAGGGGGCTATACATACCCATCAGGTCGCGGGCAAGCAACTCCGGCAATTTGGGTTTTGAGGCAGGTATGGGGCGTTATATCGACGAGATACTGCAGCCGGGCGAGAAAGTGCTGTATTCGACAACCATTCACGGAATCATTTACGTCCCGGGCCTGCTGTGCCTGTTGCTTGCCGGCATCTGCCTGTTCGGGGCGCAAACGGTCTCAAATGACGGTTTGCAGAAGATTTTGTGGGTCGTTAGCGCATTGCTCGCGGGTGTCGCCGTATTTGAGCTGTTTCGGGCCTGGTTTCGGCGCTGGATCATTGAAACGGACGTGACATCGCTGCGGGTGGTCCACAAGGAGGGCTTCATCAAGCGGCAGACCTTTGAGATGAGTCTGGATAAGATCGAAAGCGTCGATGTCGAGCAAAGTATCGCCGGTAGAATTTTTGGCTGGGGAAACGTTACGGTTATGGGTGTAGGTGAAGGCAGGAAAACGATTAAGATGATCGCCTCGCCGCTGGAATTCCGGAATCATATCACGGCGAGATAAACGTCCGTTCTCATGCGTACGCGGCAGTAGCAATGTTGAGCACGACCATCAGTCCGTTGTCGGCCTCCACGGTCGATCCCAAGGAAATAGCGCGTTTCTCGCAGCTGTCCGAGCAGTGGTGGGATCCCAAGGGCAAAATGGCCCCGCTGCACAAGATCAATCCTCTGCGGCTGGCCTATATCCGCGATGCGATCTGCCGGAAGTTCGATCGCAATCCCAAGAGCCTCAACTGCCTGTCAGGACTGCGCATCCTCGATATTGGTTGCGGAGCCGGTTTGCTGTGCGAGCCCTTAGCGCGTCTTGGTGCTCAGGTGGTGGGTGTCGACCCGTCCGACACCAATATCGCGGTGGCCAAGCTGCACGCTGATCGCTCCCATTTGCTGATCGATTATCGCTGCACCACAGTCGAAGACATCAATCCACGTGAGCGTTTTGACATCGTATTGGCCATGGAAGTGGTTGAGCATGTCGCTGATGTTGGTCTCTTCCTCGATCATTGCGCGGCGCTGCTCAAGCCGGCGAGCATGATGGTGATCTCCACCATCAACCGCAATTGGAAGAGCTTCGCACTGGCCATTGTCGGCGCCGAATATGTGCTGCGCTGGTTGCCGCGCGGCACCCATCAATGGGACAAGTTCGTGACTCCCGGGGAGATCACGCATCACCTTGATCGCAACAAGCTCGCCATCAGCGATCAGGCCGGTGTGGTCTACAGTCCGATTGCAGACAAATGGAGCCTGTCGTCGGATATGGGCGTGAACTACATGATGATCGCCGAGGCCACGACCTAGTGTAATGGTTCAGAAGTTCGCCCGTTTTTCCTGCGCGATGAGGCGGACTTTGGATTCGGGACACTAGGTGCTGCAATCCCGGCATGACGGGACGCTGGTTGACCTGAACCGTCAGGCAGTGGCTTTTATGACCGTTCACGGCATGGCCGGTTCGGTTGAAATCACATCATGACCCAATTTGTCTGGCTCTGGATTCCCTTCACCCTGATGGGGGCCGCAGGGCAGGTTGTGCGCAACGCCATGCAGCGCGGCTTGACGGCGCAGCTCGGAACATTAGGCGCGACGCATATCCGCTTCCTGTTTGGCTTTCCTTTCTCGCTGATTTTCTTGGGTCTGATTCTCGTGACCACCGGCGATCGGTTGTCCTGGCCGGAGGCAGGATTCTGGCCGTGGCTCGTGACCGGCGGAATGGCACAGATTATTGCCACCGCTCTCATGCTGATGGCGATGAATGAGCGGTCGTTTGTGGTCACAACCGCATATCTCAAGACCGAAGCCATTCAGGCCGCGATCTTCGGCTTCGTCTTTCTCTCGGATCACCTCACCGTTCTGAAGGTGATTGCAATCTTGATCGCTACCATCGGTGTGGTCATCACCGCGCTGCGTCCCGGTGGAGCCAAGGGTTTCGGCAGCTTGAAGCCCACTCTGATTGGTCTTCTGGCCGCGTCATTCTTTGCGCTGTCGGCGGTAGGCTATCGCGGCGCGATCCTGAACGTCACCAGCGTCAGTTTTGTCACGGCAGCCAGCCTGACCTTGGTTGCGACCCTGCTGATGCAAAGCATCATCTTGTCCGCGTGGCTGATTGTGCGTTCGCCCGGCACCATGACGGCGATCTTCCGGTTATGGAAGCCGTCGATGTTTGCGGGCTTCATGGGATCGTTCGCGTCGCTGTTCTGGTTTCTCGCTTTTGCGCTCACCGCTGCGGCAAATGTCCGAACGTTGGCACTCGTCGAAGTGCTGTTCGCGCAAGGTGTCGCCTATTATTCAATGAAGCAGCCGATCTCGCTACGCGAAGTCAGCGGCATCGCACTGATCCTGATCGGCGTGGCCATGTTGGTGGCGGGTTGATTATCTCTTAAGTGCGAGAAGCACGGCGCCGGCGGCAATCAGGCCGATACCGAGCCATCCGCTCGGGGAAGGACGTTCACCCAAAAACACAAAGGCAAACAGCGCCACCAGCACAACACTTAATTTGTCGATCGGTGCGACAAGTGTCGCGGGTCCAAGCTTGAGAGCGCGGAAATAGCATAGCCACGAGGCGCCGGTGGCTAACCCGGACAACACAAGGAATGTCCATGTTTTGCCGGAGATCGGCCCGGGTCTGGCGAACTGGCCGGTGGCAAACAGAATGACCGCAAAGCTCGCGAGTACGATCACCGTACGGATGAATGTCGCGAGGTCTGGATTGATATCCTCGACGCCGACCTTTGCGAAGATGGCTGTGAGCGCCGCAAACACCGCCGACAATATCGCCCACATCTGCCAGGAGCCTTGCCACGATGACATCGTTTCAGGGCTCATGGGCGGCCTAGTGGCTTAGTTTCGATCGTCAGGAAGTATCGGCAGCGGGGCAACTTCGATGCCCTCATCGACCAGTGCCTTGGCTTCGTCCGCTGAGGCTTCGCCGTAGATCGCACGATGTTCAATGTCGCCGTAGTGCATCTTGCGCGCCTCATCCGGGAATTTGTCCCCGACGTTATCGGCGTTCTTCAGTACATGATCGCGCAGCTCTTTCAGCTTGGTAATCAATTCGCGCTCCTGCGGAGCCATCACCAGAGATGCTGATTCTTCGCCCGCGGAGGAGACGGGAGCCGCAACCGGCTGCGCTTTTGTCTTTCCTTTGCGCGCGATCCGTGGGGCCATGATCGCCTTTTCGACCTTGGTTGAATCGCACATTGGGCACGCAACAAGGCCCCGCTTGCGCTGGCTGTCGTAAGCGGAAGAACTTTGAAACCAGCTTTCAAAATCGTGGCCGCGCTCACAGCGCAACGCGTAACGGATCATACCGATCCTCGCACAAGGTGCAGATGGTCCGGACCTGCCTTGGGGTCGACCAGCGTGAAGCGGCGCCCGTGTTGCAGGGACGGAATGGTCTTGCGAACGGTCGAAACCTTCGCCGGATCGATCTTCGCCAAGATAACGCCGGTGTCCGTGCCGGCTTCGGCGAGGATTTCACCCCACGGATCGACGATCAGGGAGTGGCCGTACGTTTCACGCCCGCTCTCGTGCTTCCCGGCTTGTGCGGCAGCAAACACGAAGCATCCATTCTCGATGGCGCGGGCGCGCAGCAGTGCATGCCAATGCGCCTGTCCGGTACGAACCGTGAAAGCCGATGGCACCGTAATGAAAGACGCGCCGGCCTCGGCAAGCGCCCGGTAAAGCGCAGGGAAGCGCACATCGTAGCAGATCGTGAGACCGAGGCGGCCCCACGGCAGGTCCGAGATCACCGCGGTTTCGCCGGGCTGATAGTTCGCGGACTCGCGATAGCTTTCGCCGCCGTCGAGTTCGATGTCGAACATATGGATCTTGTCGTAGCGGGCGAGAATGTCGCCGGTCGGTGCGATCAGGAATGATCGGTTGGCCGCGCGTTCTGGTGTCGCTTTGATCGCCAGGGATCCGATGTGAAGATAAATTTGAAGTTCGCGCGCGAGCTCGCGATACGCCTTGAGCGAACGGTCATCTTCTTCGGTCGCGAGAACCTCGAACAGACCCTTGCGGTTGACCTGAATGATGTTGCTCACTTCAGGTGTCTGCACGTAGTCGGCGCCCTTGTCCTTGGCCTCGCGGATCAGCTTGATCCCTTCGGCAAGACTGGTCTCAGGCAGCATCGCGGTGCGCATCTGCACCATAGCTGCGGTAAACGGGGCGCCGGCTTCAATCGTGCTCATGACGAAACTTTCTGGCCGTCGAGCAAGCCGTCGAGCTTGCCCTCGCGATCGAGCGCATAGAGATCGTCACACCCGCCGATGTGCGTCTTGTCGATGAAGATCTGCGGAAAGGTCGCGCCGCCCTTGGCGCGTTCGACCATTTCGGCACGCCAAGACGGATCAACCGCCACGTCGAATTCCGTGAAAGCTGCCTTCTTCCGGGTCAGAAGGGATTTCGCAGCACTGCAATAGCCGCATCCGGGGCGGGTATAGATCTCAATCTCAGCAGGCATGTTGTGTCTCTACAGCGGTGAATGACACAAATTATATGGGGGGCTTGAATGTGTCCACAACCCGCGCGAACACCAGCACGTCCACCTGCGCAGCCCTGGCCCGCAACAGCGCGCGGGCGCATGCATCGACCGTGGCGCCGGACGTCAACACATCGTCAACCAGAACAATCCGTCTGCCTTGGACGGAAGACTTTTTCTCCAAAGGCACCTTGAACGCGCCCTGGACGTTGAGTGCGCGATCGGATTTGGACAATCCGATCTGCTGCAATGTCGGCCGCATCCGCTGCAAAGCGTTGCCGACGACCGGCAGGCGGGTCTCCCGGCTGATGATCTTAGCCAAAGCGCCCGACTGGTTGTAACGGCGGCTCCAGCTTCGCCGCCAATGCAAGGGCACAGGGATGAGCGCATCCGCCTCGCTCAAAAGCTCGTGCCCGGCGCGGGCCATCCAGCGACCCATGGTGGGGGCGAGATCCGTGCGATCCTGATACTTCAACGCGTGGACCAGCGTGCGTGCGACTTCGTCATAGCGCACGGCGGCGCGGGCGCGCTGGTAAGCCGGTGGCTTCGCAATGGCTTCCATCGAGAGGAATCCCGAGCCGGGATCATAGACAAACGGAATGCCAAGCCGTGCGCAGAACGGTGGCGCGATGAACGACAGCTTTGCCCAGCAGGCGGAGCATACGCCTTCGCCAGCGACAGGTTCGTGGCAGGACACACATAGGGTCGGTAGGGCGATATCCAGCGCCGCGCGCGGAATGGCCAAGCACATGTCACGACAGCCCTTCAAAGCGCGAAACAGTCCGCTCTGCAGACGGTCGCTCAAAGGTCGTGATGCTGTCTCTTCCACCTCGGACATATCTCCCCCGCAAATCGAAGCTAAACCGGCGGTATGGCCGGCTCAAGTGGGGCTTTCGGTGCAAGTAGGCTTCGATATTGTCAGATGACGGCTCAAGACGTACCAACGGCCCATGACGACGAATGATAGTCCTCCGCGCCTGTTCGATCGCGCTTTGCTCCGCGAGCGGCTGCGTCGCGCGGCGCAGCTCGGACCTGCGACGTTTTTGCTGGATCGTGTGGCCGAGGATATGGCCGAGCGGCTGCATGCTGTGCTGCGTGAATTCTCGAACGGTGTTGACCTCGGCACGCCGGGCGATCAGGTACGCGGCGCGATCGATGCGAGTGTGCTGCAACTTGCGGCGGTCGCGCTGCCCGCGTCCGACAGCGAGCCGTTGCCGCTGGTGCCCCAATCCCTCGATCTGGTGGTTTCGGCACTGGCTTTGCAGTTTGTGAATGATCTGCCGGGCGTTCTGGCGCAGGTGCGCCGCGCCCTCAAGCCGGATGGATTGCTGCTTGCGGCCATGATCGGCGGAGACTCGCTGACCGAACTTCGGCAATCCTTCGCCGCGGCTGAAGCCGAAATCGAAGGCGGCGTATCGCCACGCGTCGCGCCATTTGCCGATTTGCGAGATGTCGGAGCTTTGCTGCAGCGTGCGGGCTTTGCGTTGCCTGTGACGGATGTGGATCGTATCGTGGTGCGTTATGACAATGCATTCGCGCTCATGCATGATCTGCGGCGTATGGGCGCCGCCAATATTCTGACCGAGCGCCGCCGGACGTTGTCGCGCCGAGCCACGTTGCTGAAGATGGCACACGTCTATGCGGAGCGTTTTGCCGATCCCGACGGGCGCATCCGCGCCACGTTCGATATCATCTGGCTCTCGGGATGGGCGCCCCATGAAAGCCAGCAGAAGGCGCTGAAGCCGGGATCAGCGAAGATGAGCCTAGAGGCTGCCGTTAAAGGCAAATCGAAGCCGTGATGTGTTGTGGCGACGTGGAATTTATCCACGTGCCATCACGAAATTCCTGCGCGCATCACAACAGCAAATCGGTGAGATGTGGAATGAGGGGAATGTCAGCCGGCGGCATCGGATAGTCGCGCAACTTGTTGGCACGGACCCATGCGAGGTTCTGGCCTTCGCGCGCGGTGACGATGCCTTCCCACTTCCGGCAGATGTAAAGTGGCATCAGCAGATGGAAGGTCTCATAGCCGTGGCTGGCGAACGTTAACGGCGCGAGACACGGCTCCTGCACTGTAATGCCGAGTTCCTCAGTGAGTTCGCGGATTAACGCGGGCTCAGGCCGTTCGCCGGGCTCGAGCTTCCCGCCGGGAAACTCCCACAACCCCGCCATCGCCTTTCCTTCGGGACGCTGCGCGATGAGGACGCGGTTGTCGGCGTCGATCAGCGCGCAGGCAACAACGAGGGTGAGTTTTATCACGACCGGTAATCGCCGTTGATCGTGACATACTCCTTGGTGAGATCGCATGTCAGCACGCGGTCGGTTCCCTTGCCGAGACCGAGATTGACCTTGATCTGGATCTTCTGCTCCTTCATCAGCGCAGAGACTTCCGCCTCGTTATAGGACGGATCACGCGCGCCCTTGGTCGCGACACGAATGCCATTGAACGAGATCGACAGTTTATCACGGTCGGCAGGTTCGCCGGCTTTGCCGACAGCCATGACGACGCGGCCCCAGTTGGCGTCTTCGCCGGCGACCGCGGTCTTCACCAGCGGCGAGTTGGCGATGGACATCGCGATCTTGCGCGCAGATTTCTTCGACGTTGCGCCGTCAACGATGATCTCGATCAACTTGCGTGCGCCTTCACCGTCGCGTGCAACCTGCTCGGCGAGGTCCGCCAGCACCCCGTGAAAAGCCTTCGTGAACGCCTTCAGTTTCGGGTCGGCGGCACGAGTGATTCTTGGCGCGCCTTCGGCTGCGGCCGCACCGGTTGCAAACGCAAGCAGCGTGTCGGAGGTCGATGTGTCGCCATCGATCGTCACCGCGTTGAACGTGTCTTCGACGCCAGTCTTGAGCAACGATTGCAGCACCGCCGCGGAGATCGGTGCATCGGTGAAGATGAACGACAGCATGGTCGCCATGTCGGGCGCGATCATGCCCGCACCTTTGGCCATGCCGTTGATGTGCACTTTCGTGTTGCCGATTTTGACCGTTGCGGTTGCGACCTTCGCGAATGTGTCGGTGGTCATAATGGCGCGAGCGGCATCGTGCCAGCCATCCTCCGCAACGCTCTGCACGAGATTATCCAGCACGCCATCGAATTTCGTCGCGTCGAGCGGTTCACCGATGACGCCCGTGGAGGCCAGAAAGATCTTGGCCGGCGTTGTTTCCGCTGCCTTCGCGGCGATCGATGCGGTCAGAGTAGTAGACTGCTTGCCGCTCTTGCCGGTGAAGGCGTTGGCATTGCCGGAATTGACCACCAGAGCGCGGGCTTCGCCGCCCTTTAGCTTCGCGCGACACCAGTCCACCGCGGCGCTCGGGCACTTGGACTTGGTGAAAACCCCCGCGACAGCCGTGCCTTTGTCGAACAGCGCCAGCAGGACGTCGGTACGGTCCTTGTAGCGAATGCCGGCAGCGGCTGTCGCAAGACGCACACCGGCGATCCGCGGCATATCAGGGACGTGGGTGGGGGCGAGAGGCGAGACCGTTGTCGACATTGCAATCTTCCGGATTTGAGAATGGGCGCATCAAACTCATCGGGCAGGTGAATCGCAAGGCAGAAATCAAAAGGTAGAAATGAAAATGCCCGGCACGAAGCCGGGCATTCTCTAAATCAGAATGTCACAGATGACGAATTCGTGACGTTTATTTCTTCTTCATCATGGCGCCGCCAGGTGCCGCTTTCGCGTCCGGAGCCGGAGTAGCCGCTGCTGCGGGCTCGTCCTTCTTGTCGAGGCGCTCGACCTTGGCGGCTTCGCGCAGCTTGGTGACGTAATCGGACTGCGCCTTGCGAACGACGAAAGTCTCGATCTGCGGCTTCACCTGGTCGAATGGAGGCGGCTTGCGATCGCGCTTTTCCTCAACCTTGATGACATGCCAGCCGAACTGGGACTTCACAGGGTCCGAAATCTTGCCGGGTTCGAGCGCAAAGGCCGCGGCCGAAAATTCTGGAACCATCTGTTCCTTGGTGAAGAAGCCGAGGTCGCCGCCATCGGCTGCGCCTGGATCCTTCGACTTCTTCTTGGCGAGTTCTGCGAAATCGGCGCCCTTCTTGAGTTCCTCGACGATCGCCTTCGCCTCTTCCTCGGTCGGAACGAGGATGTGCCGTGCATGGACTTCCTGCTCGTTGCCCGCCTGTTTGATGGCGTCGTCATAGACCTTCTTCATGGCGTCGTCGGTGACGGCAGCCTTGCCTTCGGTGTTGAGGATGCTGTCCATCAAGAGCCGGTCACGGGCAAAAGCGAGCTTTCTCTTGAAGTCGGCGCTGTCGCCGACCTTCTTGTCCTCGGCGGCCTTGGCGACGATTTTCATGTCGACCAGGAAGGAAATCAGGTTTTCGCGGCGGCTGGCCGGGTCCATCTGCTGCAGGCTCGGTCCAAGCTCTTCCTCGGCAACCGCCAGATCGCTCTGATGAATTTCCGCGCCGTTAACTTTTGCGATCACGGGATCGGCATTTTGTGCGTGGAGCGGCTGGCCAGCCATCAAGAAAACCGCGAGACAAGTTGCCGCGGCGGTCGAGAGCAGGCCGGTTCGCGCGCTCAGGGCCGTGCTGGTCTGAGAAACAGTCATGGAAAATCCTTATGGGTCAAAGTCGGACGGTTCGGGCGGCCGGACACTCGCTCAACCATTGCCGAGAAGCAACGCGAAAAAGCCGCCAAAATCATGAAATCCTTGACAGGTTCGCGCGTTGACAAGGCTCGGAGCGGCCCATATCTCTCCCGCGGGCTCTTGAGGCTGCTGTGGGACGGTGCCGCGGTTGACCACGTGAACCCCGGAATTCGTTTCCCGCACTCATCTGCAAGGGTTTGCCCCCGCAAGGAATTCTGGGGATACGCCTCTCACGGGTAAGTGGTCGCGGTCCCCGCGGCTGCAACACCAAACTGCTAGACAGGAATTTTCGATGCTCGGTGCGCTCGCCCGCAAGTTTTTCGGCTCTGCCAACGACCGGCGTATTAAGGGTTACCAGTCTCGCGTCAATGCCATCAATGCACTGGAGCCCGAGGTTGCGGCGTTGTCCGACGAGGCGCTGAAAGCGCGGACGGACGAATTCCGCAAACAGATCGCTGAAGGCAAGAGCCTTGACGATCTGTTGGTGCCTGCGTTTGCGACCGTGCGCGAAGCTGCCAAGCGCACCCTCGGTCAACGGCACTTCGACGTGCAGCTCGTCGGCGGCATGGTTCTGCACGAGGGCGACATCGCCGAAATGAAGACCGGCGAAGGCAAGACGTTGGTCGCAACCCTGCCGGTCTATCTCAATGCACTCGCGGGCAAGGGCGTCCATGTCGTCACGGTCAACGATTATCTGGCCAAGCGCGACTCCGACTGGATGTCCCAGGTCTATGGCTTCCTCGGCCTTACCACGGGTGTGATCGTCCATGGCCTCGACGATGCCGAGCGGCAAGCGGCTTACGGTTGCGACATCACCTACGGCACCAACAACGAATACGGTTTTGACTATCTGCGCGATAATATGAAGTATCGCCTGGAGGACATGGTCCAGCGCGGACACTTCTTCGCGATTGTCGACGAAGTCGACTCGATCCTGATCGATGAAGCGCGCACGCCTCTGATCATTTCCGGTCCGCTCGATGACCGCTCCGATTTCTATAACACCATCGACACCTACATCCCGAAGCTGGAAAAGACCGCGGACTTCGAAGTCGATGAGAAGCAGCGCGCCGTCACGCTGACCGAAGCCGGCATGGAGAAGATCGAGACCCTGCTGCGCGATGCCGGACAGCTCAAGGGCGACTCGCTCTACGACGTCGAGAACGTCTCCGTTGTTCACCACGTCAATCAGGCGCTCCGCGCGCACTCGCTGTTTACCCGCGACAAGGACTACATCGTTCGTGACGGCGAAGTCGTCATTATCGACGAGTTCACCGGCCGCATGATGCCGGGCCGGCGTTATTCGGAAGGTCTGCATCAGGCGCTGGAAGCGAAGGAACATCAGCCGGTTCAGCCGGAGAACCAGACGCTCGCCTCGATTACGTTCCAGAACTATTTCCGCATGTACGAAAAGCTGGCCGGTATGACCGGTACGGCGGCGACGGAAGCGGACGAACTGTTCGACATCTACAAGCTCGAAGTCATCGAGGTGCCGACCAACCTGCCGATCGCGCGTCTGGATGAAGACGATGAGGTCTATCGCACGGCAGAGGAAAAGCACCGCGCTATTCTGGCCGAAATCGAGCGCGCCAATGCGCGCATGCAGCCAGTGCTGGTGGGTACGGCTTCGATTGAGAAGTCGGAAGTGCTCGGCGAGTTCTTGAAAAAAAACGGCTACAAGCTGATCGATTTCGGCAATCCGAAGGCGATGGAAAAGCTGTACGCGGCCGCACGCGCGGGCAAGCCCGCGAAGCTGTTCGCGGTGCTGAATGCACGCTTCCACGAACAGGAAGCCTATATCGTTGCTGAAGCCGGCGTGCCGGGCGCGATCACCATTGCGACCAACATGGCCGGCCGCGGCACCGACATCAAACTCGGCGGTTCGCTCGAAATGCGCATTGCGCAGGAAACGGCGGACATCACCGACGAGGCTGAGAAGCAGGCGCGGATCGCGCAGATCAAGGCTGATATCGAACGGTTCCGCGAAATCGTATTGAAAGCGGAAGAAACCATTGAGCTTGAGCCCGCCAAGGGCAGCAGGCCGGCAAAGACGGTCACCAAGCCGGGTGGCCTCTATATTATCGGTTCCGAGCGTCACGAGTCACGCCGCATCGACAATCAGCTGCGAGGCCGTGCTGGCCGTCAGGGCGACCCTGGCCGCACCAAGTTCTTCCTGTCGCTGGAAGACGATCTGATGCGCATCTTCGGGTCGGATCGCCTCGATACCATGTTGACCCGTCTCGGCCTGAAGGAAGGCGAGGCGATTATCCATCCGTGGATCAACAAGGCGCTCGAGAAGGCGCAGCAGAAGGTCGAAGCGCGCAACTTCGACATCCGCAAGAATCTCCTCAAGTTCGACGACGTGCAGAACGACCAGCGCAAGGCAATCTTCGAGCAGCGCGTCGATCTGATGCGCGATCAGAACGTTGCCGAGACCGTGGCGGATATGCGCCATGCTCTGGTCGACGACCTTGTCACCAAGCACGTCCCCGAGCACGCTTATGCCGAGCAGTGGGATATCGCGGGTCTGAAGGAAGAATTGAAGCGCGTGCTCGACCTTGATTTGCCGGTCGAGGACTGGGCCAAGGAAGAAGGCATTGCCGACGAGGAAATGCTGGCGCGTATCGAGAAGCGCGTCGATGAACACATGGCGGCGAAGTCGGCACAGTTCGGTCCGGACGTGATGCGCTATGTCGAGAAATCGATTCTGCTGCAGACGCTGGATCATCTTTGGCGCGAGCATCTGGTCATGCTGGACCATCTGCGTCAGGTGATCGGCCTGCGTGGTTACGGCCAGCGCGATCCGTTGCAGGAGTACAAGTCCGAAGCGTTCGCCCTGTTCGAAGGCCTGATCACCCATCTGCGTGAAGCGGTGACCGCGCAGCTCGTCCGTGTTGAGATCATTCCACCGGAAGAGCAGCCGGAATTACCGCAGATGGAAGCGCACAAGCTCAACCCGAATACGGGTGAGGACGAGATGTCGTTTGCGGCGGCTTCGCTCGCGCCTGTCGCACCGGATCAGCGCGATCCGCAGAATCCCGCAACCTGGGGCAAGATCGGACGCAACGAGGATTGTCCCTGCGGTTCAGGCAAGAAGTACAAGCATTGCCATGGACGCTACGTCTGAGCCGGTGTCGATCGGCCGGAGTTGAGTTCAAAGAAAACGCCG
This sequence comes from Afipia dichlorophenoxyacetatis, assembly GCF_055386385.1. NCBI lineage: Bacteria > Pseudomonadati > Pseudomonadota > Alphaproteobacteria > Hyphomicrobiales > Nitrobacteraceae > Afipia > Afipia dichlorophenoxyacetatis. The sequence continues at coordinate 5,852,656 of NZ_AP029250.1, read as the reverse complement.
GTCTTTCGACCGGCGTTTTTTTATCTACGAAAGAATGCTCGAATTAGCGGGCGGTCGACCAGCGGCTATCGAACGAACTCGATGAAACCGGAGGCTGGGCGCCAGCGATAGATTGCTGTGCTGGTGGGGCCGCGGCGGGAGTCGGTTCCGGGAAGACACCCTTGGCTTGCGCCTGCTGCGTCTTGTCGAGCGAGATCACCCGCGGTTCAGCAGCCTTTTGCTCGGCGGGCTTGGCCTGCGCGACCGATTTCGCCTTCTGGCTGACGGGCTTAGCCGCCTTCGGCGCTACGGCGGCGACCGTCGTCGGCTGCGGCGGAGGATCCGATTTCAAGCCGACGGATCGCGACAAGCGGCTCAGGAAGCCTTCGCCTGAGGACGATGAAGACGACGTCGTATTTGTGGCGTTGGTGTCCGGCGCGGGCGTCGTAACCGCAACCATCGGCTCGCTGTTCGATGATGACGTTGCCCCAAACACTGGTGCTTCCGGCGCCGCTGGAATGGTGGCATGCGAGGGAATGGTTCCTGGTGCGGGCAGATAGGATGCAACCGCATAGTCGGTCACGTCCTTGTCGATAGCAGCTTGGCCTTCAGGCAGTTTCGACGCGAAAATCGGATGCATGCCGCCGTCGATACCGGCGCGGGATCGCGCAACCGGGGTGCCGCGGCTGATGAACTGCGCGATCTTCGCATCATCCTGCTGCTGCTTTTCACGCACAGCGTCGGCAATGTCCTGCGGAATTTCATAGGCCGGACACTGAGCCGACGCGTTGAACGTCAAAGGCTTGGTGGAATTCGCCGGCTTTTGTGCATCGAAGACGTACTTCTTCTCGCAGAAATCGACCTTCGGCTCCTGCTTCGTCACTTCGAAGTGGTCGTTGCCTTCCTTGATCATCTTCCAGAACGGCATGTTCGGGTTGTTCCGATACTTTGCCATGTTCTGTGCGTTCATGCGGAAAGGATAGGCCTGCACCTGAAATGCGCTCTGGCCGCCGAAGAAGGACTCGCGGCCCAGTGCGTAGATTTCGGAAATCTGCTCGTCGGTCATGGCGTAGCAGCCGCGCGAAGAGCAGTCGCCGTGCACCATCAACTGCGAGCCGGTCCGTCCCCATGCTTTGTCATAGGCATTGGGGTAGCCCATGTTGAACGACAGGTAATACGCCGACTGCGGATTCATCTGCGCAGGCGTGATCGAGTAGAAACCTTCCGGCGCCTGGCGGTCGCCTTCCTTGACCTTCGGACCAAGGTCACCCGACCAGCGGCAGATCGGATAAGTTTTCAGCAGCGCGAAGTGGCCTGTGCGGTCCTGCTTCCAGACTTCGAGCTCGGCTTCCTGCTTGAACAGGCGCACCAGCATGGGTGAGCCCTTGTCCATGTTCTTGGCTTCAATATCAGCCAGCAATTTTTCCGGGATCGGCTTGGTTGCTTTTGCGGTCGGCGAAATGGCGTCGCCGTTGCAGCCTGACAGCAACACGCTTGCAGCAAGCACAGCCGATGTGGCGAGCGCGCGCATCTTCGTGCGGTCGGTCAATGCAAAAACTGGCAATCCCCAACTCCAGACTAATCTAGCATCCCCGCCGCGAAAGTTTTCCCCGGCAAAATGGCATCCTGTAGGCCGTAGAAGAACTCATCCACTTCAATCGGCTGCGCCTGTTTTCATTGTGAAGGCAGAGTGACCCTGACGATGAGAAAAGCGCGGAATTTATTGAACAATCATTATCCTTAAGGGCTGCCGCTCGCAAGCTGAACGGCTTGCCGGGACGGGCTCGGCGCCAGGATGGTCAACGGCGCGTAAACAGGGATTGCGCGCGAAATGCCCAGAAAAAGCCACAAATGGCGACGGAGCGGTAATCAGACGAGCTTGCGTCCGATCTCAAGGAACTTCTGACGTCGCTGGTTGCGGATCGCCTTCGCATCAAGGTTGCGCATGTCGTTGAACGCCTGCGCAATGGCGTCGCCGGTCTTGGCGATCATGCCCTCCGGATCGCGGTGGGCACCGCCGGGCGGCTCCTTCAAAATTGTGTCAATCACACCAAAGCGGGCGAGATCCTGCGCTGTAATCTTGAGATTGGTCGCCGCTTCCTGCGCTTTCCCAGCGTCGCGCCACAAAATCGAAGCGGCACCTTCGGGTGAAATAACGCTGTAGACCGCGTGTTCCAGCATCAGGACGCGATTTGCGGTTGCAATTGCGATGGCGCCGCCGGAACCACCTTCGCCGATAATCACCGCGACATTCGGGACACCAAGACTGAGGCAAGCGTCAGTAGAGCGTGCAATCGCTTCCGCCTGTCCGCGCTCTTCGGCGCCAATGCCCGGATATGCACCCGCCGTATCCACCAGAGACAGCACGGGAATACCGAAGCGATCGGCCATTTCCATCAGCCGCACGGCCTTGCGGTAGCCTTCAGGCTTGGCCATGCCGAAATTGTGTTTCAGCCGGGTCTCAGTGGTCGAGCCCTTTTCCTGGCCGATGACGCAAATGCTTTCGCCGCGAAAACGTCCGAAGCCGCCGATCAACGCTTCGTCGTCACCGAACTTACGGTCCCCGGCGAGCGGGGTGAATTCGGTGATCAGTGACTTGATGTAGTCGACGCAGTGGGGTCGCAGCGGGTGACGCGCGACCTGCGTTTTCTGCCACGGCGTCAAGTTGGTATAGAGCTCGTGCAGTGCCTGTGTCGCTTTTTCCTCGATACGCGACACCTCTTCGCTGATGTCGCTGCCGCTCGCGGCGAGCGCGCGCAATTCGTCGACCTTGGAATCAAGTTCGGCGACGGGTTTTTCAAAATCGAGATAGCTGCGCATCAGGTCCGGCATGTGAGAGATACATAAGGTCTAACGCGCTTCCAGCGAAGGGCGGATATAACGTGTCCTTGAATGCTTGTTGGCGTCTTTCAAGTCAAGAAGGGGGCACAAGTCAAGCTCCGGCTCAAAACATCCTGATATTACTAATTTTTTAGAACTATTTGTCGGCTAATGGGTGCAGGTCGCGGACCAGGCTCTTGAGTCTTTCCTCGACAATATGGGTGTAGATCTGCGTCGTGGAAATATCGGTGTGTCCGAGCAGCGTCTGTACGATGCGGAGATCCGCCCCATTGTGCAGAAGATGGCTTGCAAAGGCATGACGCAGGACGTGGGGGCTGACGAGGCGCGGCGCGATGCCTGCGCTAGCGGCGAGCTCCTTGAGGTCGCGGGCAAAATGTTGGCGCGTCAGGTGTCCGCTTTCGCCAGACGAGGGAAAAAGCCATTTTGACGCCGGCAGCGCTTTCTTCTTTTGCTCCGGGCGGCTTGCGTCCATCGCGGCGAGATAATCTGCCATCGCCTGCTTCGAGGCATCGTTGAGTGGCACCAGCCGCTCCTTGTTCCCTTTGCCACGGACCACGATCATGCGCGCGTCGCGCCGCGCCGCCGACAGCGGCAGCGACACCAGCTCGGAAACGCGCAAACCCGTGGCGTAAAGAACTTCAAGCAGGCACGAGAGCCGCAGCGCGCGAATGCGTTGCAAGGAAGATTGGTCTGGCGTTTGCGCGAGCGTTCGCGCGTGTGTGAGCAGGCGATCCACATCTGCAATCGAAAGCACTTTAGGAAGGCTGCGGCCGCGCTTCGGGCCGGACAGAATCGCCGCCGGATCGTCCTCACGCGCCCGTTCGTTCAAAAGAAATTTAAACAGATGGCGCATCGAGGACAATTTGCGCGCCACACTCGACGACTTGAAGCCGCGGGTATCGAGATCGGCCAAGTAGTCGCGCAGGACTTGCGTGTCGGCGATGAGGAAAGTTTTTTTCCGGTGCGCGATGAACTCTGAAAGATCTTCGAGATCGGAGCGATAGGCCTGCAGGGTGTTGTCGCCCGCGCCTTGCTCAGCAGCGAGCATGTCGAGAAACAGGGAGATCAGCCGGGCGTCAGAAGATTTGTCGAGCCGCATAGCGGTCCCGTTTATTGTTTGAGAAATTTATCGGGGGTGATGGTGACAGTCATCTCGCGCGGCTTGGGGTTGACGAAATTGGCCAGCGCAAAAATGCCGCCATAGATCAGCCCGCCGAGCACTGCGACGACGGTCAGGAAGCGGAACAGGCTGGGCATCGAACTTTGCCTCGAAGGGTGCTTGGAAAGCCTGAGTTGTGCCCGGGCCACGTGTTAACCAATGGAACGTGTCAGGCCGACCAACTACCAACATGTTCGCCGTGTTTCGGCAAGAGACTCTGGCGGGAGCCTCCGCCAGAGTAGTATAGGGTGTAGCGACGGCCGCAGTCGCGGTCACCCAGGCTCAAATGATGACCGAACCCGCGGCCAGACAGCACGACCCCACAGCCCAGGAGGCCGAAATCACAGCGGCGCTGGGCCCGCGGTCGATTGTGCTCGTCGGCATGATGGGAGCAGGGAAGTCGACCATCGGCCGCAGGCTGGCCACGCGGCTGCGGTTGCAGTTTCTGGATGCGGATCATGAGATCGAACAGCGCCATGGCGGCATGACGATCCCCGAGATTTTCGCGGAACACGGCGAGCCATATTTCCGCGACGGCGAAGCCCGCGTTATCGCCGCTTTGCTCGACGGTCCTTCCTGCGTGCTCGCCACGGGAGGCGGTGCCTTCATGCGGGAGGAAACCCGCAATCGTATCCGTGCGAAGTCCGTTTCAGTCTGGCTGCAGGCCGACGGCGATGTCATCCTGCGCAGGGTCAAGCGGCGCGCCGATCGTCCCTTGCTGCAGACGGCGGATCCTGCGGCGACGATTGAGCGACTGATCATCGAGCGCAGTCCGTTTTATCAACTGGCGGACATCGCCATCGCATCCCGCGATGTGCCACACGAAAAGATTGTCGACGAGTGCGTTGACGCCATTCATGCTTATCTGTTGTCCGGCAGCACAGCTTCATCTTCTGCGAATAAAGCCCCATGACCGTGTCCATGAGAAATTCCAGCCCGGTGACAGTCGATGTCGCCCTCGGCGATCGAGCGTATGACATCGTGATCGGCCGCGACGTGCTGCCGTCGCTCGGCCACCGCATCAAAGAGCTGCGCCCCGGCGTCCGTGTGGCCATCGTGACCGATCGCACGGTGGCAGGTCATTGGCTCAACAAGACCGAAGCTGCGTTGGCGGAGGCGGGCGTAGCCTCGTCGCATTTCGTTGTTGGCGAGGGCGAGGCTTCCAAAAGTTATGCAGTCTTGCAGGATGTCTGCGAGGCGCTGATTGCCGCGAAGATCGAGCGCAACGATCTGGTGATTGCGCTGGGTGGTGGTGTGATCGGCGATCTGGCCGGTTTTGCCGCCGCCATCGTCCGGCGCGGCGTCGATTTCGTCCAGGTTCCGACTTCCCTGCTGGCGCAAGTGGATTCATCCGTCGGGGGCAAGACCGGCATCAACTCGCCTCATGGCAAAAATCTCGTGGGCTCTTTTCATCAGCCTGTTCTTGTTGTGGCTGATACGGCGGTGCTGGACACGCTGACGCCGCGCCAGTTTCGCGCGGGCTATGCGGAAGTTGCCAAATACGGCGTGCTTGGGGACGAAGCCTTCTTCACGTGGCTGGAGGCAAATCACGCAGACCTCTTTTCCGGCGGCAGTGCGCGGGAGCATGCGATTGCCACGAGCTGCCGCGCGAAGGCGGCAATCGTCGCGCGCGACGAGCGCGAGAACGGTGAGCGTGCGCTGCTCAATCTTGGTCACACCTTCGGCCACGCACTTGAGGCGGCGACGGGCTTTTCTGACCGGCTGTTTCATGGCGAGGGCGTTTCCGTTGGCATGGTGCTTGCCGCTGAATTCTCGGCGGAAATGAATATGATCCCTGCTGCGGACGCGGAGCGCGTGCAACGTCACCTTGCTGTTGTCGGCCTGCCGACGAGATTGCAGGACATTGCGGGCTTCCAACAGGAAGGTCTTGCCGACGCAGATACCCTGATGGCGCTGATGGCGCAGGACAAGAAAGTGAAGCGCGGACAGCTTACTTTCATTCTGCTCGAAAAGATCGGCAAGGCTGTCATCGCCAACGACGTGGACCCGTCTACCGTTCGCGAATTCCTGGTGCGCAAGCTCGCTTCTTAACGAGGTCGATGAAATCGCCATGTACTGGTTCTCGTTCGGCGTCGTGATCGGGTGTTTGCTGATTTCAGCTTTCTTTTCGGCGAGCGAGACCGCGCTGACCGCATCATCGCGATCGAGCATGCTGCGGCTGCAGAAGCAGGGCAGCCACGAGGCTGGCATCGTCGCCTACCTTCTCAATATCCGCGAGCGCATGATTGGTGCGCTGCTGGTGGGCAACAACCTGGCCAATATTGGTGCCTCTGCGCTTGCGACCGGCGTGTTCACGGCCTGGTTTGGCGAAGTCGGCGTGCTTTACGCCACGGCCGTCATGTCGGTGCTGGTGATTATCTTCGCCGAGGTGCTGCCGAAGACCATAGCGATCAATGCACCGGACCGCATGTCGCTCCTGGTTGCGCGGCCGATGACGTTGGTGGTCGCGGTGTTGGGTCCGGTTCTCACCGTCATCGAGGTCATCATTCGTGGGCTGCTCAAGTTGCTGCGAATTCCTGTCGGCGCCAATCAGCCGATCCTGTCGCCGACGGAACGGTTGCGTGGCGCGGTCGATCTCATTCACCATGAAGGCGGCGTCGAGAAGCACGATCGCGACATGCTGGGAGGCCTCCTCGATCTGAAGGATCTTCAGGTCTCGGATGTCATGGTCCACCGTACCGAGATGGTGATGATCAATGCCGATCTGCCGTCGGAAGAGCTTGTTCGTGAGGTGCTGGCGACCGAGTACACCCGCATCCCGTTGTGGCGCGAGAAGCCTGAAAATATTGTCGGCGTCCTGCATGCCAAGGATCTCCTGCGCGCCATTCAGTTGGCCGAAGGCGATATTTCCAAGGTTGATGTCGTTGGGATCGCGCTGGAGCCATGGTTCGTGCCGGAGATGCGGCCGCTTTCCGAGCAGCTGAAGGCCTTCCGCCGCCGCAAAACCCACTTTGCTCTGGTGGTCGACGAGTACGGAGAGGTCGAGGGGCTGGTGACGCTCGAAGACATTCTCGAGGAAATCGTCGGCGACATCTCAGACGAGCACGATGTGGCGGTCGCCGGCGTGCGCGCCCAGCCGGACGGTTCGGTGTTCGTTGAAGGCTCGGTGCCGATCCGCGATCTCAATCGCGCGATGGACTGGAATTTGCCGGATGAGGAAGCCACGACCATTGCGGGCCTGGTGATCCATGAGGCGCGTTCAATTCCTGACCGCGGGCAGAGCTTCACGTTCCATGGATTCCGGTTCCGCGTGCTTCGGCGCGAGCGCAATCGCATCACTGCGCTGCGAATCGTACCGCTGCCGCGCGAGACTGAAACGTTCCAAAAAGTGCCGAAGGCCGGAACGGCGTTCTAGTGTCCCGAATCCAAAGTTCGCTGGAGGACTCGCAGGAAAAACCGGGCGAACTTCTGAACCACCACACGAGAGGTCTGGGCGTCAGACTTTGTTGTCGCCAGGGGCGTGAGCCTTGATCGCCAGGGCATGAACCGAGCCGGAAAGCTCGGGCGCCAGCAGCGCATTTATCATACGATGACGGTCGATCCGGCTCTTCCCTTCGAAGGCCTTTGATACAATATGTACCCGGAAGTGCGTTTCACCGCCGGGCCTGTGACCGGCGTGGCCCTCATGCAAATGGGACTCGTCAATCACGTCGAGGCTTTCGGGAATGAAAGCTTCGTTCAACTTATTTGTGATAATATCTTTGGTCGTCATGATCCGCGCAATATCGTCACTTATCTGTATTCGTCAATGGCGCGCAGAGTGAACCGAAAATTGGGACGCTAATTCGCGTGTCAAGACTTGAAGCTTTCAGCAAGGCATCGTCATAGTCAGCCATGACCTTCGAATCGAAATACTTCGACAAGATCCGCATCAAACCCACCGCGAAGCAGAAGCAACCGCGCGTGAAGGAAGATGTGGCCATGTGTGAATGGCCAGAGTGCAAGAACACTGCGCCTCATCGCGCGCCGAAAGGTCGCGGTAAGGAGAAGGAGTACTGGCATTTCTGCCTGAACCATGTGCGGGAATACAATCAGTCCTATAATTTCTTCCAGGGCATGTCGAACGAAGCGGTCGCCAGCTATCAGAAAGACGCGCTGACCGGACATCGGCCGACATGGAAGATGGGGGCCAACGGCGCCACCAAGGGCAAGAAGGGCAAGGCCGATCTCGATATCGATAGCGCGGTCGATCCTTTCAGTGTGTTCAGCGAAATGAACGGCCGCAACCGCTGGCAGCCCGGTTCCGGCTCAACGTCCGAACCAAAGCCGGAAACGCGAAAGATCTTCAATGCCGAGCGCAAGGCACTGCAGGTCATGGGTCTGGGTCCGGAGGCGACGCTCGAGGACGTGAAAACCAAATACAAGCTGTTGGTGAAGCAGCATCATCCGGATGCCAATGGCGGTGACCGTTCCACCGAGGATCGGTTGATTGAGATCATCCAAGCTTACAACTACCTGAAGACGGTGGTGCGCACCTGATAGCTCGGGTGCCTCGCGACATCTGAAAAACCGAGACGGTGATCTATCTGGCCGAAGTATCGGTTGGCAGGGCTTTGTTGTGCTGTCTCTTGCGCCAGCAGAACAGCGCCCAGCCGAGGCAGCCGATGGCGATGATCCCGCTCACCAGCGGCAACGCATAATGTTCGGCCTTGGCGCCCCATTGCTCAGCGGCCGAGCCGGCCAGAACGCCAGGCAGGATCATGGCCGGTGCCCAGAGCAACACCGCCGGAACCATGGCTGCAAAAAAGCGCGGCGCGCTCATACCGAGGGAGCCCGCAATAATGGGCACGACGGCCCGTACCGGCGGGACAAAACGGGCGAAAAACACCGCAAACGTCCCGTAGCGATGAAAGAACGTCTCGCTCTGCGAGACGACGGCAGGATATTTCGATAGTGGCCACGTGGTCAGAACCTCACGTTCGGCGTGGCGGCCCAGCCAGTAGGCCAGCCCATCTCCGAGCAGGGCGCCGGCGATGGCTGCCGTCAGGATTGGTGCAAGTTTCAGGTTGCCACTTGGCACCAGCGCGCTCAGCGCCACGATGACGGTAGAGCCCGGAACCAGCGACCCGGCGACGGGCACGGCTTCCAGCAGCGCGGCCAGAAATATAACGGCGTAGGCCCACGAGGCATGGGCTGAAACGAGGCCGATCAGGTCCTGAAGATATGAATTCACGCGTAATCCGGTGCTGACGGCTGTGAAAGCCGATTCGATCAGCTTAGCCGAAAATGGCTCCTCAGAAGGCTGATCTGGCCTGCGCGTCATGCACAGGGCAGCTCTTCCAAACTGGCAATGACGGTTTATCTGGATGATAATACAGTGGAACTTTCAATGGGAAGCGGGCTTCTGCCATTCGCTTCTCTCTGCTACGTTGGAAAAATAGCACCCACCCCGCAGCAAGCACGTCTGGTTTCGGGAGCATCCGGGACCACGGAGGATTGATGACCGCCGCCATGACCACATCGCAGGAACCCGCAAATCTCCCCGACATGAAAGTGTCGGTTCGTCAGGTCTTCGGCATCGACAGCGATCTTGAAGTGCCCGCCTATTCGAACACCGACCCGCATGTGCCGGAAGCCGATACGGACTACCGTTTCGATCGCGCGACCACGCTTGCCATTCTCGCCGGCTTCTCGCGTAACCGCCGCGTCATGGTCACGGGCTATCACGGCACCGGCAAGTCGACCCACATCGAGCAGGTCGCCGCGCGCCTGAATTGGCCTTGCGTACGCGTCAACCTCGACAGCCACATCAGCCGTATCGATCTCGTTGGCAAAGATTCGATCGTCGTGCGTGACGGCAAGCAGGTCACTGAGTTCCGCGATGGCATTCTGCCATGGGCACTCCAGCACAATGTCGCGTTGGTATTTGACGAATACGATGCCGGCCGTCCGGACGTGATGTTCGTGATCCAGCGCGTGCTCGAAGTGTCCGGTCGTCTGACGCTGCTCGACCAGAACAAGGTCATCAAGCCGCATCCAGCGTTCCGCCTGTTTGCGACTGCCAATACCATTGGTCTTGGCGACACGTCGGGCCTCTATCACGGCACGCAGCAGATCAACCAGGGCCAGATGGATCGCTGGTCGATCGTCACCACGCTGAATTACCTGCCGCATGACAACGAAGTCGAGATCGTGCTCGCCAAGGCGAAGCACTATCAGACTGATGCCGGCCGCGACATCGTCAACAAGATGGTCCGCCTCGCGGACCTGACGCGCAACGCTTTCGCCAACGGCGACCTGTCGACGGTGATGAGCCCGCGCACGGTCATCACTTGGGCCGAAAACGCCGATATCTTCGGCGATATCGGTTTCGCCTTCCGCGTGACCTTCTTGAACAAGTGCGATGAGCTTGAACGCCCGCTGGTTGCTGAATTCTATCAGCGTTGCTTCAACGCGGAGCTGCCGGAGTCATCGGTAAATGTCGCGTTGAGCTAAGGATGAACTTCTCCCCGCTGGGGAGAGGTGGCGAGCGAAGCAAGTTGGGTGAGGGGCTTCGTGTTCCGTCTTCCGCATTACTCTCTCACCCCGCCCCTCTCCTCGGAGTGGGGCGAGGGAATAGGGCGCGATGAGCACATCCAATATTAAATTCAAGACTGGCTCCAAGGAATCACCGACCGAGCCGTTCAAGCGGGCGGTGACGTCCGCTTTGCGGGCCATCGCCAAGCAGCCCGAACTGGAAGTGACGTTTGCGGCCGAGCGCCCGGGACTTTCGCCCGGCAAGGCGCGGCTGCCCGAGCCCGCGCGCAAACTGACGCGGAAAGATGCCGCGATTGTGCGTGGTCACGCCGACTCCATCGCGTTGCGCCTCGCCTGTCATGATCCGAAAGTTCACCGCAAGTTGGCGCCGGGCAATCCGCAGGCGCGCGGCGTGTTCGATGCTGTCGAGCAGGCACGCGTGGAGGCGATCGGCTCGCGACGCATGGCCGGTGTCGCCAAGAACCTCACGGCAATGCTCGATGATCATTTTCATCGCGGTAAATACGACGAGATTACCGATCGCGCTGATGCGCCGTTGGCCGATGCGCTGGCGATGCTGGTGCGCGAGCGTTTGACTGGTCTCGCGCCGCCGGCTGCGGCCCGCAAGATGGTCGACCTTTGGCGGCCGACGCTTGAGGACAAGATTGGCGCGCGCCTCGATCAGTTGAGCAGCTTCACCGAGGATCAGGCTCGGTTCGGCGATGCCATCCATGATCTGCTCGAGGCGCTGGAGCTCGTCAACGACAGCAATGCCGAACAGGATGAGGACGACAATCAGGACGACAACCGCGAGGGTGAAAAAGACCAGTCCGGCGCGGACGGTTCACCGGAGAGCGATTCTTCAGAGGAAATGAGCGCCGAGCAGGCGCAGTCATCCACCGAGGAAATGTCCGAAAACGCGATGGAGAGCGCGCAGGCATCCGCCAGCGATACGTTCGATGATGCCGATCTTGGTGAAGACGAAACGCCGGGCGAGGCTCAGCGCCCACAGAATCGCGGTGCCAACGAGCCGCGGGGACCTGAGTATCACGCGTTTGCGCCAAAATTCGACGAGGTCGTCTCAGCCGAGGATCTTTGCGAGCCCGACGAATTGGAGCGCCTGCGCAGCTATCTCGATAAGCAGCTGGCGCACCTGCAGCACATCGTGGCGCGGCTGGCTAATCGTCTGCAGCGAAAGCTGATGGCGCAGCAGAATCGCGCCTGGGAATTCGATCTCGAAGAGGGAATTCTCGACCCGGCGCGGCTCTCGCGCGTCGTCACCGATCCATATCACCCGCTATCCTTCATGCATGAGAAGGAGGCGACGTTCCGCGACACGGTGGTGACGTTGCTGCTCGACAATTCGGGCTCGATGCGCGGGCGGCCGATCACGGTCGCGGCAACCTGTGCCGATATCCTGGCGCGAACGCTGGAGCGTTGCGGCGTCAAGGTCGAGATTCTCGGCTTCACGACGCGGGCGTGGAAGGGCGGCCAGTCGCGCGAAGCGTGGCTCGCCGCAGGCAAGCCGGCCAATCCGGGCCGTCTCAACGATCTGCGGCACATCATCTACAAGTCGGCGGATGCACCGTGGCGCCGTGCGCGCAAGAATCTCGGCTTGATGATGCGCGAAGGCCTGCTCAAGGAAAACATCGATGGTGAGGCGCTCGATTGGGCGCATAAGCGCCTTCTCGGCCGTTCCGAGCAGCGCAAGATCCTGATGATGATTTCCGATGGTGCGCCGGTCGACGATTCAACGCTGTCAGTCAATCCGGGCAACTATCTCGAGCGGCATCTGCGTCACGTCATCGAGGAGATCGAGACCCGGTCACCGGTCGAACTGATTGCCATCGGCATCGGTCACGATGTCACGCGCTACTATCGCCGCGCTGTGACGATCGTGGATGCTGAGGAGCTTGGCGGCGCTATTACCGAGAAGCTCGCCGAGCTGTTCAGCGAAACGCATGTCGAAACTCCAGCCCCATCGCGGCGGCGCAAACTGCACTCCTGACAGATGGCCATAAACCTCAGCCGCCGTCGGTTACTCTTGAACGCCGCGGCGGCGCTTCCCGCAGGTGCCGGTCCTTTCGCGCCGCTGCAGGCCTTCGCGCAAGACGTGAAGAGTGATGGTCCTGTTCCTCTGGAGGTGAATGCGCGCAAGATCGAGCATTTCGATCCTCGTGATGCGTCGCATGTTCGTTATGGCGCGCTCGAGTTTCGCAGCGGACTTGTGCTGACATCCTCGTTTCGAGGCTTCGGCGGGCTGTCTGCATTGCGGCTCGACAAAAAGGGCGAGCGATTTATTTCTCTCAGCGACAAGGCGAACTGGTTTACGGGGCGGCTCACTTACCAAGGTAAGGCGCTGTCGGGCCTTGCCGACGTGAAGTCTGCACCGATCCTGGGCAGCGACGGCAGGAAGATTACCCAGCGCGGATGGTTTGATACGGAGTCGCTCGCGTTTGATGGGACGACAGCCTATGTCGGTCTTGAACGCGTCAATCAGATCCTGCGGTTTGATTTCGGCAGGGACGGCGTCCGGGCTCGGGGCGAGCCGATCTCGCTACCAGCCGGGATCGAGAAGTTGCCCTTCAACAAGGGACTTGAGACGCTGGTCTTTGTGCCGAAGGGGCAGCCGCTCGCAGGGACCTTGGTTGCGATCTCCGAGCGAGGTCTTGATCCCGCGGGAAATATTCTAGGTTTCCTCATCGGCGGGCCTGCGCCAGGGCAATTCTCGGTCAAACGGACGAAAAATTTTGACATTAGCGACGCCACGTTACTTCCGTCAGGTGACCTGCTGTTGCTCGAAAGAAAATTTTCGGTGATGGAGGGCGTCGGTATCCGTATCCGCCGTGTCGCCGCCGGCTCTATCGCTCCCGACGCGGTGATCGACGGTGCAACGATATTCGAAGTCGATCTCGGCTATGAGATCGACAACATGGAAGGCATCGACACCCATGTCGCGGAGAATGGCGACACGGTGGTGACCATGATTTCCGACGACAACTTTTCCATGATTCAGCGGACGCTGCTGCTGCAGTTCACGCTGGTGGAAGAGTGAGTTCGTTCTTCCGTGAAGGCATCAAGCAACGAAAAAAGGCCGGGTGGAAAGCCCGGCCTGAATCATCTTTGAAAGAAGCTGAGCTTAGCTGGCTACAGCGAGCTTCTTCTTTTCGATCTGGCGCTTCAGCTCAACAGCCTTCGGCGACAGCTCGGCGACATTCGCCTTGAGCAGGAAGGCATCGAGACCGCCGCGGTGATCGACGCTCTTCAGCGCGTTTGCCGACACACGCAGGCGCACAGTGCGTTCCAGCGTGTCCGAGATCAGCGTGACGTTGCACAGGTTCGGCAGAAACCTGCGCTTGGTCTTGCGGTTCGAGTGGCTGACTTTGTGGCCAACCTGAGCGCCCTTGGCGGTCAATTCGCAGCGCCGAGACATGGCGAAAATCCTCTGTCATCCCCGGAGCCGACCTGTTTAAAAGGAGCTCGCGTGGGGGTTTAAAAGTTGTCCATTTTCAGGAACCGCGGACGTATAAGGGCCCAGCCGCCCAGCGTCAAGGTGAGAGCGCTGTTCTGGCCATCGAATCAGGACGATTTTCGTCAAAAGCAGTTCGGCCTGGAACGCGATTTCCCTCGCTAATACAGGGATTTCTCCAACATATAAACGACGTAATCCCCCACAAAATGAAGACGACAGGGATTTCAAAGAAACTCGCGCAAGATTCGCGGGGCGGCTTTCCCGGCGGGATTTTGCCGGATATTTCAGTCGGTCGACGCGTCGTTGCGCAACAGGATTCTCCATCGGTGGATATGCCCCGTTTATTTATGCCGCGCCGCCCGCTTGGCGCCATGGCGCATGCTTTTAGCGCGCTGTTCACCTTCGCAGCATTTGGACTTCTGGCCGCTCCCGCGGTGGCCCAGGGTCGGCTGGACGCGAAATACGAGGCTTCTCTCGCTGGGATCACCATCGGCAAAGGCGGCTGGATCGTCGATGTTGCCGACGATCAGTATGCCGCGGCCGTCAGCGGCGCCACTACCGGCCTGATGAAGTCAATTGGCGGTGGCAGCGGAACCGGCACGAGCCAAGGCCGGATCGTCAACGGCCAACTGTCGCCGCTGAGCTATCTGTCGACCATCAACTACGGCAAAAAGGCCGAGATTATCCGTATCGTCCTGGCTGCCGGCAGCGTGAAGGAAACGTCGATCGAGCCTGAGCCGCCGGTGACGCCTGACCGGATCCCGGTCACTGATGCTCAACGCCGCAATGTCTTTGACCCGATGACCGGTTCGCTGCTGCGTGTGGCCGGGACAGGCGATCCGCTGACCCCTGAGGCCTGCCGGAGGACGATCCCGGTGTTCGACGGCCGTATGCGCTACGATCTCAGCCTTGATTACAAGCGTATGGAGATGGTCAAGGCCGAAAAGGGCTACAAAGGTCCTGCAGTGGTGTGTGCAGTTTATTTCACGCCGATCGCGGGCTACGTGCCGGATCGTGCCTCCATCAAATACGTGGCCGCTCAGCGCGGCATGGAAATCTGGTTCGCGCCGATCGCAGGAACGCGCGTCCTTGTTCCATTCAAGATCGTGATCCCGACCCCAATCGGCACTGGGGTAATCGAGGCGACGGAATTCATTTCGGTCCAAAAAACTGCAAGGACGAACTAGCAGATTCCGGTTCTGAATCATGTTGACTCTTCGGCCAATCCGATTCGACTCCGGCATTAAGAGATTCACCGCAAAGCCGACTGCCTATGGGATGCGTCAGGACTTGATGTAGTGCCGCTAAAGGATAAGGTGCGCGACATATTGCGGTGAACGAAGCCGAACATCATAGGAGTCAGCGATTCGGGCTTCTTTCGTTCCGGACTCGTTCCATATCTTAAGGCGCAGCGTCAAAAACGTTGCATTGTGAGACACTTCCAGAAGCTTGCTGCGGCGTTCCGCGTCGTGTGCGTTGTGCGGACCCGTCCTAATGTCCCTGTCCACTTCAGTGCCGTTGTTTGTAAATGACCGGGCCCCCGGTGCCGGCGTCACCGCGGTCCTTGGCCCCACCAACACCGGCAAGACCCATCTCGCGATCGAGCGGATGCTGGCGCATTCGTCCGGTATCATCGGCTTGCCGCTGCGCCTGCTGGCGCGTGAGGTTTACAACAAGCTTGTCGCGCGTGCGGGTGTTGAAGCGGTCGCCCTCATCACCGGTGAGGAAAAGATCAAGCCGCCCAGGCCGCGTTTCTGGGTGTCCACGGTCGAGGCGATGCCGCGGGATATCGACGTGTCGTTTCTCGCGGTCGACGAAATCCAAATCGCGGCCGATCTCGAGCGCGGCCACGTTTTTACCGACAAGATCCTGAATCGGCGCGGGCGCGATGAAACGCTATTGCTCGGCGCGGCTACCATGCGGCCGATCATCGAGCGATTGTTGCCGGGGGCAAACATCGTCACCCGGCCGCGCCTGTCGCAGCTTGAATTCGCCGGCGACCGCAAAATCACGCGCCAGCCCCGCCGTACCGCGATCGTCGCATTTTCTGCCGACGAAGTTTATGCGATCGCCGAGCTGATCCGGCGCCAGCATGGCGGTGCTGCAGTGGTGCTGGGTTCGCTGTCCCCGCGGACTCGAAATGCCCAGGTTGAGCTGTTTCAATCCGGCGATGTCGATTACCTCGTCGCCACCGACGCGGTCGGCATGGGGCTCAATCTCGATGTCGACCATGTCGCCTTCGCATCTGACCGCAAATATGATGGCTATCAGTTTCGGCGCCTGAATCCGGCGGAATTTGCCCAAATTGCGGGCCGCGCCGGCCGTGCGACGCGCAATGGCACCTTCGGTACCACAGGGCGGTGTGCGCCATTCGAGCCCGAGCTGATCAATGCGCTGCAGAACCACACGTTTGACAACGTGAAAATGCTCCAGTGGCGAAATTCGAAGCTCGATTTCTCGTCGCTCGGGGCGCTGCAGGTCTCGCTGTCGCTGACGCCCAGCCACGAAGCGCTGAGCCGTGCGCCGATCGCAGAAGACATCCGGGTGCTCGACCATGCCGCCCGCGACGAGGACGTGCGCGACCTGGCGCGAACCCCTGGGGCAGTGGAACGCCTGTGGGATGCCTGCCTCGTTCCAGATTATAGAAAGCTGTCACCTGCCGCTCACGCTGAACTGGTAACGACCTTGTTCGGGTTTTTGATGCGGAAGGGCAAAATCCCGGATGACTGGTTTGCCGCCCAGATCGCGCAAACCGACCGAACCGACGGGGATATCGACACATTATCGGCCCGAATTGCCCAGATACGAACCTGGACATTCGCCGCAAATCGCCCGGATTGGCTGGCGGACCCTGAACATTGGCAGGGAATTGCACGCGGCGTCGAAGATAAATTGTCAGATGCACTGCATGAAAAGCTAACTGAGCGTTTCGTTGACCGCCGGACCAGTGTATTGATGCGCCGCTTGCGGGAAAACACGATGCTGAACACTGAGATTGGTAAGACCGGCGAAGTCATTGTAGAGGGCCATGTGATCGGCCGCCTCGACGGGTTCATGTTTGCGCCTGAGTCTGCCGAAGCCGGATCCGATGCCAAGGCCTTGCAGGCGACAGCGCTTAAGGCGCTGGCCGGCGAGATCGATGCACGCGCCGAAAAATTGTCCAATGCGCCGGATGAACAGTTTGTGCTGGCATCCGATGGAACGTTGCGCTGGACCGGCGATGCTGTTGCCAAGCTCGTCGCTGCTGACAGCACACTCAATCCGCGTATTCGCATTATCGCGGATGAGCGGCTGACAGGAGCGGCCCGCGACGGTGTGCAGAACCGTCTCGACCTCTGGCTCAAGACACATATCGAAAAAATCTTGGGACCGTTGTTCGAACTGTCGAAAGCGGAAGACATTACCGGCATCGCACGCGGTATTGCATTCCAGCTTGTCGAAGCTCTCGGTGTTCTGGAGCGTCCCAAGATTGCCGCCGAGATGAAAGATCTCGATCAGCCGTCACGTGCCTCGCTGCGCAAGTACGGTGTGCGTTTTGGCGCGTATCACATCTTCCTGCCGAATTTGCTGAAGCCTGCTGCGCGCGGCCTGGCGTCCCTGTTGTGGGCCTTGAAGCACGACAACACCGATTGGTCGGCATTGACCGGTGCACAGCACCTTGCGTCGAGTGGACGCACGTCGTTTCCCGCCGACAAGGCGCTCAATCAGGAAGCCTATCGGACGCTCGGCTACAAGCTTTGCGGTGAACGCGCCGTCCGTGTCGATATTCTTGAACGGCTTGCTGATCTGATCCGGCCGGCACTGTCGTGGCGCCCTGGTTCATCGGGTGAAAAGCCTGCCGGCGCATTTGATGGGCGTTCGTTCACCGCCACTCAAGCGATGACTTCATTGACCGGATCGGCGGGCGAAGATTTCGCGTCGATCTTGCGGGCATTGGGGTACCGCATGGAGAAGCGGCCGCCGCTGCCGGTTGTTGCTCCGCCTGCGGAAGCAACTGCCACTGAGGCTGCGCCTGCCGAATCTACAGCCGCGGAAGCCTCGAATGACGCTGCTGTTGCATCGGAAGCGATTGCTTCCGAGGCTGGCGCTGTAGCTGCGACCGAGGAAAGCGCGGCTGTTACCGACGAGACTGAAGTCCCGGTTGAGGCGCCTGTTGAAACCACGGCTTCCCGCTTGCCGGGCGTGGATTTCGCCCCAGCGTCAGAGCTGGCTGCCGAAGAGCCTGTAACAGAGCCTGTGGTTGTTGAAGTTTCGACCGAGCCCACGGCAGCAACACCCGAAGCCGCGGCCTCTGAGCCGACGGCTGAAGCTGCCGCTCCGGTCGCTGAACCAGCATCTGAAAAGGCTGTTGACGCGACAGCTGCGGCTGAACCCGAACTGGTTGAAGTTTGGCGGCCAGGCGGGCGCTCCGAGGAACGCCGTCCGCGCCACGATCGCAGCCGATACAAGGGGCCGGACAAGTCTGCCGCGGCACCTGCCGCTGATGAGCCTGCCGGCGGCGCTGACGACAAGCGTGAGCGCCACGGCCGTCATCGTCGGCGAGACCGGCTGAACGACAACTATCGTCCGCGTAGCGATGCGCCGGCGGCAGCTTCTCCGCAGAACAACGAAGCTGCACAGGCGCGTGCCCCGCGTGATGACAAGGGTGGCCGTCCGCCGCGTGAGCACTTCAAGGATCGGAATCAGGACAGAGGCAAGGGCAAGTTCGACAAGGGTAAGGGCGGACGTGATGGTCGTAAGGACGATCGCGGAGGGGGCTCCCATCGGACCTACGCCACCAGCGCGCCGCCGCGTGAACGCGACCGGCCGGCTGATCCGAATTCGCCTTTTGCAAAATTGGCGGCGCTCAAGGAGCAGCTTGCCGGTAATCGGAAGGAATAATTTCGGAGTTGGAACGTCAGCGCGTCGATCGATGGCTGTGGCACGCACGGGTCGTCAGAACCCGTTCAGACGCTGCGGCATTGGTCGCGAAGGGGCATGTCCGGATCAACGGCACGCGCGAGAAATCGCCGGGCCATGGGGTTAAGATCGGTGACGTGCTCACCGTCGCGCTTGATGCCCGTGTTCGTATCTTGAAAGTCATCGGATTTGCGGAGCGACGGGGTGATGCGGCTTCCGTCCATGCGCTCTGCGCAGATTTGCAATTGCCGGAAGAGTAACTAATTGCCCATAAATACGAGCTTTAGTTCCTTGCAGCGCCGGACATCCTGCGCTACCCCACACATGAAAATGATACCCGTCCGGAGCATTGGATGACGTACGTCGTCACTGAAAACTGCATCAAGTGCAAATACATGGATTGCGTGGAAGTATGTCCCGTGGATTGTTTCTACGAGGGCGAAAACATGCTCGTAATTCATCCGGACGAGTGCATCGACTGCGGTGTCTGCGAACCTGAATGTCCGGCCGACGCGATTAAGCCTGACACCGAGCCAGCGCTCGAAAAGTGGCTTGAGGTGAATGCCGAGCACGCCAAGTCGTGGCCCAACATCACTCAGAAAAAGGATGCGCCCGCTGACGCGAAGGAATTCGACGGCGTCGAAGGCAAATTTGAAAAATACTTTTCCCCAAATCCGGGGGCGGGCGACTGACTTAATCTCTCATCGTTAGGCTTCCTGCGTCGAAGCCTTAACCTTACCCGGCGATGGGTGCCGGGTTAACCACCTCCGATTTGTCGGAGGGGGCATAAATCATTGATTTTTGCGGGAAATGTGCTATTATTGGCACATTAGTCGAGCTGGATCCCTTTTGTCCCCGGTTTGGGCCCTGATGGGTTCCCCCGAAAAACCATTGAACAGGGGCGTGGCGGTTTCCACGCATAGGCGCTGTGTCAGACAAATCGCGTCATAAAAAGAACTCTAAGCCAAAGGACAAGGCTTCCAAGGACAAGGGCTTGAAGAAGACGACGGCTGCCGGTCGCAGCGCGTCAAAGAAGGATGCGCGCGCGTCCGCCCAACACTCAAAAAACAAAAGAAGCACGATGCCAACCAAAAAGACTGCTACTGCAAAAGCGCCTGCCAAAGCTCCTGTGAAGGCTGGTGCGAAGACTGTCGCTAAGACTCCCGTTGCCAAGGCTGCTCCAGTGAAGACCGCCGCCAGCAAGCCCGCTCCGGCTGCTGCGCCGCGCGTGGAAGAGCCGAAGAAGGTTCTGACCCAGCGTCAGGGATTCAAGACCAACGAGTACGTGGTGTATCCGGCGCATGGTGTCGGCCAGATTCTTGCGATTGAAGAGCAGGAAATTGCGGGCGCGAAGCTCGAGCTGTTCGTCATCAATTTCATCAAAGACAAAATGACGCTGCGCGTCCCGACCGCGAAGGTCGCCAACGTTGGCATGCGCAAGCTCTCCGATCCTGCTCTGGTCAAGCGCGCTCTGGAGACCCTCAAGGGCCGTGCACGCATCAAGCGCACTATGTGGTCTCGCCGTGCGCAGGAATACGAAGCGAAGATCAATTCGGGTGACATCGTCGCGATCGCGGAAGTCGTGCGCGATCTTTTCCGTTCGGAATCGCAGCCTGAGCAGTCATACAGCGAACGTCAGCTTTATGAAGCAGCGCTCGATCGCCTGTCGCGCGAAATCGCGGTCGTTCAGCATGTGACCGAAACCGAAGCCGTCAAGGAAATCGAGTCGAATCTCGCCAAGAGCCCGCGTCGCGGAGCCAAGGCCGAGGCTGATGTCGCCGCCGATATGGCAGGTGAAGACTCAGATGACGGCGATGATGATGGTGATGACGACTCGCTCTCCGCTGACGAAGCAGCCTGAGCACATCGCTTCTCGCGTTTTATAACAAAGCCCGGTCGTATGACCGGGCTTTTTGTTTGTCTCACTAGTTGTCTGTCTTACTCGGTGTGGATGCCTGCGCGGCTAAAGCGTTTTCGAGCGAATTGGCTCTAGTCCACGACGATCTTGACGCGATCACGCGGCTTCAGTGCCGCGACGCGGGTGTCCAGTCCATTCAGGACCCGGAAGCGTTCGGTCGGATGATCGACACCGGCCATGCGGTGTGACAGCGATTCAACGGTATCGCCGGGCTGCACGGTGATGACCTTGATGCGCAGCGGCCGCGCGGCCTGGATCTCCGCCAGCGTCAAGCGCCTGAACGAATTGACCGTGTCGCGGAAGCCTTTGTCGGCATCTTGCGACTTCTGCTTGGTTGCGAAAATGAAGCGATAGACGTCGCTGCCGAAGCGAAGCGCATAGATTCTGAATTGCCACTGGTCGCCGCTGGCGGTGGCTGTGGCGGCAGGAAAGCCGTTGATCGACATATCGCTTGTGGAGCTCTTGTCGACGTTTTCCATCCAGCCTGAATTCAGGTAATCGCCCAGCGTCTGCTCGGAAGGCACGCGCACCACATCGAAGCGCATGGCCTGCGTGCCGCCTTCGCGAACGCCGACAACCGCTTGCGCGGTATTTTCAAGCGTGAAGCCATCCGGCACCTGGAATGTGAATCCAAGTTTGGGATGCAGAAAGCGTCGCCCGCGCACAAAGCCTTCGCTGGGATCTTCGCCATAAACGAGGTTGTCGATCGCCGAGAGATAAGTCTCCCGATCTCGTTCGTCGTTTTCGGGAGAGGCATACTGCCGTGCGTTGGCTTGCGCGTTCTGGACGCGCTCAGGCGTTGCCGGGTGCGATGAGAGAAAATCCATCGAGCGCGGATCGGCTGGCGCACGGCCAGCTTTCAGCGCCGCATTGCGTTCCATTGCGGTCAGAAAACGCGACGCTCCATAAGGATCGAATTTGGCTCGTGCCGCAATGCCAACGCCGATGCCATCGGCTTCGAATTCCTGAGCGCGCGAGAAGCTCGCCATTGTCAGCTTGCTCTTGGCGAGTGCCAGGGCGGTCATGTCTGGATCGTTACCCATGTCGGCGACAACGCGTGTAACGACTGCGGCTTGCTTTGCTTGATCTTCGCGGATCGCGGCGTGCTTGGCGAGAACATGCGCCATCTCATGCGCCAAGACAGATGACAATTCGGATGTGTCACTGGCGAGTGCGATTAAGCCGCGCGTGACGTACAATTGTCCTGTCGGCAACGCGAATGCGTTCACAGCACCCGAATTGAGAATAGTGACCTTGTAGGTGAGGTCGGGGCGGTCCGAGGCCGCCACGAGGCGGTCGACGGTCTTGGTGATCAGCGCCTCGAGTTTTGGGTCGTCGTAAGCGCCACCATAAGACGAGAGGATGCGTTCATGCTCGCGTTCGGTTGCCGCCGTCGACGTCGCAGGTTTATTTGGCTTGGACGATGTCTGTGCTGGTTTGGGAGCGGCAACCTGAAAGCGCCCCATATCGCCGCAGGCGCCAAGTGACAACGACGCGCACAGAACGGCCGCCGCGAAAACGCGGCTCTGCGTCCCTGTCAGTTGTCGACCCACAAACGTCATCAAGCCGTTACTTGCCTTCTTCTGTCGGCACGCGATTTGTCGCGATGCCCGTTGCTGGGATCAATTCGATCTGGCTCGGACGGACCATTTCCATCCGTGGTCCGCCATGTTTTTCCACCCAGCCTCGAACCCGAATTCGCTTGTTTACCAAGGATTTCAGATCAAGCCCCGCATTTTCGAAGGAGGGCATCATGCGCCGTGAAATTGTCACGGCAAAGTCCGTAGTCCACCGCCGCCCAAAATTGACATAAAATGTCGCACCCGCCTGTCGTGCAGACAGAACCTTGCCCTCCACGACGAGGAATCGCCCAATCCCGGTCAAAATATCGCCGGGTCTTTCCGCGTTTTTTAAGGCAGCGGAACTGGCCCAAAGCCCCCTCCGCTCCGTCCGGGCGGTATTTTCGGCGTCCAGGAGTTCCCGGGAACAGTCCTGGTCAGATGCAGGCGGGTAGGCGATCGCGGCCCCTTGCCGCAGGAGTTCGGCCTGAACCAAGAGTGGTGGGCTGCGCAAGGAGACGAAAGCGCGCTGGCGTCCATAGCGATCGGGCTGGTCATCCTCGCCGGACAAGCTGACATCGCGACCGACGATCAGCGATGCC
Organism: Afipia dichlorophenoxyacetatis; assembly: GCF_055386385.1. Taxonomy (NCBI): domain Bacteria; kingdom Pseudomonadati; phylum Pseudomonadota; class Alphaproteobacteria; order Hyphomicrobiales; family Nitrobacteraceae; genus Afipia; species Afipia dichlorophenoxyacetatis. The sequence goes on along the minus strand of NZ_AP029250.1, from coordinate 5,829,750 downwards.
AGCGCCTCTGTCGCATTCGCCGTGCCCTCCGGCGATGGTTCGATGCCAGCCAGCCGCACCTCTCGCCCGTCGTCGAGCCGGAAAGTTGTCGCGTTGATGACATTGACGACATGCCCTTCGCCTTGCGCTGCTGCAGAGCAAGCCGCTTGAAGTCTGTCGCTGAAGACTGTGAGCAGTGTCACACAAGTGCATGCTGCAATAGCGAGCGTGTTGCGCCAAGAAGATGTCATGCTGCTCCGCATGGCATGAGACATGTCATTCACTGAAATATGGAGAGCTAATTTCGATCTGCGAAACTTGTTGTCCTTTATGAATGCGAGTCAAGCCATCTCGAATGCAACAACAGCCGTTTGCTTGCTCGGGATCGAGCGTTGCTGCATGATCGCGCGCATCAGTCTTTGCATGACAGATGACCGAACACGGAGACGACTTTGAAGATTTCGAAGACAATTTTTGGTGGCCTCATTTCATCAGCCGTCGTGCTGTGCGCGAGTGCGGCGATGGCCCAGAGCAAGCCGCCGCTGAAGCTCGGTGCAATTCTCGATATGTCCGGCCTTTATGCCGACATTACAGGGATTGGCAGCGAAACGGCTGCCAAGATGGCGGTGGAGGATTTCGGTGGTGAGGTGCTAGGCCGCAAAGTGGAGGTCATCACAGCCGATCACCTGAACAAGGCCGACAACGCGGCCAACATCGCGCGCGACATGTTCGACAATCAAGGCGTCGAAGCGATCATGGATGTCGCGGCCTCCGCAACAGCGCTCGCCGTCAATGAGATCGCAAAGGCCCGTAACAAGATCCTCATGCTCAGCGGTCCAGGCGCGGTTCGTGTGACCAATGAAGCCTGCGGTCCTTACACCGTGCACTACAACTTCGACACGTTCGCTCAGGCGAACTCGACCGGTATGGCCGCGGTGAAGGCTGGTCTTGATACCTGGTTCTTCCTGCAGGCAGACTACGCCTTTGGGCAGGATCTCGAAAAGGACACGTCCACGGTCGTGACCAAGATGGGCGGCAAGGTGCTTGGCACAGTCAAGCACCCGCTGAACACGTCCGACTTCTCGTCCTTCCTGCTGCAGGCGCAATCGTCCAAGGCAAAGGTCATCGGCCTCGCGAACGCCGGCGGCGACACGATCAACGCCATCAAGCAGGCGGCCGAATTTGGCCTGATGAAGGGCGGGCAGAAGATCTCTCCGCTGCTGGCCTTCATCACCGACATCGACAGCATCGGCCTCGAAACCGCGCAAGGGCTGGTGCTGGCGGAAGGATTCTACTGGGACATGAACGACGAGACCCGGGCGTTTTCAAAACGCTTCATGGCAAGGGTCAACCATGCGCCGACATCCGCGCAGGCTGGCATCTATTCGTCTGTGTTGGTCTATCTCAATGCGGTGAAGACGGCGGGAACAACCGATTCCGCAGCCGTGATGAAAGTCATGAAGTCGACACCGATCAACGACATGTTTGCGAAGAACGGCAAGATCCGCGAAGACGGCCGCATGATCCATGACATGTATCTATTCGAGGTCAAGAAGCCCTCTGAGTCGAAGGCGCGTTGGGACGATTACAAGCTGCTTGCGACGGTGCCGGGCGATCAGGCGTTCCAGCCGCTTGAAGCGTCGCGTTGTCCGTTGATCAAGAAATGAGATGAAGAGCCGGTCTCGCGCATGATGCAATCGAGCATGACGGGGTCGCAATAACGTCAATATCGCCGGCCCGAAATTGTGAGCATGCTCACAATTCGGGCCGGCTTTCTTTTGCTGGTGGTGCCGCAAGAACAACAAGCTGCTGTCTGGGAGAAAAGTGGTCTCGCGACAGCATCAACTCCCTCATCAACGAGGACCGACGTGACGACGCATCCCCTCGATACGTTCTTTTCGCCCCAAAGCATTGCAGTCATCGGCGCCTCGCGCGACGGAACAAAAATTCCCGGAATGTTGCTCGCGTTTTTGCGCAGAAACGGATTTTCGGGCGAGATCTATCCCGTCAATCCGGCTTATGACGCGATCGATGATCTGACATGCTTCGCGTCGATTTCAGCGGTTGGGAAGCCGATCGATATCGCCATCGTCATCGTTCCTGCGCGCGCGGTGCTTGGTGTGTTGAACGAATGCGTGGCCGCGGGGGTGAAAAACGCGATCATCATTTCATCGGGGTTTGCCGAGGAGGGCGGTGCGAGCGCGGACATGCAGGCGGAGATTGCTGCCCTCGCCAAGCGTTCGGGCATGCGGATTTCCGGTCCGAATGCCGAAGGGTTTTATAACGAGCTGGAACGTATCGCGGCGACATTCAGCCCAACGGTCGACGTCAAGCCGGATGCACCGCGATTGCTGGCGAGCGCGCGCCGCATCGGCATTATTGCGCAAAGCGGCGGCATCGGTTTTGCGATTTACAATCGCGCCAAGGCGATCGGTGTTGCGGTCAGCAAGGTCATCAGCACTGGAAATGAATCCGATCTCGCTGCCGGCGAATTTCTCGACTATATGGTGCAGGATTCGGCGACAGACATCATCCTGCTGTTTATCGAAGGCATTCGTGATCCGGCAATGTTCGTTGCTGCGGCAAAGCGTGCTGCGAAATCCGGTAAGCCGATCATCGTCTCGAAGGTGGGGCGTTCAGGCGCGGGCGAGCGTGCGGCTGCGTCCCATACCGCCAGCATGGCGGGCTGGACGGCAGCTTACGACGCGGTCTTTGCCAAATATGGCCTCATCGTTTCCAATGATCTCGATGAGGCAGTCGCTATCGCTGCGGCCTTCGCCACCGCGCCCTTGGCGCCGGGTGATCGCACCGCGATCGTCACAGTCTCAGGCGGTGCAGGCGCGTGGGTGGCCGATACACTTGCGGCAGAAGGACTGCAGATTCCAGAACTTCCGGTATCGATGCAGGCCGAGATTCGTTCGCTGATCCCTTCTTACGGATCGGCATGTAATCCGGTCGATATCACGGCGCAGGCTGTTCATAGCGGAGGCTTGCAGAAAGTGATCGAGCTGCTTGATCGGTCCGATGACATCGACCTCATCGTGGTCGTGCTGTCGCTGGGAAGCGAGACACGGATCCCGGTCAAGACGCATGAGATCAAACCGCTGATCGATGCTCAGCGCAAACCGATCCTGCTTTTCTCCTATACTTTGCCGTCGCAATTCGCGCGCGTGGGGCTGGCGGCGTCGGGCATTGTCGCCTTTCAGGGATTGGCAACTCTCGGCCGCGCAGCCCGGCAGTTGATCGATCGTGGACGGTTTGTGCTGGATGAGCCCGATGTCTCGCCTCGCACGGCAACAAAGCCTGTTGCAAATCTGGCGCGGATTGAAGGAGCTCTTTCCGAATATGAGAGTAAGGTGCTCTTGCGGGAGGCAGGCATCACAGTGCCTGATGAAGTCCTCGTAACGGAGCAAGCCGCTCTCGCCGGCGTCATTGGTGGCATGACGTATCCTCTCGTTATGAAAATCCAGTCGCGCGACATCCCGCACAAAAGTGAAGCGGGGGGCGTGCGCATCAATTTAGCCAACCTTGAAGAGGCTAACACTGCGTTTTCGGCCCTGATGGAGAATGCGCGCCGATTCAAGCCGAGTGCAGCACTTCAAGGCGTGTTGATTGGACCCATGGCCAAGAAAGGCGTCGAGATGATCGTTGGCACCGTCGACGACGCTACCTTCGGGCCGATCGTGATGGTGGGGTTCGGGGGCGTGACAACCGAGCTATTCAGGGATGTTGTCTATCGTCCGGCTCCGGTGAACGAGGCCGAAGCGAAAGTCATGATTGATGAACTGAAGTCATCGCCGCTTCTCAACGGCTTCCGTGGTGCGCCCGTGGCTGACAAAGCGGCGCTCGCCCAGCTGATTGCGCAAGTCTCCAGCCTTGCGGATGATCTCAGGGACAACATTGCGGAGATCGAAATCAATCCGGTGATCGTGCATGACGACGGCGATGGCGTTACCGTGATTGATGCCCTCGTGGCCGGTGGGCGCTCCACGCGATAGCGCCGCATTTCCGCTGGTCGCCTTAGCGCCCCTTGAAATTTGGAAGCCGGCGTTCTTCGGTGGCCTTGACGCCTTCCGCGAAATCTTCAGTTTTACGCAACCAGGTTTGTTCCGCGAGTTCGTGGTCTGTTTGTGTCTTGACGCGATCGGCGAGGCCGGCGCGCATGGTCGCGCGTGTTGATAGTAAGCCTAGCGGTGAATTCTCAGCGATTTCGTTAGCCAGCTTGAATGCTTCGGCTCGCACTTGGTCTTGTGGCACGAGCACGTTGGCGAGCCCCATCTCGAAGGCCTCTTCGCCGGTGACGCGGCGGCTGGTGTAAAACATCAACGCGGCATTCGTTTTCCCGATGATCTCGGGCAACGTAACTGTCAGGCCGAAGCCCGGGTGAAATCCAAGACGGGTGAAATTGGCGGCAAAGCGTGCTTCCGGACATGTCACGCGGAAATCGGCTGATACCGCAAGACCAAGTCCGCCGCCAATGGCGGCGCCTTGTACAGCGGCGATAATTGGCTTTTTGTTGCGGAAGATGCGCACGGCCTCGAGGTAGAGGTCGCCGGTGGTGCCAGTGCCCGAGGCAGCGTCTCCCCCTTCAGCAACAGGCCGGTTGAAGTTTGCCCCCGCACAGAACGCCTTGCCCTGTGAGGCAAGGACCACAGCGCGGCATTCGCTGTCTTCGTCGAGTTGATCGAGCGTGTCGGCGATTTGCCGGATCAAGGACAGATCGAAAAAATTCAGCGGAGGGCGGCGAATCTCGATCAACGTCACATGACCATGTTTCTCAACGCCGAGATCGGAAGAGCCGCTCATTTGATATCCTTTCGGAATTGATCCGTCTTGCTCAGCGCAAGCCAAGGCCACGCGCGATGATGCCGCGCAAGACTTCCGTGGTGCCGCCCTGAATTGTCAGCTTGGGCGCGATCTTGGTGGCGAACGCCAGCTGGTCCTCAAGCGTGTGGTGATTGGCTGTGTCGCTGTCGATAAAGGCCGCGAGATCGCGCACGCGATGCGGCAATTGCTGTTCCCAGATCGTGCCGATGTCTTTGACGATCGAGGCTTCCACCACAGGTTCTTTGCCCGCCTGCAGCATGCCGGCGACGGATACCGACATGCGGCGCATGGTGTGCAGCTGCGCCACCAGGCGGCCGATACCCTCCGCCCCCCGTGTATCGGGATTATCGCCCAGCGCGCGGACAAGCTCCGTCAGGACATAATATGTTTCGAGAAACCGTTCCGGTCCGCTGCGTTCGTAGGCCAATTCGCTGGTCGCCTGTTTCCACGCGCCGTCGATTTCGCCGAGCGCGTGGTCATCTGGAACGAATGCGTCCTCGAAGACGACTTCATTGAATTCCTTTAATCCGCTGATCTGTGCAATCGGATTGACCTTGATGCCCAGCGCTTTCATGTCGACGAGAAACTGCGTCAGCCCATGGCGCCGATTTTCTTTGGTCGGCGGCGAGGTGCGAAAGATCGCGAGCATATAGTCTGCGATATGAGCGGAGGTGGTCCAGATCTTCGTGCCGTTGATCAGCCAGCCGCCGTCGGTCTTGGTCGCCTTTGTCTTTGCCGCGAACAGATCGGATCCGGAATTCGGCTCGCTCATCCCGATCGCGAAGCAGACCTCGCCGCGGCAGATGCGCGGCAGAATGTCCATCTTGATCCGCTCGTTGGCGTATTTGAGCAGAACCGGACCGCTCTGCCGGTCGGCAACGAAGAAGCGCCGCGTTGGCGCGTTGGCCACGCGCATCTCTTCGGTCACGACATAGCGTTCCAGAAAGCTCCGCTCATGGCCACCGTAGCGCTTCGGCCATGTCATGCCGATCCAGCCGCGTTCGCCGACGCGGCGGCTGAATTCCGGGATGTCGCTGTCTTCGCGCTGCGGTTCATCTGGATTGAATGTGCCGGCGGCGATTTCCTCGCGAAGAAACTCGCGGACTTCGCGCCGCAAGGCCTCACATTCCGGGGGCAGGCGAATTTGATCGAAACGTAGGGCTGTCGTCATGTCACTGATCCTGAAATGTCACGCCGGCACTATCGCGATGCGACCAGCGGCCACAGCTCGTCGGCGCCGCGCGCGGCGACAAAACTTCCAAGCTCCGTCGCCCAGTAACTTTCGTGGCCGAAATCGTCGCGCCAGGCGAGGGCGCGCAACGTATAGCGATGCAGAATGTGCTCCATGGAAAAGCCGATCGCGCCATGCACCTGATGGGATATCGCAGTGCCTTTTTCGGCGGCTTCCGCGCAACGGATCTTGGCTGAAGCAGCTTCGAAAAACACTGCGTCGCCGAACGACGAACTGTTGGCAATGGCATCCGCGGCAGAGCCAGCGGCTGTGACCGCAGCCGCGACTTCACCGGCCAGCTTCGCGAGGTTGTGCTGGACCGCCTGAAATTTCGAGATCTTCTTTTCAAAGGCGATACGTTCGTTGGAATAGCGCACGCTGATGTCGAGCAAGGCTTCCAACGCACCCGCGATCTGCAGGCTGCGCAAGGTCGCTCCCATCAGCATCAACGACCGCAGCGTGAAGCCGGCCGGGGCTGGTTTGACCGTCAGCGGCTTGACGTTGTTGAACGTCACGGTGTTCCATGCGTCATGGCCGAGACTTTCACCGGCGTCGATATGACACGCCGCCGCCTCCACAAGCGCAATCACCGTGCCATTCGCGGAAACTGCAACAACAGCAATATGCTCGGCGGCCGCTCCGTAAGGGACGCCGCGAACGCGGCCGCTCAGCATGTTGTCGCTGTTGAGCGTCATGCGATCCTGAGGACGAGAGGGCGCCACCGTCATTGTCCCGGATGGCGATGGGATCTCGGCTTGTGAGAGCAGCCAGCCCGCCAGCATGGTTTCGACCAGTGGAACGGCAACGGCGAATTTTCCCGCCGAATGTGCAACGCTAAAACCTTCCGCGAGGCTGACGCCCGCACCGCCGCATGCTTCCGGCACCCATGACAGCGGCAAGCCGGCGTCGGTCAGAGCGGACCACAGCGGTGTTTTCCAATGATTGGCTTTATCACTGTTGATGGTCTGTGTGTCGGCGAGGTCTGCAAAAATGCGCTCGGCGGTTTCCGCAACAATATTCTCGCTCTCCACGACGCCTCCCACTCAAATATTGCCAATTCCGCTATGCAGAATGTGGATGTGTTTCTTGTTACGAGCATGATGAGGAAAAGCACATGCGATGACAAGCTGCGAACGCATCGCGGGTCTTTGCCGCATATGCATAGATCGATGGAAAGTGCTTCATGCGAGCCATGCCATGCGCTTTGCGATGAAAGGTCTGTTCCGTTGCGATTTATGTCGCTAGGTTGCGGCCGGCATGGCGGCAGCGCCACATCAAAAAATTCGAGGAGACATTCCAATGGCGGACGGATTGCGGGTCATCATCACAGGATCGGCATCAGGGCTTGGCGCGGCATCGGCAGCGATCCTGGCGAAGCAAGGCGCACGCATTGTCATCAACTATTCGTCCAGCCAAAAGGAAGCCGAACAGACTGCCGATCTGTGCCGCACCGCCGGTGCTGAAGTTGTGGTTGTTCAGGGCGACGTTTCTCGTGACGAAGACTGCAGGAAGATCGCGGCCGCTGCGGCTCCCTGGGGACGGCTTGACGCACTGATCAACAATGCCGGCACGACCAAGCACATAGCACATGATAATCTCGAGGGGCTTTCCGCCGAAGACTTCCAACGTCTTTTCGCGGTCAACACTATCGGACCGTACCAGATGATCCGAGCCACGCGTGACTTGCTCGAAGCAGGCGCGAAGGAGACAGGGCGTGCTTCGTCTGTCGTCAACGTATCATCGATTGCGGGAGTTTCCGGTATCGGATCGTCTGTTGCTTATGTCGCCAGCAAAGGCGCGCTGAATTCAGTGACGTTGTCGCTGGCACGGGCGCTGGCGCCGCTGATCCGCGTTAACGCGGTTTGTCCGGGCTATATCGATACGCCATGGTTTACAAAGGGACGCGGTGCCGAGCAGGCTGCCAAGATCCGTGACATGGTTATGGAGAAATCCCCGCTTAAGGTCGCGTCGAGCGCCGAGGACGTCGCGGACGTTGTCTGTTTCTTCGCCGGTCCGCAGTCACGCAACATGACAGGTGAAATCGTGCGCATCGATGCCGGTGCGCACTTGGTCTGGTAAAAGCTGATTCAGGACATCTGAATCAGCTTTGCGATCAAGCTCGGTTTCCCGGATCGGAAACGACGCCGCGTGCAACGAGCCGATTCCAGATAAACAGCACAACCAGCGCACCGATGGTGGCGGTGATAAAGCCCGCCCCCTGGCTGGGCCCATAGTGACCAATTGCCTGGCCAATGAATGTTGCGAGAAAAGCGCCGGCGATGCCGAGAATCGTGGTGAGGATGAAGCCCGTCGGGTTATTCGGCCCCGGCGACAGCAGCCTTGCGATAATGCCTGCAACAAAACCAACGATGATGATCCAGAGAATGCCGCCCATTGCCGCTATCCTTCATCATTCAGTGTGAAACATCGATTTGCGAAACGATGGAGCGGTGGGTCATCCGCTCCATCACTGTTTGAACAACTTCATCAGATCCAGCGGGAGGCTTCGTGTTCGGTCGGCAGCCTGCCGTTCGGTGTCAGCTGATTGACGACATCCGGCAACTGCCGTGCAAGACCTGCAAGCAATTCGTCGCGTGACAGACCGGTTTGAGAGGTCAGCGTGCTGATCTGATCCGCGCCGAGTGCGGAGGCGAGGTCATTCGGAGCGATCTGCTTATTTTCGCCGGGGCTGACCCATGAATTGGCAGTTTCGGCGTGGCCACTGTCCTGGAATTGCTTCAGCAAATCGCCAAGACCGCCACTCAGGACGCTGCCGGCTGCGCCGCCGGCTAACAGGCCACCGAGGGCCCCGCCGAGCGGGCCTTTCATCAAGTCACCGAGACCGCCGCCGAGTGCGCCTCCAAGCCCGCTGTCGGCGCTTGCCGTGGTCGTTCCGGGGGGCAAGCTCGTCGGAGCTTGGGTGGGCTGAGTGCCAGCGGGGTTTGTTTGCGCGTGGCTGCCGCCGAGATGTTTGACTGCCTTGTAGGCGAGAAGGGCAAGTATCGCCATGGTCATCGGCGACATCCCGCCGCTGCTCTGGCTTTGGTCACTCGGCTCGCTTGGGCCGCGTGGTCCATTCTGCATACCGTTGAGAACGTCGAGCAAACCCATTGTCGTCTCCTGTCGTCTCATGCTGCCCCGCGAGATCAAGACTACCGGCTCGACATGACGGTTACAAGGCAGTGGAACCGCAAGCGCTGTCGCAGTGCGATGCGACGTGAACAGAACGCTCATGGGCTGGCGTTTGGGTATGGGCTGTTAGCTCTTGTAAGATGAAATTTCGATCAGGCTGCCATCCGGGTCGCGGCAGTAGACCGACATCAATGTGCCTCTCGCACCCTGCTTTTCAACCGGCCCTTCTTCGATCGCGACACCGCAGTCTTTGAGGTGAGTGGCCACATCCTGCGGCGCCGCCGTGGTCAGAAAGCACAGGTCGTCGCTCCCGGCCGCTTCGTGGTCTGCGGTAAACCACTCCTGTTTGTCTGTTGTCACCGGCCGGAGGTTGATCTTCTGGCCGCCGAACAACATCGAAATGCGCTTGGCGCGGCCATGTCCCGGATCGAAATCAAGGCGCTTCATCCCGAGAACGCGTTCATACCACGCGGCCGATCGCTCGGCGTCCGTGACGTTCACGACCAGGTGATCGAGGGCACTGATTTCAATCGGCATGAGCTTTCCGGTAAGTTTGAGAGAATTGATCGCGACGTTCAGCGATGTCGATAAAAGAAAAGGAGGGCTGATGCCCTCCTTTCTATGTCACCAACGGCGACCGTGCCAGCCGCCATGATAACCCCAGCCGCGTCCTCCGTAATACCTCGGAGAACGATAGAATCGTGGCCCGCCGTAGAAGCCGTAAGCCCCGTAGTAGTTCGGCCGCCACCAGCACCGTCCCCATGGATTACACACCCAACGGACGTGCTCGACGTTGTTTGCGGTGGTTGGCGCAGCTCCTGCCAGACCGTTCGGCATCGCCGAGGCGGTGCCGGATGCCAGCGCAGCCCCGCCAAGAGCCGCCAGTCCAATGAAAGCCAATTTAAGTTTCATCTCGTTCTCCTTACTCAAAAACAAACACGAGTGATGAGAAAAAGTTGCTCGAAAATGTGGCCGAGTGAATTCATCTTTGAATTTTAATGTCCATGAATGGACATTCATCGACGCCAATCTCACAGTCGTCGTTCTCTGTCCCACAAAGCTGAGGTGAAAATGAAAATTGCTTCTTTCATCATTTGCTTCATTCTTGTTTTGCAGACCTCTGCCATGGCGGCTGACTATGCCGGTCAGATCAGCGCTTATCGACGCGCCCACGGATTGTCGTTCGTGAAGATTGATAGCAGGCTGCATGCCGCTGCGCTCCGGCAGGCGCGTGCGATGGCGTCGAGCGGTACGATCAGCCATACTGTCGGTGGCAGCTTTTCGTCGCGCGTGGCTGGGCTGCGCAAGTCGAGGGCTGCGGAAAATATCGCGGCGGGCTTTCGAACCTTCGCCGAGACATTGCAGCAATGGAAAGACAGTCCGGGTCACCGTGAGAATCTGCTGATGGAAGGGGCGCATAAAGTCGGCGTCGCGTCAGTCTCGAATCCGAGCTCTCCCTATCGCGTATTTTGGGCGAGGGTGATTACAGATTGAAGCTGCAATCGCGTCTCATGAGTGGTCGCGCGTGCCGACGAATTGCATGACGATTTCGCGTCGGTGCGGTCGCGCACGGTGCTCGATCAGATAGATGCCTTGCCAGGTCCCGAGTGCCATCGCGCCGTCGATCACCGGTATTTGAAGACTGCATGACGTCACCATGGTCTTGATGTGAGCTGGCATGTCATCCGGTCCTTCGGTCGCATGAATCCATCCGGCGTTGTCCGGCGCCATTCGCCTCAGTGCTGTCGTCAAATCCGTGAGCACGTCGGGATCGGCATTCTCCTGAATCGTCAGCGACGCGGAGGTGTGCCGGATAAACAGATTGATCGTTCCGGATATCCCGCCTGTTTCTTCGAGAAACTGGCGGACTTCCCGGGTGAAGTTGGTGAACCCTTCCCCGTGCGTTGTGAGAGTAAGTGTCGTGGTGGCGACAACATTGATGGGGGCCGATACGATTGGCGCATAGGTCATGATGATGCGTTCACTCCGTGTGGGCATCCAGCGCTTTGTTCAGCCGCTCCAGTGTGGTGCGGTCAAAACGTCCGTCGAAGTATTTCTGGATAGCCTCGGCAAATTCCTGGTTCTGATCGGAGGCATCGTCAAACAGGGTCATCGATGAGTGGAATTTCATGTTGTCCGGCCATCCAAGAATACTGTCGATGGACTTTCCCGAAACTGCACAGACCAGTTTCGTGCATTCGCGAAGCCGTGGTCCGAGCAGGGAATGGTGCAGATAGTCCGTCGCTTCCTGAAGAGAAGAGATGGCATATCGTTGTGACATGACGCTGTGTCCCAAACCGGCAATCTGCGGAAAAATGAACCACATCCAGTGACTTTGCTTCCGTCCAGCGCGGAGCTCCGAGAGCACCCGGTCATAGACAGGTGCTTGTGCGTCGACAAAGCGCTTGAGATCGAATGATGCGGCCATGCCCACTCCCAATGAGAAGATCCTGGTCTGAGGAGGCTCAGCAAAGCAAGAGTAAGCTTGCGGCGAGCCTTTTGTTCAAGAGATTTCATACGCAAGGCCGGACTGCGAATACGTTACGCATCGTGTTGTCTCCGGCGGCGCGGACAAAATTAAGGTCCATTAATGACTTGCGGATAAAATCCGCGCTCGCTGGGTCACTCGTATTTTCACCGCGAGCTTACAATGCTGAGGAATTTTGGCCTGAGAGGGCGAATCACGGCCGCACTGGCATTCGCGTCGGCGACGACAGCCTTGTTCATGCTGGCTGGGGCCATGTGGATCATCGCTGGCATTGTCGATCGGGCCGACCAGCGTGAATTGCGAAGCCACTATGACGCGCTTCAGTCGCGTCTCGGACAGGAATCGCGCCGGGCCGCCGCCATGAGCGCGGTTGTCGCGTCCATCCCGGCAGTGCAGGAGGCCATGGCTAAGGATGACCGGGACGCCTTGATGCGGTTATTTGGTCCAGGCTTTGCGACAATGAAATCGGAATATGGCGTCGATCAGTTCCAGTTTCACACACCGCCGGCTGTCTCGTATCTCCGTGTGCATCAGCCGGCGAAGTTCGGCGATGATCTCTCCAGCTTCCGAAAGACGGTGGTCGCGGCCAATGCGGAGAAGAAAACGATCGTCGGTCTGGAGGGCGGTGTTGCCGGTCTCGGCATCCGCGGCGTTGTGCCTGTCATGGCCGCTGGAAAGCACGTGGGATCAGTTGAGTTTGGCCTGACGTTTGGCCAGGGCTTCTTTGATGAATTCAAGCGCACCCGCGGCGTCGATATCGCCTTTCATCTTGCTGGCGACAACACGTTCAAGACCTTCGGCGGAACGCTCGGCGGGAAAAGCTTTTTCGGTACGGCCGACTACCGGGGCGTCGGTGATGGCGATTTCCTGATTCGCCAGGGTGATCTGAATGGTACCCCGGTCGCGGCGCTTCTGGGGCCGATCAAGGATTTCTCCGGTAAGTCTATTGGTGTCGTCGAAATGGTCATGGACAACAGCGAGTACGTCGCCTCGCAACAGCGCGCCCGGTTACTGGCAGCCGGCATGGCGGCGCTGGGTCTGCTTCTCGCGATTGCGGCCGGTTTGCTGATTGCCCGCGGCATATCGCGTCCGATCCTCGCCATCACCGATGCGATGCGCGAGCTAGTCAACGGCAATCTCTCCGTTGATTTGCCGATGCGTGAGCGCGGCGATGAAGTCGGGCAGATGGCGCAGGCTGTAGCTGTGTTCAAGGATAACGCCATTCGGGTGAGTCAGCTTCAGGCGGAGCAGGAGGAAAACAAGGCGCGCTCGGAACAAGAGAAGCGAAAGGCCTTTGCTGCCCTGGCCGATCATTTTGAGGCCAGCGTGCGAGGTGTGGTCGAAAGCGTCTCTTCGGCCGCATCTGACATGCAGATGACGGCACAGTCGATGTCATCAACCGTCGCGCAATCGCGGCAGCAGACCGAAATTGTCTCAGTTGCGTCCGAACATGCCTCCGATAACGTTCAGAGTGTCGCCGTGGCATCTGAAGAGTTGTCATCCTCAATCAGCGAAATCGGGCGGCAGCTCGCGCAGGCGTCTGCCGTGGTAAGCAAGGCGGCGGACGGCAGCCAACAATCGAACGCCCGCGTTAAGAGCTTGTCGTCAGCGGCTCAGAAAATCGGCGAAGTCGTCGAGCTGATCAACACCATTGCCAGTCAGACCAATCTGCTGGCCCTGAACGCCACCATCGAATCGGCGAGAGCCGGTGAGGCCGGCAAGGGATTTGCGGTGGTGGCGAGCGAGGTGAAATCGCTTGCGACGCAGACCGCCAAAGCGACCGAGGACATCGGCGCTCAGGTCGCGTCCATACAGCGTGAGACGAATGCAGTCGTGGAGGACATCCGCGCCATCACCTCAACCATTGCCGACATCGATGAAATCTCCTCATCGATCGCGTCCGCGGTCGAAGAGCAGGGATCGGCGACGCAGGAAATCGCCCGCAATGTGCAGCAGGCGGCTGCGCGGACCGGTGAAGTGTCGCAAAATATTCTGAGCGTCACCGAGGGAGTTGCCACGACGGAAACGGCGGCCCGTGAAATGCTCGGATCTGCGGCAAAGCTAGCGGTGCAGTCAGAGACCCTACGTGACGAGGTGGACCGCTTCCTTGCCAGCATCCGGGCGGCTTGACGGCGATATGACAGCGTAAGCCTGCAAGAGCGGGGTAGCGGCAGGCTGCGGGCTCTGATAAGGAAGTCGGAACACCATGCAATGTGTGGGTGTGAATGGCATTCGGTCCCGTAGCTCAGCCGGATAGAGCGACGGTTTCCTAAACCGTAGGTCGGAAGTTCGAGTCTTCCCGGGATCGCCATCCATTTTCTAGTTGGCCGCGGACGCATTAACGCCAGCAGCATATACCAAAGCAAAATAAGCCGGCCGATCGCTTCAATCGGTCGGAGCGCAGTTTCTCATAGTCGCTCATGGTTGGACCGATTTCAGATCAAATTCTCTCGCCTGCCGCACGACAGCCGCCCTGTCGTATTTGTTAATGTCGTCGATAAAGTCGTTGGTGAACATGCGTGACGTCGGCACCGGTTGAGCAATCTGCTTTTCTCTCAACAGGAAATCACTGAGGTTCTTCCAATCGGCGTCGATAAAGAGGCCATTCTTGCCGCGTGTCTCCGGATTGGTCCATCCCGCCATTCTCAGCTGACTAATCTTTAGGCCCTGAGCCAAAGCCTTTTCAGGATCTTTCTCCTTTGGTCGACTTTCCGGATACATTTTCCAGGTAATCAGAACTGCTGCTGCCGGGTTTGCTAATGTAAAGTCGAGCGCCTTAGAGACGGCTCTCGCGAAACCGACCAGCATTTTGGGCTTGTCGCGAATGACGTCGTTGCGTGCCAAAATCGAAACATCCGGCAGCGCCTCGAGCTTCGCGTCGATTTTGAGCGGGCGCAAATTAAGCCCGCTGAGTTCGAACCGGACATTGGCAGCATCCCAAAACACAACCGCATCAACAATCTTTTGCTGAATTGCGGCAACTGCCTGCGGGCCAGCTCCTATCGGAATAAATGTAACGTCGGTATCCGGATTCAAGCCGCCAGACCTTACGTAAGCCTTTCCATACGTCGTGCCAGCGCTTCCCAGTGCAGTGACTCCGATTTTCTTTCCGCGAAGATCACCGATGCTTTTAACCGGACTGTCAGCGGGAACCGAGATCGACCATATGTTTCGGTAGCCCGCGTTGTAGAAGTATCGCAAATCAAGCGGTGCGCTTGCATTTTGCTGCATGCCAATCACCGCTTGCGCGGGCGTTGCTTCCCCAACGTCGCCGTTTCCAGCAGCAATCTGAATAGCAACTTCATTCGAGCCGCCGACCGCAAGCAATTCGACGTCGAGGCCTTCTTGCGCGTAGTAGCCCAGATACTTAGCCACCGGAAACGGCGCGAGGGACTCATCGATATTGCGTACAGGGATAAGCGCGCGAACTTTCTCCGCGGCGAAGCTCCCCTCCACATTCATAGACATAGCAAGCATGAGCGCGACGAAAACGGAATACGACTTGGTCATGTTTGTCCTCGCTTGTTGAAGCGCATCTACACAGACTTCAAACGACGACCCGAACCGCCAAACGATACCGCAACTTCCTCAACGGCTGATCGCGAATGATCCGGTCAGCGTACGAGGAGAAAATTGGCTGTCAATTAAAATCGTACATACGTACGATTAATCGTACGGACGTGCGGGACTGTATTCGACGCGCGCATCCACCAGTCGCCGCCGACTTTCGCCGCAGGTTATTAGGTGGTGAAAAGCGTGTGAAGTTATGCGTCGGTCAGAATGTCATCGATCATTTTATTGATCGCGTCACGAGCGGCATTTCTCATCTTGGCGCCAGGTTTCATGAGCTGAAGAATGATTCGGCCGTGAACCTCAACCAGCATTTGGTCGGCGGTCTCCTCGGCCGGAATATCCGGCCTGATCTCGCCAGCCTTTTGTCCCTCAGTAATCAGTTTAATCCAAAAACGCCTTTGCTTGTCAAAGCGCTTCGATTGGATGATCTGAAGCTCGGAACTTCGGGTACTCATCGCAACTGAGTTGATCCAAAAGCGCCACCATCGATTTGCCGGCAACTGTTCAATGTAAGATGAGGCAATGCGACGAAGTTGGGCGACTGGCGACCCCTTGTGCTGGTCCCAGTCATCAGGCAAGGCATAACCTGCCTCGAGTGCCGTCGCTATCAACGCTTCTTTTGACCGAAAATGATAGGTAATCGTGCCGAGACTTACATTTGCAGCCTCGGCAATCTGCCGCATCGTTACATTTTCAATGCCCAATTCGGCGATCAGGTCATACACCACACCAGCGATATGCCTTTGTTGAAGCTTCCCCCTGCTTTCGACAGGAGAGGATCCTTGCTTCGTTGCTGCTGAGTTTTCTGGCATACCGGCCGTGTTGGCTGTTAAAACGATCTAATGCTTCGTGAAAGCACTACGCAGTTCGGTCTTCAAGACTTTTCCCGTGCTGTTTTTGGGAAGTTCTTTCACGAAGACGACGTGCTTCGGCTTCTTATAACTGGCAAGCTCTTCTGCGCAACGCTGAACAAGCTCATCAGCCGATACGCTGGCCGCAGGTTCGAGTTCGATAAACGCTGCCACTGACTCCCCATAAATCTCGTCAGGCACACCGATCACCGCCGCGTCTGCGACCCCCGGATGACGCAGGAGGACCAACTCGACCTCCTTAGAATACACGTTGTACCCGCCGGAAAGGACCATGTCCTTCTTTCTATCCACGATGTAGAGATAGCCGTCCTCATCAAACCGACCGATATCTCCCGTCTTGAACCAGCCATCCTGAAATGCGTGACGCATCGCATCAGGCTGCCCGAAGTATGTCCTGAAGAGGAGATATTGCCCCGGGAGTCCTGACCGTACCCATATTTCGCCCGCCTCACCGGTTTGAACTGGCACGCCCGCCTCGTTGACCAGGCGAAGCTCCACTCCTGGCGTGATGCGCCCGACGGAACTGCTGTACTTGAGCTGATCCTGCGGCTGGAGCATTGCCAGCGAGCCCGCTTCCGTCATCGCAAAGAAGGAAAATATTTGAAGGTGCGGAAGCGCCGTCATCAATCGTCGCTTAGTCTCGACAGGAAACGCCTCACCCGTAGCAACAAGGATGCGCAGGGAGCGATACCGGCCGGGACTTGCCACAATAGACGGCAGCATCATTCGGCCGACGGTTGGGACAATCGAAATAAGCGAGATCTCTTCAGCCTCGATTATCCTGGTCGCTTCCTCTGCATCGAAACGAGGCATGATGTGTAGGGTCGCGCCGAGGACGGCCATGTTTCCAACGCGCGCGAAAGCGGTTCGATGCGCCAATGGTGTCGTGACCAAAATTCGATCGTCGGCAGACAGTCGCCAATACGTCGCGTTCAAGAAGCCGTTCGCGACGATGTAATTTGCCTGCGTGGTGATAACGCCCTTTGGTCGTCCGGTCGTTCCAGAGGTATACGAGATCATACAATCATCGCACTCTGGCGGAACGTCTATTTGCTCGATCCTAGCCGCAAGAAGAGTTGTAAGCGGTGCTTCATTCGAGCTTGAGGTATCTCCAACGAAGAACCGCCGGAGACCATCCGTATCGAACTTCGCGACGGCGTCTCTCTCGGATTCGCTGAAGAAGACCGCCGCCGGCGCTGCATCCGTTATGATCGCTGAAATCTCATTTGAAGAAAGGCGCATATTGATCGGCATCGCGATCGCGCCACACTTCACAATTCCAAAGAAGATCGTCACAAACTCGCAGCAATTCGGCAGGCAAATCGCAATACGGTCTCCGACCTGGATACCGGAGTGACGCAGATAGGTGGCAATACGGCTGCTGTCCTCATGAAGCTGCCGAAACGTAACGCGATTGTCACCGCAGACGAGAGCTGCCTTGTTCGGTAGAAGTTGTGCTTGAGCAGCAAGGTATGCCGGCAGCTTCACGGCTATCTCCCTCTTGGTGCAAAATCGGGGAACTCGATTTCCTCAGTCAGCCGATCCCACCGCACCTTGACCGGCATGCCAATCTCGATTTCATTCTCGTCGCAATCGACCAGATTGCACAGAAAACGCACGCCCTCATCAAGCTCCACATAGGCGCAGATATACGGGATGCGCTGCTCGTGGCCTGGCCAGGGCGATCGTGTTACAGTCCATGAATAGACCGTTCCGTAGCCCGACGCCTCCCGCCACTCGACAGTCTTTCGACCGGTGAACAGGCTGACCGGCCTTGGGAAATGCTGAAAGCGTTTGGTTTCAGTGCAGAACTGCAACATCAACTTCCCGCGCTTTGCTCCATCCCAAAACTCTTTCGTATCAATGTATGATCCGATTTTTGGAAGAGGCCGGACGGCCTTTACGTTTTCATTCATCTCTATTGCTCCAGGATCATGACCGCTGACGTGCACCAGTTGCGAGCATAGGGGATGCCACCGATGCCGGTGACCATCGCATTCTGGGTCCTCTTGATTTGCCGCGGCCCGCCGTCACCGAACATCTGCCGAACCGCTTCGACCAGGTTTAGTCCTCCGCCAGCAAGCCCCGGCTGCCCAGCGGAAATCTGGCCGCCACCAGTGTTAAGCGGGAGATCTCCCTTGAACGTCATATCCTTGTTGAGAATGAAATCAGCACCTTTGCCGACGTCGCAGAAGCCGATTTGCTCGAGCTGCAACATGATCGCGATGATGAAATCATCATAGGGATGGAAAGACTGCACATCCTGCGCTCTCAATCCGGATTGCTTCAGCGCGCGCGGACCGGCCGCCAGAAATCCTGACTCAGTGATTTCTGTGAGCGGCTCGGTGACTTTATAGTGCGTCAGTTCTGCGTAACCGGTCGGATAAACTGCCTTAAGACCTCGCCGTTTGGCTTCATCGCTCGACATGACCAGAACGGCATTCGCGCCATCGCAGACCATGACACTATCGAGGACACGCAGCGGATCTGAGACCAGCTTCGAATTCAAATAGTCATCTTCAGTGATCGCCTTCCGCAGGCGCGGGCATGCATTGTCATTCAGAACCGCATGGCTGCGCTGGGTCACCGCTAGTCGAGCAAGTGCGCGCCGGTTTAAACCATAGAGATGATCATACCGCCGCATGATCAACCCAAACGCGCCAACAGGACCTCTTAAGCCTGTCGGATATTGAAATTCAAAGCGTTGAGCGCCCTGCTCAGGCGTTTGGCCGCTGGATTGTGCATCTGCGGCCAGGACAAGCGCGATGGAGCACGCGTTATTTCTGATCGCCATGGCCGCACGCGCCACACCACCAATGCTGGAGACGCCTCCGAGCCCGAGCAGCTCGAGCCAAGTTGGGGACATGCCCAGAACGTCCGCCATATACTGAGCCCAGAATGGATTGGCACTCTCGCTCATGGTTTCTGACACTAATAGGCCGTCTATTTCGCTTTTATCCACGTTTGTTTGACGCAGGATTTGGTCGAGAGCATCTCCGGCCAACTCGTACGATGTTCGACCTCCCCGCACGTCGATCTTCGTCTCTGCGTAACCCGCAATAGCAACGTCTTTCATTGACGGACCCATTTGGTTTCGTTCAATTTCCCTTGTCGTACAAGTGTACGACAAATTGTACGTTTGTACAGATTTTCTTTTTGAGGCGCACGTTGCATCCTTCATGTTCGATACCTCAGGGGCCAACCCATCGGGACCGTTCGTCGTGCTTAGTCAGTCGGGCCGACCCATCAATAGGATCGATGAATGATGGGATCGGGTTGATCTCCGCGCTAAGCCGGTAGTCTTCGAGAGCTGCTGGATATTGCCACGCAACCACCGAGTTGGTGCTGCAGCAGGAGGGGAACTCACTGTGCAGTCGAAAACCGAACCAACGTCGCTGAGACGTGATTGGTCTGTGCGGAGCTTTGTTGCGGTACTTGGCCGAACAACCTAACTCAAGCGCCTTCAAGATGTTCGTGACGCGGGGCGGTGGCTTTTTGATCGGGCAGGTAGGGGCCCTGTCACTTATAAAAGGGCCATGAAATTCCTGATGTAACGGCTTCGCGCCCTCGCTCTGTCCCGGTGGCCCCTAAGGTCGCTACGCCGAGCATTGGTTATTTCCTCACATCCCCACCTCGTACGAATGCGGCCGTTCTGTTGACCGAGTAGTCAACTTGAGGTAAGAAATTGACAGCCAGCGAGGATTGCCAGGTGACCCGTTAGGGCGGCGGTATCCACGTTAGGCTCGCGGCGCGACTGCTCTGCGTCTCGAGCCGGATTCATATCAAAAGGAGAGATAAATGGCTGTCGCACGTCACGCTCGCCCCAAGGAGTTGGAATCAGCTTCGCTTGAAGACATCATGGCCCGCTACGTCGCTCGTTACGCCGATCGACGTGCCGACTGGGCGGCTTTCGAAGATGCGAAGATCGAGGGTTTCAAGCGTGCACAGCACCGATTTATTGGCGCTGGCGGTTCCGGCAAGCATGGAGACAATTCTGCGATTCCTCCGGGAAACTTCACTCTCTCGATCATGTTTGTGCCGCCTGGACAGGGGAACGCAGCGCATACGCATGAGGTAGAAGAAGTCTTCTTCGTTCTACAAGGTCATCTCGACGTCTTCGTGCAAGATGAGGATGGTCGGAAAATTGAAAAGCGCCTCGGACCATGGGAATGCATTTCCTGCCCGGCTGGCGTCATTCACGGCTACGAGAACAACAGCCTGGAGCCGGTCTATTTTCAGGTGATGCTCGGCCGCGGAAAGCCCGAAACAATGGGTTATGCGGACGACGAGCTATACAAGCGTCGTGATGCTCACCTCACCGGAGCATAGACGAGGCGCCTGATTGTAGGGCTTCCACTCTCGGCGTTATGCGGGGCGGGAGTCCCTTATGTCGTGGCGAAATGGTACTCTCTACATCGCAGATCATTGCGCGATCTGCGGTTGCAATCGCAGCCGCAGATATTCTCGGCCTCCTGATGATCCTGCCGCCGGTCTGGGAAGTCAGAACAATCGTGTGACTGGTGCTAAGAAGATGAGACGCACATGAGCCGCATCGAGCACGACTTTCTTGGTCAGCGCGAGATTGCTAACGACCTCTACTATGGCGTCCAAACCCTTCGAGGCTTTGAGAACTTCGATATCACCGGCGTCCCGATGAATCATGAGCCTTCCTTTGTGAAGGCTTTTGGCTACGTCAAGAAGGCCGCTGCGATGGCGAACCGAGATCTTGGGGTCTTGGCACCGGATATTGCCGCGGTGATCTTGGAGGCCTGCAACCGAGTGATCACCGGAGCCATGAACGATCAGTTCATCACTGATCTCGTCCAAGGCGGGGCCGGAACCTCAACCAATATGAACGCCAACGAGGTGATCGCGAACCTCGCGTTGGAATTGCTCGGCCGCGATAAGGGCGATTATCAGCATGTCAGCCCGAACGATCACGTGAACTATGGTCAGTCGACCAATGATACGTATCCCACGGCCTTTCGTCTGGCACTGATCCTGCGGCTTGAGGGATATGTCGCTGCTCTGGAGAAGCTGCGCGACTCGTTTTTCGACAAGGGAAAGGAATTCGCACGCGTCGTAAAGATGGGGCGGACCCATCTTCAAGACGCGGTACCGATGTCCTTGGGCTCGGAGTTTCGGGGTTGGGGGACAACCATTGGAGAGGAAATCGATCGGACACGGGAAGTTCAGAAGCTGCTTCGAGAGATCAATCTTGGAGCGACCGCGATCGGGACATCGGTCACCGCTGCGCGTGGTTATCCTCGGCTGGCGGTGAAGCACCTGAGCGATCTAACGGGGATTGAGTTCGTGCTGGCGAGCGACCTCGTGGAAGCGACATCGGATACCGGCGCATATGTCCAGCTCTCGGGGGCCCTGAAGCGAACGGCCAGCAAACTGACAAAGATATGCAATGATATCCGATTGCTGAGCTCGGGGCCTCGATGCGGATTAAATGAAATAAACTTGCCTCAACTGCAGCCTGGATCTTCCATCATGCCCGGGAAGGTCAATCCGGTTATCCCGGAAGTCGTGAATCAAGTGAGTTTTCTGGTTATCGGGCTCGATACCACCATTACGCTCGCGGCCTCAGCAGGGCAGTTGCAGCTCAATGTGATGGAGCCGGTGATCGCTTTTTCGCTCTTCTTTTCCATTCGGACCATGGAACGGGCGATGACGAGCCTACGCGATCGCTGCATCGTCGGAATAACCGCTAACGAGGAGCATACTCGAAATATGCTTCTGAATTCCCTTGGGATTGTCACAGCACTGAAGCCCTTGTTCGGCTATCGCGTGTGTGCCGAGATCGCCCGTACCAGCTATTTGGAAGGAAAGTCGCTCCACCAACTCGTTGTGGTGGAGCGGGAGCTCATGTCTCAACAGCAATGGGATGAAATGTTGAGCTTCGAGCGACTGGTCAACCTGGATTTCGTATAGCTCGGAACAGGCAATGATCAGGCGGCCTGTTTGACGGCTTCGGCAAATCTTTCGAAGAACTGATCGGCTAGTTTCTTCGCTGTGCCGTCGATGAGACGCTGTCCGAGTTGAGCCAGCTTCCCGCCGATCTGAGTTTCGACCTCATAGGAGAGCAGGGTGTTTTCGCCATGGTCGGCCAGGCGAACCGAGGCCGCGCCTTTGGCGAAACCTGCGATGCCGCCATCCCCGGTGCCGGAAATCTTATAGCCTTCCAGCGGCGCGATATCCGACAAGGTCACGCGGCCCTTGAACTTGGCTTTCACGGGGCCGATCCGGTTGACGGCGACGGCCTCGAATTCGTGCTCGGAGAGGAGGTTGAGCTGTTCGCAGCCCGGGATACACGATTTGAGCGTGTCGGGATCGTTGAGCTTGTTCCAAACCGTTGCGCGGGGGGCCGCCAGTTCAATGGTTCCGTTCATCGTCATGGGCATGACAGAGATCCTTGCGTTGCGTGAGTGAGGCAGCATCTTTGCTGTGCGCGTTCGGCAGAACGCGTAGTTCAAGTGGGTTGAAGCTCAATGATGCGATCCCCGGCATCACGCGGGGATCAATCCGCTTCGCTTTTTGATGGTTTGAACCAGGCTAAAAGGAGCGAGGATCGACGTCTTCGGATTCGCCGCCAATGTCTTCGAACGAATGATGGTGGAGATTTCGCCGAATTCGCCACGGGCCACGTAGGAGTGGACGTTGCCCTCAGCCTGCGGGTCAACGATGAGGCGGACGCGGGTTTTATCGAAGCCTAAGCCTGCCAGCGCGATGGCAGCCACGACGTTCGCATTTTGCGGAAATGTCAGAGCCGCCGTCCGAGCTTCGCAATCGATGAAGGTATGAGGCTCCGTCACGCGGTCGAGCTGCACGATCTTCTCGGCTGCCGTTCCTTTCCACGCGGCGGGTGCCTTTCGTCCGATGTAGTCGACGGATGAAAGGCCTGCCTCGCGCGCCGCGCTTAATGCGTCTATGCCCCCGAGGGCCCCACCGGGAATCAGTAGCTTGCCTCCCCCGGTGGCGCTGGCGACCCGCAGTGCTGTTTCCAATTCTGAATCGGCTAGCGCACCGACCGATACGACGAGCAGATCGGTTCCTTGGCGCAGGACAGTCTCGCCGAAAACTCGTAAAGCGCCGTGACCGGCACATTCCACAACCAGGTCGGGCCGTGCCGAGAGAAGTTCATCGACATTGTCGACTACAGGCTTGGAGCACGTGTCCGGCCGAGGCAATGAAAGCACTGCACAGGTTTCGATGTCCGGCTCACAATCCAATTGCGAGATCAGAAATCGTCCGATTGCTCCATATCCAATAACTGCAATCCTCAAGGCAAACTCCACGATCCAAGGTCATCTATATGTTGACTATACGGTCAACATGATGTCAAGCTTCTAAGTCAGAGATGGGCGCCTGGTCGTGCGCCTCGGAGAGCAAGAAGAAAGGAATGAAGATGGCTGAGAGTTCTGGGCGCGCCCCTGCAACGAAGGACGGTCGTTTCACGGTTGTCGATCCTTGGACCCAAGTCACCGCATTTGAAGTGCAGGCGGGCGGAAGCGATGTGGTTGAGCGCGCGGCAAAATCAGCACGATTGGCTTTCCTGGCCTCTGCCAAAGCATCTGCTCATGAGCGTGCGTCCTGGATTATCGCTGCAGCAAAGGTCCTAGAAGGTGAATTCGAGCGCCTGGTGACGATGACGATCTCACACATCGGCAAGCCGCGCCGGGCGGCGGAAATGGAAGTGAAACGCAGCATTGCGTTTATTCAAGCCTGTGCGCAGCATATCCATAGCCTGGGCGGCGAGGTCATTCCGCTCGATGCTGTTCCAGCGGGCAAGGGTCTGTTCGGATTCACGCGGCGGATGCCCTATGGGGTGGTGGCCGCAATTACGCCGTTCAATGCACCATCCAACTTGCTGGTTCAGAAAGTCGCGCCGGCGCTCGTGACTGGAAACGCGGTGATTATCAAGCCGAGCCTCGAAGGCACGCAGATCGCGGAAGCCATAGCGAAGGCATTTGTACAAGCGGGCCTGCCAGAGGGGCTCATTCACGTCGTTCCGGGGGACCGTGAGGAAGCGCTTGCGCTTGCAGCGCATCCCGACGTCGATGTCGTGACGCTGACGGGCGGAACGTCGGCGGGCGACGCGCTGGCGCGTGCTGCAGGTGCGAAGCGCTTCCTGGGCGAACTCGGAGGAAACTCGGCAAATATCGTAGCTGCGGATGCAAATCTCGAAGATGCCGTCGCGCGCCTCATTCCATCCTCTTTCGAGGCAAGCGGTCAGCAGTGTATTTCGACCCAGCGGATCATCGTTGAAAAGACAATTTTCGATAGGTTCCTCGATCGCTTTGTCGAGGCATCCAAGCGGCTCAAATTGGGAGATCCGAGACTGCCTGATACCGATCTGGGTCCGGTTGTAAACGCGCGCGCTGCAGCCCGCATAACCTCAATGCTGGAGGATGCGCGGGCACTCGGTTGCAGCATCATAAGCTCCGGGGACAGCACCGGTTGCGTGATTCCGCCAACGATCGTCGTCGATCCTCCGTCCGAGGCTCGTTTGATCCGTGAGGAGGTCTTTGGCCCCGTTGTTGTTGTCATCCGTGCCAACAGCCTCGACCATGCGATTCAGATCGCCAACGAGTGTGAGTTTGGACTACAGGCGTCGTGTTTCACGACGAGCCTTGCTTCGGCGATGCGTGTTTCGGAGGATCTCAGAGCGGGCTCCGTCTGGATCAACGAAGCCAGCCGTTTCCGCCTCGACAACTATCCATTTGGAGGCGTCGGCAGGTCAGGCGTGGGCCGTGAAGGACTGCCATATGCGCTCGAGGAGTATACGCAGCCGAAGTTCACTGGCGTCAGGCTTGCCTGACGCTGAGTGAATGAGCCTAAGCTGGCGGCGTTTCCTGTATAAATTGAAGGCAGGCACGACCTAGCTTGTCCTCTGCGGTGTTGAAGTGGGCGATAATCGATGTGTGATTATGCCTCTTCATCCACACGAACGGTGGAGCGCGTCCCTTTGTGGCGGCCAAGCGATGGGCAAGTTCGAAGCAGTAAACGTCGATCAGAGGATTTTCAAATTCGGCGCAGGCCACGAACGTGGGTGGGCTCTGGGCATCTACGTGCGATACCGGGGATAGATCATCGTAAGCGGATGTATCCGGGCCATAGTAGGCCATGACGCGCTTCGCGTTCGGGTTATCGTCTCGCGCGTCAGCGCGAACCCTCCCGCTGACGATCAGAACGCCGGCAAGACCATGACCGCCCGCGGGCTGGAGCTTCTTGTCGTAGGCGTAGCTCCCGACATGAGCACCGCCCGCAGAGTGGCCCATGAGAAATATCCGCTTCGGATCGACGTTAAGCCGGTCGGCGTTAGCTCGGACCCAACCCACCGCTTTCGCGATATCAAAGGTTGCTTCCGGGTACTGAGCCTCTGGCGCGAGACGATAGCCGAGATTGACGCCGACGACGCCGTGCCGTGCAAAGTAATACAGCACGTTGGCGTAGATTTCGGTGCTGCGATGCCGACTGCCTTCGGTGAAGGCTCCTCCGTGCACGAAAATGAGAGCAGGCCTTCGGCTGAGAGGTCCCCTCAAGGGGGTGAAAAGCTCAAATTGCTGTCTCTCATGCTTTCCATAAGAGATGGACTCGACAGCGATGTTGTCCTTTGGTGACCACTTTAAAACATCGGTGAATTTGTCGATCATCAATTGAATATGGCCTTTGGTATCGGAGGCCCAAATCGGGCCAACCTTCGCCATAAGGTCCGATAGTTCGGTCGGTATCGTCGGCAGCACGGTCATTCTAAACTCACAGCTTCAGAAGTTTGCGTGCGTTGTCCCCGACGAGTTTACGTTTGTCGTCCGGCGATAGTTGAAGTTGCTCGATCCAATCCATTCCGTCTTGGTTCACGACGTAAGGGTAGTCGACGGCAAACATGATGCGGTCGATGCCAAGCTCAAGCATGGTGCACATGAGCGCCGGAGTCGAAAAAAAGCCGCTCGTCGTAACGTGAAAATGTTCACAAAACAGCTTGCGGAAATCGAGAGGCTTTTGGCCCGGGCGAGCAAGCGATTGGTTGATGCGCCACAACAAGAACGGAAGCGTTTCTCCAAGGTGCCCAAGGATGATCTGGAGTTTCGAGTACTTCTCGAGCGCTCTGCTCAAAATAAGACGGATAGCGACGGTTGCTGTCTCGACCGTAAATCCCCAAGCCGGCCGGATGACAGTCGGAAATTCAGCCGCGTAATCGTCGTAGTAGAGTTTGGTCACCTCTGAATTTGGAACCGACGGGTGCAAGTAAATTGGAACGTCAAGCTTTTCGGCCACCTCAAAGATCGGCCAGAACCGCTTGTCGTCAATGAACAGGCCGTTTGTCAGGCCATGAATCATTGCGCCCTTGAAGCCAAGATCCTTGACGCATCGTTCAAGCTCTAAAGCCGCCTGTTCCGGAACTGGGGTTGGAAGCGCCGCAAATGCTGCAAAGCGAGATGGATACTTGGCGCACGCCTCGGCGAGACGATCGTTCGTTCGCTTCGTCAAGTCGACAGCCAGTTCTGCCGGCAATTTTTGTGCAGCTGGTGCACCGTGGGAGAGCACCTGGACATCAATTCCGGCGTCATCCATCGCGCGCAGTCGAACATCGCCGATTTCGGTCAATAAATCCTGGACGTGAGACTTGTTTTCGCCACTGGGAAAATACTTCGCCAGCTCGGGATCCCAATAGTGCTCTTCGATGGCAATAACTGGCGTATTGTTGTGCATTGCAAATTCCCGTTTCTATGATGTCATGCGATTTTACATAGGCTAGCCATGTGTTGACCGAATAGTCAACAATCCATATAGTGATCCCGAAATTGCCTGGTCACTACAGCCGTCAGCTTGGTAAGGCGCGGGTGTATCACTTCTGAGGAGGCCGTAAGCCGATGGTTGTTTATTGCTGGGGGGCCCAATGAAGCCTCCGGTTCTGGAATACGCAGCGCCCACTTCAGTCGATGAGGCGGTCAAGCTGCTCGCGTCGAGAAATGGAGATGCCAAGGTCATTTCCGGCGGACAAAGCCTGATGCCGATGTTGGCCTACCGTCTCGCATCGCCGGACCTCCTGGTCGATCTCAAATATCTCAAAAACCTGGACGCGATTGCCATCGGTGAAGATGGGGTTCGATTGGGTGCAAAAGTGCGCTGGTGCGATATCGAGGCAGACAAGCGGCTCGCTGTCAGTCATCCCCTGCTTGCGGAGGCGATCAAGCACGTTGCGCATTATCAGGTTCGCAATCGAGGAACGGTCGGCGGGTCTGTCGCGCATGCGGACCCCTCAGCAGAAATGCCGGGAATCGCGCTCACCTGCGAGGCGCGCATGACCATTGTCGGGCCCTCGGGCACACGAACTGAAGAAGCTGCCGATTTCTTCGTAGGTCCGCTTCAAACGACGCTCGAACCAGATGAGATTTTGACGGAAATCCATCTTCCCGCGTGGAATTCAAAACGAAAGTGGGCATTTCTGGAGTTCGCGCGAAGGAAGGGCGATTTCGCGATGGCGGGAGTCGCCCTTTATTACGATCTCGATGAAAAGCAACAGATCGCTGGCGCCCATGTGGGGGCCATCGGCATAGCGGACCGGCCAATCCGGTTGACCGAAGTCGAGGATCTGCTGAACGGAAATGTTCCGAGCGAGAAGGTGATTGCCGCCGCCGCTGCGAAGGCCAGGCAAACGGTGGATCCACCATCAGATATTCATGCGCCAAGCGCCTATCGGGCGGCCCTTGTCTCGACCCTTCTTGCGCGCGGCCTGAAGAAAACGTTGATTTAGGAGTTGGTTATGCAAATCGAATTCGATCTCAACGGCAGCTCGGTAAAAGCCGATGTCGAGCCGCGCACGACGCTCGCAGACTGCCTCCGGAACAACCTCGGACAAACGGGAACGCATCTCGCATGCGAGCACGGTGTGTGCGGAGCGTGCACCGTCTTGGTCAATGGTGAAGCTGTACGCTCGTGTTTGATGTTGGCCGTTCAAGCGCAAAATGAGGAAGTGGTCACCGTAGAGGGACTTTCCGGTGACGAGCTGACGCCGCTGCAGGCTGCATTTCGCAAGCATCATGCTCTGCAATGCGGGTTTTGCACGCCGGGGTTCATCACCACGGCACACGCTCTGCTCAGCCACGAACCGGATGCCGACGAAGACCGCATTCGCGATGTTCTTTCGGGCAATCTCTGTCGGTGCTCAGGATATATCCCGATCGTCGAGGCCGTCTTGGAGGCGCGCAGTTCATACAGGAATGAGGGCGGCAAGTGATGAAAGTATCGAATTCCTATATCGGCCGTCCCATGGAGCGCGTTGAGGATCTCCGTCTGGTCCGGGGCGCCGGAACTTACGTTGCTGACGTCAATAGGCCGAACCAGCTCTACGCGGTGATTTTGCGAAGCTCCACCGCTCACGGAGCGATCAAGTCGATAGATACCCAGGCTGCGCTGGCGCTCAAGGGCGTTCATGCTGTCCTGACGGCGAAAGATTTCGGAGACGTGGTGCCGCGGATTCCATTGAGGTTGCAGCCCTTGCCGCAGTTGGAGACCTTTCACCAGCCTGTGGTCGCCGATGGCAAGGTTCGCTACGTCGGAGAGCCGGTTGCTGTGGTTATTGCTGAAAGCCAGGCCATTGCAGAGGATGCACTCGAGTTCATAGACTTGGACATTGAGCCGCTGGCCCCCGTTGCCAATCGCGCTCATGCCGAGGCGAAGAAATCATTACTGTTCGAGGAGCATGGTTCGAACGTCGCCATCACCTGGACGGCTTTCCGCGGCAACGCGGACGAAGCCTTCAAGACCGCCGATTACGTTCGGCGCGAGAGGTTTAAAGTGCAGCGGCACGCCGCGATGTTCATGGAGCCACGTGGCTTTGTGGCCGAGTGGGACAGTGCGGCTGGAAAATTGACTGTCTGGGGCGCGGCAAAGACGGCGTGGTATAATCGCCGTACTCTCGCAGCCCAAATGGGTCTCGAACTGGAGGCGGTCGACCTGATTGAGGTGGATGTCGGCGGCGGTTTTGGGTCTCGCGGAGAATTCTATCCGGAAGACTTCCTCATCCCAGCCGCCGCCAAGATCGTTGGTCGGCCCGTTAAATGGGTTGAAGATCGGCGCGAGCACATGATGAGCGCCAATCATGCCCGCGATGTCGAGTGTGAGGTCGAGTTCGCAGCAACACGTGACGGCAAGTTCATCGGACTGCGAGGGCAGGCGTGGTGCGATACAGGAGCATATGTCCGGACGAACGGTTCGGTCGGGCCGCGCAATGTCGCGCAGTACATGAGTGGTCCATATTGCTTCGAGCACATTGATATCAAGAGCTCGATGCTGACCACAAATAAGACGCCCAGTGGGACGTATCGGGGGCCCGGACGTTATGAAACAGATTTCATTCGCGAGCGAATGATTGATCTGGCGGCTCAAGACCTGAAGATCGACCGCGTGGAAATACGCCGTCAAAATTTGGTGGCCGACGCTCAGATGCCGTATCCGCTTGCTTCAATTACGCCCTATGACAGTTCGACAGAGCTCGACAGCGGTGATTATCA
Organism: Afipia dichlorophenoxyacetatis; assembly: GCF_055386385.1. Taxonomy (NCBI): domain Bacteria; kingdom Pseudomonadati; phylum Pseudomonadota; class Alphaproteobacteria; order Hyphomicrobiales; family Nitrobacteraceae; genus Afipia; species Afipia dichlorophenoxyacetatis. The sequence goes on along the minus strand of NZ_AP029250.1, from coordinate 5,800,125 downwards.
CGCAGTTTTCGACCGCTGCTTGCAGGAGTTTAACTGGGAGGAAAAATCCAAACTTCGCGGGCAACTCATCGACGGATACTACCATGGCCTCGCTGTCGGAAGCTTTATCGAGGGAGGTGCAGCGGGCCCAAAAGAAGAAGTCCGATTGGTCCTGGAACCTGGCGGATTGCTGACGGTCTACATGGGATCATCTTCAGTCGGGCAGGGGCTGGAAACCATCATGGCGCAGATTGCTGCGGATGCCATGGAGTTCTCATACGACAAAATTTCAATTCTTCATGGGTCTACGAGCTATGTGAAGGATGGTTACGGAGCTTATCATTCACGTTCGACCGTCATGGGAGGATCTGCAATCCTCGTCGGTGCTGAGAAGTTGAAGGGTCTCATCCGTGAGAAGGCAGCCGCTCACTTTGGGTGCACTCCAAGCGAAGTCTCGCTGGGTGAAGAGCGGGCTACGTTCCGGCAATCCAGCATTCCGTTCGGAGAGCTTTCGACAGAGCCGCTGGAGGTTGAAGCCGAATTCTTCAATAAGAAATATACGTGGGCTTATGGCAGCCAGGCCGCGCACGTCGCGGTTGATCCTGGCACCGGCCATGTCAAGGTCTTGGACTACATGTCGGTGGAAGACGTGGGACGCATGATCAATCCCCTGACCTTGCATGGACAGGCCATCGGATCGATCGTTCAAGGTCTCGGCGGCGCGTTTCTCGAACATCTCGTTTATGATGATGAGGGGCAGCTTCTTACAGGTTCTTTCGCCGATTACCTGATGCCGACGGCTTCGGATTTTCCAAAGATCGACTCGATCACGGTTGAATTGAAGCCTTGCCCAAATAACCCATTGGGAGCTAAGGGGGCGGGAGAGGGCGGGCTCATTCCTGTGGGGGGCTTAATGGCAAACGCCATCGCAGACGCGCTCTCTCACCTCAATGTGCAGCCCATGGAGTTGCCTCTATCGCCACCGCGAATCTGGCAGTTGGCGGAGAACGCAAGTGCGGGAGCTTCGCCGATTTGAGCATTTTTATTTGATTTTCGCAGGCGTTTACGCTCTCTCTGGTGTCGGGTGGGGACCCGCCCGCGTCCAGAGAGGCACTTGCCCTGGGACACGGAGGAACCCTCATTTGGCCATCTGAGATAAGGGAGTCCGTCTTGGCGCGTCGAAGCAGCGATCCAGCTCGTGTTCGGGAAAAGATTCTAAAACTCGCGATGGAGGAATTCGGTCGTATCGGATTCGAAGGCGCGCGCGTTGATAGGATCGCGGAGCGATGTAGTCTCAGCAAGAACATGCTGTACTACTATTTCAAGTCGAAGGAGGGGCTTTTCGTCGCCTCGCTTGAAAAGATGTACGAGGCATTTCGCGATCAGCAGCGAGATCTATCCATCCGCGCCAGCGATCCGATCTTCGCGATGGAGCAGCTGATCGAGCACACCTTTCTCGCGCTGGAAAGCAATCCAAATCTCATTCGTTTGCTGAATGAGGAAAACAAACATCGCGGCAAGTATATTCGGAAGTCGAAGCGGATTCGGGATCTGTACAATCCGCTTGTCGAAACCCTGAGCTTCATTCTCGATCGTGGAAGCAAAGATAAAATATTTCGGGCGAATCTCGACCCGACGCTGGTTTATCTCACGCTGTCGTCGCTTTGCTATCACTACCTGTCAAACCAATACACTCTGGAAATAGCTCTCGGACGAGACCTGAGTTCCGTCAGCTCGCGTCAAGAATGGGTTCGGCACGTGACGAACGTTGTTCTGCAGTTTTGCGTGTTCGATCCAGAAGATATGTTGCGCCAAAAAACTGAAACGAAATCTGCTCAGGCCGACATCCGCGAACGCCGCAAAGTCGAATCCTGAAAAAATCGACTGTGCATACAGCACAAATCGAGTGCAGTGCACGCGGTTACGAGCGCTGCGATCCGTTCCGATAACGTCCGTTTTTGTGGTTGAAGACCAACTGGTTAGATGGGGGCCGACGGTAAAGCCGTTGGCCCCCATTTCGTTTGGTTGACTTCGAGCGCGATCAAACAACAACAATTAGGCAATTGGCCCCGCGCATTGCCTGAATGCTTTGCAGCAAAAAATATTTGCAGCTAGACAAATCCTAAAAATCCCAGTTAACTCTCTAGTCAACAGAGACCAAGTCTCCGCGTATGTGACGCGATAGATTAAGGCAAAATGGATTTAGGGATGATTGCTTCAAGCGCTCAGCTGAAAAACAGGGATGGTGAACGCGTTGTCGATGTTTCCGGAAAACCGACGATGATCAGAATTGCTAATCTGGAAAAGCGATTCAATACGCGCTCGGGCGAAACAGTAAACGCACTGACGAATGTGAATCTCGACATCCGCGAGGGCGAATTCATTTCAGTCGTAGGTCCCAGCGGCTGTGGCAAAACGACGCTGCTGCGCATCTTGGCGGGGTTGGAACGAGCGACATCGGGAGTGGCGGAGTGCGCGGGCTCTCAGATTACCGAGCCACGTCCCGACGTTGGGGTTGTCTTTCAGCAGGCGACGTTGCTGCCCTGGAACACAGTGCTTGAGAACGTCCTGCTCCCCGCCAGACTCCGAAACGATAAATCTGAAGCCGTCGTTACGCGCGCTCGAGGGCTCTTGTCCTTCATGGGGTTGCAGGACTTTGCTGAGAAATACCCGTTTGAATTGTCAGGCGGCATGCAGCAGCGTGCTTCGATTTGCCGTGCCTTGATGCGTGAGCCGCGCATCTTGCTCATGGATGAACCGTTTGGCGCGCTTGATGCGATGACCCGCGAAGCCATGAACATGGAACTGATGCGAGTGTGGTCGGAAGAGAAGAAGACCGTCGTCTTCATCACCCACAGCATTCCAGAAGCTGTTCTTCTTGGCGATCGCGTCGTGGTTATGTCTCCACGGCCGGGAAGAATATCGGAAGTCATCGATGTCGATGTAGGGCGTCCCCGTAGCCTTCAAACAATGGGTACGCCACGCTTCGGTGAGATCTGCCATCACATCCGTACGATCTTTGGCGCGCAATCAATGACGGCGACATCGCTATGAGCAAGACCTCTTCAAGCAAAAACCGACTGCAATCGATTATCCTTGCAATCGCATTCTTAGCCGTTTGGGAAGGATCATGTCGTCTGTTTGAGATTTCACCCATTGTCCTGCCGACACCTAGCTCGACGGTTCTTCGCCTCTACTCGTTGTTTGCAAGCGGAACGATCTGGCCTCATCTTTGGGCGACGCTTTTCGAAGTCTTGCTCGGATTTGTGCTTGGTTGTATTGCCGGCCTCGTCGTTGGCGCAATGATCTCGTTGATCCCAGCCTTTGAGCGACTCGTTTACCCCTATTTGGTTGCTCTTCAAACTCTGCCTAAAATTGCGATCGCGCCGCTCTTCATCATCTGGTTCGGCTATGGATTGACTTCGAAGGTCGTCATCACGGCTCTCATTTGCTTCTTTCCTATTCTCGTCAGCGTCATCGCCGGCTTTCATTCAACCGATAAAGACCAGTTGGAGATGATGAAGGCCTTCGGAGCGACGAAATGGCAGATTCTCGTTCGATTGAGAATTCCGTCCGCGTTGGTTCTCATCTTCGCCGGACTGGAGATTGCCGCAGTGCTGGCAGTCATTGGAGCTATCGTGGGTGAATTTGTCGGTGCCCAGGTTGGCCTAGGGTATCTCGTCATAACACTGAACTTCAGCATGGATGTTCCGGGGGTCTTCGCAGTTTTGATTATCCTCTCGGTTATCGGTTTGGTGATGCACGGTCTCATGCGCTACGCGGCCCGCCGTTACATTTTCTGGATCCGTCGTAGCGAAGCGCCGGTGATGACTTAAGCGATCCTAAAAGGAGTCGGATATGCCGATTAGCTGTTGCCTGCGTCGCCTAGTTCTTTCATCGGCGATCCTTGTTGCTGTTGTGTGTGACTTCAGCGCCGCGAACGCACTCGAGAAAGTTCGCGTATTAATTCCCGTCCGAAACATTGATGAAGCTTTCTCCCCATTCGTCGTTGCGAAAGAGAAAGGGTACTTTGCCGACGAAGGTTACGATGTAACTCTTATCGCAGTAGGGGGATCAAACGAGTCGGCCATTCAAGTTACTTCAGGGAATGCCGAGGTCGGGGCCGCCTCGCCCGGTGAAGCACTTGTCGGTGTTCAGTCCGGAAAGCTCGATATCCGTTACTTCTACGGCTTGTATTATTCCAACATTTGGTCTGTGGGTGTGTTGCCCGATAGTCCGATCAAGAGCATCGCCGAGTTGAAGGGAAAGAAGCTCGGTGTTCAGTCCATGGGAAGCGCGGGGACAACCTTCGGTCGTGCCTTTGCACAAGCTGCGGGCTTGAATCCGGATACAGATATTTCGTTTTTGTCGATCGGTGTCGGTGCGCAGGCCGTGACATCAGTTCAGCGCAAGATGGTCGACGGTGTTGTGTACTGGGATGCTGCTATCGCAAAGTTCAAATTCTCAGGATTGTCGCTACGGGAGCTTCCCGTCGCCGAGAACCTGCGATCGCTGCCTGACGTTGCGTTGCTGGCGCGAAACGAGACAATCGCCAAGAATCCGAAAATGCTGACGGGCATCGCTCGGGCCGTCGCAAAGGGCTACGACTATTCGATGGCCAATCCCGAGGCCGCTGTGCTGATTACGTGGAAGGCATATCCGGAATCGAAATCCAAGAATCCGGATCCGAAAGCCGCGCTTGAAGAGGGTGTGGTTGTCAATCAGGCGAGGCTCGGCATTTGGAATTCGAAAAAGATCGGCGACAAGCATGGCCTCATGGTGAAAAGTGATTGGGAACGCTTGATCCAGTTCTTCGCCGATCAAAAGGTCATCCCGGCTGCCGTGCAAGTGGATCGCGTCATCACCAACGATTTTATCGACTCGATCAACCAATATGATCGGGCGGCTATCGTTGATGCCGCGAAGAAAGAAGTGCTCTCGAAGCTTCAATAGCCGAATAATTATGACACTGTGGCCACGTCATATGTTGAATAGAGTGGACTACTTTGATCGTTACAAGGTCTTACATATCGTCACCGACTTGATCCGGCGATGCCGGGTCGCTTGGGTGGCTGGCTTCGAGGAGGGAGGCTACCCGCCCTCGGACACGGTGCCGAGGCGTTTTGATTGGGACCCATTGTTCGGCGATCTGCATTTCTGAGCGGTTCGTAGCCTAGCTTCTGTCAAATTCGTCGGAAGCCGGCGATCTTGTGGAAGCTGCGGCTGATTTTCGGTTGTCTTCGTGAATTCGCGCCGGCGGTTTCCGTAATATCACCGTGATCGCGGTTCCAAACGAGAGCCTGAGTGAAGCGATCAACGACTGCTTGCGCCGCCCGGCCGTATCGCGAGATTAATCCACGCGTACGAATTCAGAGAAACAAAGAGGACGAATATAGTTCAGCCGCCGCCGTGCTCCGTCCCGACGCCCGGGTTACTGGCGTGCTTCGCATGGCGCCGTCTCAGAAGGCTGCGCGTTAGTCTCGCGTACCGCGAGCATACTCCCTAGAGATCGAGAACGAGATCGCTTAGCGGAATCCCTCGGCATGTGAACACCGTGTCAGAATCTTCCGGTATCGCACCAGAAAGTTGCTTTGTGCTTCCACGTAGAACTTGCACAGCGCAGCTCTCGCACTGTCCGACCCGACAGCCGCTAGGGGCGCGTACGCCCAAGCGCTCGGCGCATTCGAGCAGTGTCCCGTCTTTCGGAGACCATTGGAAAGAAACGCCGGATCGCTTGAATAAGACCGAACAGGAGTGCAGGCTGTCATCAAGCGTGTTCGTCGGTGAGATGAAGACTTCGTTATAGATGTCGAATTTTGGTACCCCGAGCGATACCAAGCTCTTGACCATCGAGGCGACCATTGCATCCGATCCGCATAGATAGAAGCGTGCGCGTTTCGCGATCAGTAAAGGGTCGATGTGAGCGGCATCAAGGCGACCGGTGACATGATAGTCGCTTCCCAAGATGTCCGAAGCGCGGGGCTGGCTATAAAAGTTTCTGACGGTCAGTCGCGGCCAACGTTTTTCAAGGACGCGAAGCTGGCTCTTGAACGCGTGCTCCGAGCCGTTTCTGTTGCCGTACAGCAAGGTCACGAAAGGCATTTCATCGCCATTGCCGAGGGAATTGAGAAGACTCATAAACGGGGTAATGCCGATCCCAGTTGCGATCAGGACCAGTGGGACGGAAGACGCCGTCGGCATCGTAAAAGCGCCACTTGGAGCCTCGACCTCGACCGTATCCCCGATCTTCAGGGTCTCATGTATGAGACACGAGAGCGAGACGCCGGGCTCAGCGGCGGCCAAAGAGCGGCCCACGCAGATTGTGTATTCCGAGCGATTTTTGACACGAGCCGCTCCGGTCAATGAATAAGCTCGCGTCAGCAGTTCTCCGGTGTCGGGATGCGTTAGCCTCATACGAAGGTACTGTCCGGGTTCGTATTCAGGCAGCGCGTCGCCTTCCCGAGGTGACAGCGAAACAGCAAGGGCCAGGTCCGATTCCCGATGCAGATGCGACACGTTGAAACGCCGAAACCCCCGCCACGAGCGGCTCTCCAGATCATCGACACACCTGACGTTGCAGGCGACCGCACGATGATTAACAGAGCCGCTGACCGGATCGCGTCGCTCGGCAGACACGAGGGCATTAAAATTGGAACTGGCCGCCCCTGATAGCGGGTAGGCCTGCTTGCCGAGCGGTTCACAGGCCTCCCACCATCCGAATTCGGCGGCCAGGACGTCGGATGCAAGAGTATTGTCAATCTCGGCTACGAAACGCGTCAGCCCATAGCGGCTTTCGACTTCGACAGTTTGCCCGTCGCCGATGTTCTTCAGGCGCGCTGCATTGCCATGCAATCGGATCGTTGGTCGGCTGGCACGCCGCCTTAGCGAGGCGATCCCGCGGTGCTGACTATGGCAGTAGACGCCGTTCTTCATGCTAATCAGCGTAAACGGGTAGAGCGAGCGATTGACGTCCTCATCTACGTGGATCGGTACAGGAGATTGGCGATTACGAAACAGAAGTTCCGAATAAAACTCGACTCGTCCTGTTTCGGTTTGGAAGCCAACCACGTGGCCTTCGGTATCCACGTGCGTGTATTTGCGCGTGGTATGTTCAATTGGACGAACAATTTGGCCGTCATTCGCTCGCAGGTCTTCGACGGTGATCCCGAGAGGCGCCAGCATGTAGTTCCACCCAGCGTCTATGTCGCCATCGAAGAATTTGTCTCCGATGCCCAGGCGTTTAGCGAGGGCAAATACGATCTCCAGATCGGAGCGCGCTTCTCCCCGCGGCGTCACGACGGCTGGGCGCAACTGAACTAAATTTTGAGCGGTTTCACTAATGTTAAAGCCGAATCGTAGACCTTCCCGCTCCCAAGGAGTGCTCGTGGGCAGCAAAACGTCGGCATAACGAGCAACTGGGGTCTCGACGATGTCGCTGTGGACATAGAATTCTACGGCTTCCAATCCCCGGCGAATTTCGTCGGTGTCTCCCTGCGTGAGCAGATGGTTGGATCCGAAACCCACTAACGCGCGGATCGGGTAAGGATCGCTCGTCACGATGGCGCGGTACACGTCCAGCGGCTTCACGCGCCCCTCGGCCGCAGGTCCGAGCGGACGGATGTCGCGTCCGAGAGTCTTGGCAGATTGCGTCTCAGCGAGGAGAGCAGTGGAGTCGACCTTGTTCACCGGCTGCTTGCCATAGATGCGGTTGCCGCCGATCTCATCGAAGCATCCGCGTAGAGCATAGAGCGTGGCGACTGCGCGCTCAGTTTGAGTAGCGTTGCTGCCCTGACCAATACCTGTCCAAGAGTGGTAGGCAATTTTACTATGGCTCGCCATGAACGATGCCGCGGCTTTCAGCTTTTCGCGCGGGACCCCGGTGACCTGCTCGACCCGTTCGGGCGTCCAATTGGCACAGGCTCGCCGGAAGTGATCAAAAGCAGGCCTGCACGCGATCGCTTCACCATGAGGACCCGGAACTTCATACCGCCCGGCTAAAGCCAATCGGCGAGCAGCCTCGACGTCGAGCAGCCGAGTCGTGTCATAGACGTAAGGTTTATCGGTCTGGACGTCCCACGCTACAAATTGCTGCGTCGTCTTCTCATCTTTGTAATTTGGTAGATCCTGCGCTCTTAGAAACAGTCCGTCGGACTCGCGCACAAGCATCGGCGCATTGGTCCATTGCCTCAGAAACTCCAGGTCGGCTCCTCCCTCCAGGATCAGGAGATTGGAAATTCCTAGCGCTAAAGCCGCGTCGGTCCCTGGCCGAACCTGAAGCCAAACGTCAGCATCGGCAGCGAGAGGTGTGGCTCGCGGATCGACGACGATCATGGCTGCACCATTCGCACGGCCACGCGCGATCGCGTCCGCTTGAGCGAGCCAAGTGCTGGTCGGATTGTGCCCCCAAAGAATGATGAGCCCTGCATGTGCATAGTCGGCGGCCGGCATGCCGACGCCGAACGTGAACCGATGCGCGACGTCCCGATGCCAGTTGCAAACGTCAGTGGAGCTCGCGATGTTCGGGCTTCCGAATAAGCGGACGAATCGATCGATCCATTCGATGCTGTCAGCAATACCGGTTCCGCTTTTCGTCGTTACAGCAAAGGCGACGCCTTCGGCCCCGTAGCGTTCCCGGATATCGAGCAACTTTCCGGCACACAGATCGAGCGCCTCGTCCCAGGAAATACGTACCCACCCCGGATCAGGATCTGTCTTAGGCCGTGTGCGGCGCATCGGATAAAGGATCCGATTGTTCGCGGCCACAATTTCCGGACCAGCTCTTCCTTTCGGACAAACGGCGTGTCCGGTGGGATGGCTGGGATCGTTTCGCACAGCGACCAGCCGGTCGTCCGCGACCACATTGATCGTTCCGCATTGCGAGCCGCACAACGTACAGAAGCTTTGAATCTCATCCATCGTCTGTTTTCCGTAGCGCAGCGCGCACCCTGGAGAGCTCCCGGCCACAAACCGACATTTTCGGACTCTGCCAAAGCGTACGACGAAGTATGGGCCGGCCGAGCGCACCAGGGAACATGTTGACCGACGAAATAATTCGTAACCATATTTAATGTTGACTATATGGTCAACAAATGTTGACTATCGAGTCAACACAGTTCAGGTTTGTTGTTCGTATTCGAGTAAAGCAACCCGTTATTGGGAGTTGATACCGGCTTTGGCCGTATCTTCGTCAGGAGGCGCGCATGAGCAAGCTTCGACTGTTTCTTCTTGCCTTAGTGGTTTCGTTTGGCGTGCACTCTGAGCCCGTGCTCGCCGCCGAAAAAGTCCAGGCTTTGATCGGCATACGAAACATGGATGAGTCGCAGGCGCCTTTCATCGTCGCAAAGTATCTGGGCTATTTCAGCCAAGAGGGGCTCGATGTCGATCTGCTTAATGTAGGCGGGTCAAATGAAATCGCCATTCAAGTCGGCTCTGGCAACGCGAATATTGGCGTAGCCAGTCCTTCGCAAGCCGTGATCAGCATGCAAGAGAATGTGGCGGCGTCCTTGGACGTTCGCTACTACTACTGTTTTGCTTATAACAATATCTGGACGATATCCGTGCCGGAAGGCAGCAACATCAAGACGATCGCGGAGCTTCGGGGAAAGAAGATCGGCGTCCCTTCGTTTGGAAGCGGGGGGCTCACTTACGGCAAGGCTTATGTGCGTTCAGCCGGGTTAGATCCAGACAAGGACGTCACGTTTATTCCGATCGGGTCTGGCTCCCAAGCTGCGACTGCCATTCGACAAAAGGTTGTCGATGCGGTCGCGTTTTGGGATGTTGCCAACGCTCGATTTGAGCTCGCCGGCGTCCCGCTGAGGGATCTTGATGTCGGTGAAAAGTTTGAAGCGCTGCCGGATCTCTCGCTCCTTGCAAAAAATGACACCATTAAAAATAATCCGAAAATGCTGATCGGATTTGCACGAGCAGTGTCGAAGGCGGTCGATTTTACCCGCGCTAACCCAGCAGCGGCGGTTTACATCACCTGGAAAGTGTATCCGGAGAGCCGTTCGAAGGAGGCTGATCCTCAGAAGGCGCTTGCCGAAGGACTAAAGATCCTCCAGCTGCGGAGCCCCAGTTGGACGAGCCCTAAAACCAACGGCAAGAACGGACTCTTCCTCGAAGACGATTGGAAAAATTTGAGCGATTTTCTGCTGGCAGGAGGACAGATAGCCAAGCCCGTTCCGACCTCGCGAATATATACCAATGACCTGATTGACCAAATAAACGACTACGATCGTAACGCCGTCGTCCAACAAGCGAAAAATTTTGACCTCGGATTAATTCGTTGACCGAGTTGTCTCGGAGGTTGCGATGCGCACCCTAGCCGGCGCGCATCCATGCCATGTGCGAAGACTGAGCCTGACGATCTCTTACGCGTAGGTGCGGTGGAAGGGGATTGGCTGTCGTAGATGGGTCAGCAAGAGCATTGATTAGACGAAGTTTCGATGCAACATAGCGGCAACACGATTATGATAAACCGTTGAAATCGCTTCATGGAAGCCGGTTTCCTAAACCGTAGGTCGGAAGTTCGAGTCTTCCCGGGATCGCCAGCACATTTCTGCGCATTTCCCCTTCGAAAATAGATGTTTCGTTATTTTCCTGCTTTGTCAGCGGCCGGCTCGAACAGCAGGCTTACGATTCAGTGTGTTTAGCGCGATTTCCTTACGAGGCGGGCATCCATCGCGCCGCTATGGTGGACTAGGTTGAGGCTTTCTCTTCAGCGCAACGTGGAGGACGCCCATACTTAAGTATGCTTCGGTCAATCGAACGTACCGTGCGGATCAACCTCCGTGTAATGGTCTGATACGTTTCTCTCTGATTATCTTGACAAGTGAAGTGCCCGTCAAAACTTCATCCTAGACTTGGCCGCGCTCCTTACCCGCTCCCTAACGGGAGCGCGGTCTTTCCTATCCCGAATTCCTTGTTCAGCGGCGCGGCTTTTCTTCATGCGACGGATTCCACGCTGCGCACCTGTACGTCCGTATCACGTTGCACGCAAAGCTTCTCACGCAACTGGTCTCGTCCAGAGCGACAAACTCAATGACGACACGACCAGAGTTTAACGAAATCGACGTTCCGAGCGGCAGGCGATCAGAACAAGGCGCATCTGCGTTGCCGAGAACGGATCCTTCGCCCTCTGGAGCTGCGAGCTCACACCACGGGCATTGGACCGGCGTGCTCGGTGGGAACGACGTCATCCCGTTCAAGAGCGAGGGTGAACTGAAAAACGGAACCCCGAGGATCATTGGCGGTAACCCATAACCGTCCTCCGTGAGCCTCGATGATCGAACGGCAGATTGGCAGGCCCATGCCCAAGCCGTCGGGCTTGGTCGTGTAGAACGCCTCGAAGAGGTGGTCCGCACTCCGCGGGTCCAGCCCGGGGCCGAAATCCCGCACAGTGACGAGCACGTTGTTCGAGGCCTCCCTCCCAGTGCAGATATGCAATTCTCGCGTGTTCTCGTCGACGTCACCCATGGCTTCGACCGCATTCAGGATCAGGTTGAGAATGACCTGCTGCAGCTGGATGCGGTCGCCTTCGATCAGCGGCAAGCTCGCGGCGAGCTCGGTCTGCAGCGAGACGTTATGCTTCAGCAATTCGCTTCGGGTTAGGGCAATGACATCGAGGACGGCCTCATTGATGTCCAGCGGAGCCATACGCGGGGGCGCCTTCTTGATGAGGGCCCGGATCCGGTGGATGACATCGCTGGCCCGCCCGCCGTCCTTGACGATACGGCCCAGGATCTCGCGAACCTCGTCCAGATTGGGCGGTTCAGCCGCGAGCCAGCGCAAGGCGGCCTCGGCGCTGGTGACCACCCCGGTGATGGGCTGGTTGACCTCGTGGGCGATAGAGGCCGTCAGCTCGCCCAACGTCGTGACGCGCGTGACGTGAGCGAGTTCCGCCTGTGCCTGGCGCAGCTCCTGTTCCGCCCGCTTGGCCGCTGAGATATCCATGACGGCGCCGACGTACTCGACCTTGCCCGCTTCATCTCTTACGGCGCGGGCCACAACGTGCACGCACTTCACCGAACCGTCAGGCATCAGGAGCTGATGTTCGAGCTCCCAATCCTTGCCGTCGCGTAATGCGCGTTCGATCTGTTGTCGAACTCCGACGACGTCAGTTGGATGAATTCGTTGTTCGACCAGCTCGAGTGAAGGCCTGGCCGTCCGGTCGTACCCAAAAATCCTGAAAGTCTCCTCCGACCAGTAGAGATCTCCGCTGGAAATCTTCCAACCGAAACTACCCGTGAGGCTTAATCTCTGCGCTGCCGCCAGATAGGCATCGCTTCGCCGCAAGGCATCTTCGGCATGCTTGCGCTCAGTGATGTCGTTATTGGTCTCCAGGATCGCAACGGGATGTCCGCCTGGGTCCTGTTGCACCGCCCACCGGCTCGCCACGACGGCCCGCGTGCCGTCTTTCTTCGTGTGGACCAGCTCCCCTTCCCAGCGGCCAGTACGGAGCAACTCGGCCGTGATCTCTTCGAGCGGCATGGGAAAGATCGTCTGCATAAGCTGGTGAGATACGTTGCCGAGGGCCTCGCCTTTTTTCCATCCGTACAGTTCCTCGGCGCCTCGGTTCCAGTAGACGATGACGTCATTCACGTCGCGCACGAAGACGGTGTCGTGGGTGAGATCGAGGAGCCCAGCCTGCTCGCGCAGCACCATTTCTCTCGATTGGCCTTGCACGGCGAGGAAAGCTGTAGCGCCAATTGCCGCGAGGCTGAGAAGAAGGTTCGATAAGCCGATGCCTGGCGAGTTATCGTCATCCGACAGCACATAGCTGAGTACCGTCAGCGCCATTAACCCCAATGACGCCAGCACAACGCCACGCTTCTGAAGAAACCTGGTCGATAGCAACACAACGCCCACGTACAGCACGGCGAGAACGTTCTCCGCGGGAGTCATTGTGTCCAGGATGAAGATCCCGAGTGCGATGGCCACGCCAATAAATGCATCAGCACGCGACGTGACGATGGCCGGCGAAGCCGCAGTATCTTCCGCTGGGTGCTGTCCTGTCTGCATGTCACGCCTCGCCAAGAACATGCCTGTGAACACGCCGGGGAACATACCGGCGGTCTCAATATCGCGATCGGACTTTATGGTTCGGCCAATCTGGCGAGCTCACGCTCCCAGATCGAGAGCGATGGAGCACGAGCTGCCGGCTTGCGCAGCCAGTACCCCATTTGCCACATCGGTAGCTTGTCGCGATCTTTCCTGTGAGTAAAGCGGCAGCAGCAGGACGTTGGCAAAACGGAATAGGTGCGCTCGGGCCGAGCACACTACCAACGGTTGGCATGGCTTATCGATTTGTGGGCAAATGATGCTTTGCTCTGGTAAGCTCGAACGATCGGGAATGCTGCAATGCATAAGCAGGCAATCCGATCCCAGACTTCTCTTGGCTTCGTTTGGCATATCGCCAAGGAGGACAATGCGTCGTGAACGGGCGCCTAACATTGGCTCGCGATCTCGCGGGCGCTGAGGAGCCGATCGTCTTCATCATCGACGACGATGCCTCTGTTCGCGACGCGCTTGAGAGTCTTTTCCGATCAGTGGGGTTGCGGGTCGAGGTGTTCGGCTCGGCGCCCGAGTTTCTGCAGAGCAAGCTTCCTGATATTGCGAGTTGCCTGATCCTCGATATCAGGTTGCCTCGACTGAGCGGCTTGGATTTTCAGGCTGACCTGGTGAAGGTCGGTATTCACATTCCGATCATCTTCATGACGGGGCATGGAGATATTCCAATGACGGTCAAGGCGATGAAAGCCGGCGCCGTGGATTTCCTGACCAAGCCGTTTCGCGATCAGGACATGCTTGATGCCGTGGCGACCGCGATCGCGTGTGACAAACAGCGGCGGGTTGATGCAAAGGCGCTCTCCAATTTGCAGGCAGTTTTCGCGACGCTGACTCCTCGAGAGCGGGACGTGCTGGCTTTGGTCGCCACCGGGCTCATGAACAAGCAAATTGCAGCGGAGATTGGCATTGCTGAGATTACCGTGAAAATACACCGCGGGCAGGTCATGAAGAAAATGGGAGCGAAATCGTTGGCTGATCTCGTGAGAATGGCCGAGATGCTCGAAATTCATCACCCGAAATTCTAGTGCGGTGGTTCAGAAGTTCGCTTCATTCTCTCTGCGAATCCTTCACACTAGGTCGTTTGTTGTACAAACCTAAGTATGATTTTCCGATCGTTGTTTGCGGCGCACTCTTTCCTTCGACGGCTGCGCTGAGTCTCTCCGTTCGCGCCCGCAGGGAAGACCGTTTTGTCCAAAATTCCAGTGATCTCCATCATCGACGATGATGGATCTGTTCGCGCCGCGACCTCCACTCTCGTGAAGTCGCTCGGCTACAACGTCCATGCATTCACATCCGCCGAAGAATTCTTGCTGTCCAACGAGCTGAATGGCACGTCGTGCGTCATTGCCGACGTTCAAATGCCGAAAATGAGCGGTGTCGAACTGCAAGCTCACTTGCGCGCCCAGGGACATCGCCTGCCGTTCATCTTCATTACGGCTTTTCCCGTTGAGAGCGTCCGCGCGACAGCGCTGAAAGCGGGCGCGACGTGCGTCCTGACCAAGCCTTTCGGTGCGGACGTTTTGATTCAATGCCTTAACGCCGCTCTGGAACAGCATGGCCAAGAATGAGCTAACACTGAGCTCATGACTACTGAGCTGCCGCGCCATGTACGCCCTGCGCACCGGTATACGCAAGGATGACAAAACCAAACATTCAGACAGCTTGATGATGGACTGCGAGAGAGGCAAACTCAAAACACTCGAAGCAGCAGCTTCCACCCGCAGAATGGTAATTCCTCAGAAGGAGGTCGCCATGCGAATAGTCCTTCGTTGCGCTGAATGCGACAGTGAAGATCCAAAAATCATTTCCCTGCGAAATCCCGCGTATGAGCACTATTGCGGGCGGACATGCTTTCTCAAGGGCCAGGAAAGCTACATTCGCTGGGTCCTGCGAATGAAAGCGGAGACCGCAGCCGAACAGTTGTCGCAAGAGTTTTAGAGGTCATGGAAATGCACAAGGCGGATCGCGCCAAGACCTTCCTATTCGCGAAGGCATTTGTTTAAAGCGCTGGCTTTTTTAACGGCGCATAGTCTCCCGCCGCAAGCCGTCCAGATAGACGATGTATTGCTCATCCATCCACTTGAGTTCTCGTGGGTTTGGATTGGGACCGGCAATATCAAAACTCCGGTTCTGCATAAAATCATAGTATGTATATCCGCCGCCAATCTTGCGCCGGCCAAAGAATTTGAACTCGCATTCAGAGATCAGCGACCTCCGCGTTTCCTTGGATGTAGTTGCCCTTTCCGCCGCGTCGAAACATTCTTCATAGTCACGCGGTGCAGAGGTGAGCCACCACTGTGCACAGGATCCTGCAAGGACCAGGGTAACGCCGCAGTAGAGTGCGATCTGTCCCCCTGTCGCACGACGCAAGGCTAATGCTAACCGCGAAATGCTGCTCATGACTCTTCGCCTTGTTCGCGTGACAAATCGCGAATGTGATGGCGTGGCTTCGACATCGCGGTGACTTTGTTTCAGCATGTCGGGGCGTGCCTTATCCAACGGCAATCCTATACGGTCGAGGCACACGGTTTGATTCTACCGGAGTTAACTTGGATACCCTGTTGGTTTGCGCTGCCTTATACCTTGGTTTAGCAGCCGGCGATCTCGCGTCAGACGAGCGAACGAACTTGGTCGGAAGAAAATCGGCACAAACTTTTGTATGGCTGGCCCGAACCCTTTCGATACGAGACGCGTACCTACGTACGATTGATACGGCGGACACAATCCGTTTACGTTTCTGCGGTCGGAAGGGTCGATTGCAGGTGACGAATAGCCTGACGAGTCAGTCAAGTTTTTTACGCACGCGTTAAGCGACGCGACACCAAACAAGAGACGTCCGCTGCAGCCATAGGAGCCAACAATGTGCAGGAGGCAGCAACATCCGTGGAATGGCGCGGCGAAGCGTTGCGCGATTTGCGATCGAAAATTTGGCCTTATTCGACACTACTCTTGGTCGATCGCCCTCTGCTCAAAGAAGTGCGCGGACCGCTTCAAGGCCCGTCAACACAGCGACCGCAGATGGTTAAGTCGACTTGAAGCCGTCTCATAACGCTTGGAGTGGCCCACTCGGCAGTTTCCTAAGGCACTTCCGGAACAGGAAAAACGCGCATTGCCACGCCCTGTTTATTCCATGGAATACGCAATAGTCGTTAAGTTCGCGTTCTATCCACCGTAAGCGTGACATTACGAGCCGCCAGATCTATCTGGCGGCTCGTTTTCCTTATCTGAATTAAGTTACGCAGCTCGCACTGTTTCTAAGAACTTTCTCACCTCTACCTTGAGCCGATTGCTTTCCGATGAAAGCGACTGTGCAGAGGTAAGGACCTGCGCCGATGCGGATCCTGTTTCACCGGCGCCTTTGTTGACATCGTCGATATTGGAAGCAACCATTGCTGTGCCTGCTGCAGCCTGTTGAACGTTTCTAGCGATTTCCTGAGTAGCCATCCCTTGCTCCTCGACGGCTGCAGCTATGGTCGTTGTGATCTTTGACATGTCATTGATCGTTGAACCGATCTCCTTGATGGCAACAACCGACTCGCCTGTCGCAGATTGAATCTCCGCAATCTGTTGGGAGATCTCTTGAGTGGCTTTGGCGGTCTGCGCTGCTAGTTCCTTGACTTCGGAAGCCACAACGGCAAATCCTCGTCCTGCCTCTCCAGCGCGAGCAGCCTCGATGGTGGCATTGAGAGCCAACAAGTTCGTCTGGCCTGCAATTGCCTGAATTAACTCGCTAACATCACTAATGCGCGTCGCGGCCTTCGTTAACTGCGCAATTCGCTGATCTGTTTCTTCGGCTTGGCGCACCGCATTGACAGCAATATTGTTCGAGGTCTCAACTTGGCGTCCAATCTCCCGAATGGAAGTAGCCATTTCTTCCGTCGCCGATGCGACCGACTGAACGTTACTCGATGCTTCCTCTGAGGCCGTTGTGACTGAGGTTGAGAGTTGTTGTGTCGTCCTTGCCGTCTGTGTCAAGGAATGAGCTGCGGCCTCCAATTCCGTTGAAGCTGCGGATACCATTTCAATAATCTCGCCAACCGCTCCCTCGAAACTATCGGCAAGTTTGTGCATATCGTCCCTGCGGCGTGTGGCTTGGAGAGCTTCTTCTTTCAACGCCGCCTCCTGCTTATCCAACGCTTCCCGGGCGGCGTTGTCTCGAATCACGCCAATCGTTTGTGCAATGTCACCGATTTCGTCCCGCCGTTGAATGCCCGGGATTTGAATATCGAGTTGTCCGCGAGCCATACTTCCCATCGCGTTATTCAATTTCTGCAATGGATTTGTGACTCTCAACACGATGAAAGCCAGAACAGAGAATCCAATCGATATTGCGATGCCAGCGACGATCCAGGTTTGCCATAGGGCCGATGTAACGGTCGCTCGTGCCTCCGCAGTCGCTTGAGCCGCGCCATCGTCGTTAAACTTTATGTCCGCGTCCAGGGCCGCGATCGCTCCAGTAAAGACACTTACATCCTTTGAGCCGAACAGATCAGCGGCTTTTTCGCGGTTTCCGGATGCCGCTTCGGCTAACGCTTGCTCCTGTAATTTTTCGTACACCGGCCACTTATCAATAAACTTTGTCCACAGCGCTCTCTCTTCGGGTCCAGTGATCAGCTCTTGATAGGCCTTCGACGCCTTCTCGAGTTCCTGATTATGAGCTTGAAAGGCCGTCAACAATTGCGCGCGCTCACCGGCATCGGCTGTCATAACAATTCGAGCGCCATCTAGCCGCAACCGTGTCGTCAGGAACTTGATTTCCGCCAGGGTTTTTACCGATGGCATCCAGTTCGTCGTGATGTCATCGGTGTTTGAGCCGATCGCTTTAATTCTTGAGATCGCAATCCACCCCTGTCCCAGCAAGATGACGAGTAGAAGCGACAGAATAATGATAAGTGATGTCTTCAATGTAAGGCGCACGTGGATCCCCTATAAAAGTTTGAACAACGTTGTTTGGACTGTAGATGAGGTGTCATGTCCCAACACGAATGAGGTCGCCGCCGTTGGCGTCCGGGTTGAGTATTGGTCGCAATTCCGTGAGAGGTCGCGCGGGGCTAAACAAGTATCCCTGCATTTCCGTGCATCCGAGGCTTCTTAATATTCTTCTTTGCTCGTGGGTCTCGACACCCTCTGCGGTCGTGGTGATGTTTCGAGACTTCGCGATGTCAACGACCGCCTTTATGATCGATGTGGCCCCATTCGGCTCTGCTATATCGGCGATGAACGATCGATCGATCTTAATCTTGTCGAATGGAAACTTCCTGAGATAACTCAGCGAAGAGTACCCCGTACCAAAATCATCCAGCGCAATCCGGACTCCCAGGCCACGTATCTGATGAAGCATTTCGAGTGTGGCTCGATCATCGCGGATGAGAACCGCCTCCGTTATCTCGAGCTCAAGTCTGTTTGCGGACAGACCCGACTGGCCGAGCGAGCTGGCTATGGCCAGCGCCAGGCTCGACGACCTGAATTGAACAGGCGACACATTAACTGCGAGACGGATATTCGCGGGCCAGGACGATGCATCGGTGCAGGCTTGCTTGAGGACCCACTCGCCAAGTTGGCAGATCAGGCCTGTCTCCTCAGCGACCGGGATGAATTGATCCGGAGACAGGTTGCCGCGGGTGTGATGGTGCCATCTCAGGAGAACCTCGCACCCGGAAATTTCATCGGTCTGCAAGTCAACCAATGGCTGATAGTGAAGCGCGAAACCGGCTTGCGCATAATCGCCTTCTAGCACGATCTGGCGCAATTCAGACGACATCCAGTGTCGGTCTTTCACTTTTGCGTCCATCTCATCTTCAAAAAATCGAAAAGTTCCGCGGCCGTCATCTTTGGCCGCATACATCGCCATGTCGGCTTTCTTCAAAAGCTGGTTGCGGTCAATTCGCTTATCCGTCGACAAAGCAACGCCAATGCTGGCATCGGTTAAAATGTGATGCGAATGGCAAAGAAACGGCTGGCGCAGTATGGTTGAAATTTCAGCAGCCAGTCGGGCTACTCTGGCCTCCTCGGCGCGGCCGACCTCGATTATTGCAAATTCATCACCGCCGAGGCGGGCAACAAAATCCGGCGGCTTGATTTGGCTTCTGAGTCTATGCGCTGTGGCCGCGAGTAATGCATCGCCGACATCGTGTCCCAACGAGTCATTGACGCCCTTGAATCCATCGAGATCTATATAGAGAACCGCGATTTGTGTGTCGCCTTCGAGGCGGTCGAGTTCCTTTTGCAAGGTTTCCTGAAAAAGGAAACGATTTGGAAGACCAGTCAAAGAATCGTAATGCGCGAGATGTGTAATCCGGTCTTCATAGCGCTTTCGCTCTGTTACTTCCTCGATTGTTGAGACCCATCCTCCGTCTGGCAGTGCGCGATGGTATCCTTCAAAAGCGCGTCCGTCGGGAGTCTCAAACGAAGAATGCGCCGTATTCCCGTCCTTCAAGGCGCTGAAGAACGACGCGCAGTATTGTTCGAGATCTCCCTTGAGGGAGCCGGTTGCAATTCGCTGGGCCAGCTCTTCGCGGAACGAGCAGCCGGGTTTGACAACCTCGGAAGATAGCCCAAACCATTGAACATATCGGCTGTTGCACACGACCAGCCTTTGTTCAGCATCATAGAGCAGCAACGCCGGCGTCATATTATTGATGGCAACGTCAAGTCTCTGCTTTTCCAGAGTCAGTCTGTCCTGAGATTTCTTGCTCTGCTGCAGAAGTGCCTTCACGACCAAGAGCAGCGTTCCAACAATGACCGATATAGACAGTAACGCGGCCGCCACGAGCAAATGCGTTTGCTCCCGCCAATCGGACAACGCTGCTGAAACTGCCCGCGTTGCAACAATGGACATCGGAAAGCCGCCCAGTGCATGGACGGATCCAAGCTTTGCCCTTCCATCAACCGTGCTGACAATACGAAGGTTTGCGTGGTCGGTCCCTGACAGGACGGCCTGGAGCGGAGCTCCTTTGAAGTTTTTGCCTGCCGCTCCATCAAGGTGAGGGTAGCTGGCTAGTGTTTCTCCGTCGCGATGAACCAGCGATATCGTTGTGTCGGATCCAAGGGCGAGGGAGGCGAAGAATCCTGCAAAGTGTGACGGGGATATGCCTCGCGTGACGACACCCAAGAACTTTCCATGAGAATCCACTAATTTGCGGGCGAAAACGATCGCCCATCCATTGAAGAAGTGGCTGCGAACCAATTCGATCAGCAAAGGAGTATCGGTAGCATTGGATCTGAAGCTATTGAAGAAATCTCGATCCGAGATGCTTATCGCAGCAACGGGCCACGCTTGAGAAGAATTGATGAGAAGGCCATCTGCACCGAAGATACTTACGCCGACTGTATCCAGCGAGCCGCCGACTTTTTCTTTGAGCATTTCGTGTGTGCTCTCAGTGGAGAGCTGACGCGCAAACTCCTTCTCTTCAAGTTTAGGATCGGTCATGCGAACCTGTGCGCTAACCTCCTTGAGGACTTCGTCGAAGTCGTCGAATTGCTGATCAAAATGCCTGCTCAGGAGAAGGACGGTGTTGCTCAGCTCGCGCTCTGCGGTTGCCAAAGCCCGCTCACGGAATGTCGCAATCATCGCAACTGCGCTAAGCACAATCGCGACAATAAGGAAGGCCCCTCCAAAGATGAGCCAACGAATGGGAGTCGGTCGGGCCGGTCCTTGACCGGTGGATTGATCTATCGTGCCGACTGGAGGATCTGACGGCTCCTTCTGAGTGCGCAGCACAGTTGTTGTGCCAATGCTGGTTGGCTTCATTCGATATTGCGTCCATTTAGGCATGCGGAAACGTTCACCGACGAAGCGTCGGTGTTCGCGGTGCCATCAAAGTTGGATAAGCCGCCTTTAGACGCTTTCTAATCTTAAGCGACTGCGGGTGGTATCAAGCGTTGCGGCGATTTGTCGCGATATTTAGGGAGGTTCCCTAACAAAGTATTTTCTATCTGGTGGGTCGATCACGCTAAGGGGATCGCTCAATCAGGTCGCATGGCTCTCCGCGACTCGCCAAATTACAGAAACCTCTGTGCCACAGTGACTTCTTGGATAGATCGTGCTCAAGAAGCCGTGATGTGCATCATGAACGGCAATAGGTTTGATCTATCAAATCGATAATGCAGACGATTGCGTAGTCGTTGGAACTTCATTCGGACGCCTCACAATGCGTCGCCCTCGAGAATCAATCTGCTGTTTGCTCGAAAATCATCAAGAGCACTGTCATTGATCGTTTTGATGACACCGATTAGTTGTATCGATTGTGTGTTTCGCCGAACTCTTTGATTGCGCAATCGGAATATGCGACGAAACGTCGCCGTCAAAGTATTTGCCAAGCTCCCGTTGGCTAATCAACTCCACAACTGCCGACTCGTTGATCGTCGTCAGGAAACCTGCAGGGGTTGAATCGATTCCATTCTGATTTGTAACCGACATTTCCATCAGCGCGAGCCAATGCTCAGTATCGACCATTACAACCTGAGATCGTTCGACCTAAATCTCTTTCTTGCGTTCGACGCAATGATGATCGAGCGTAACGTGACGCGGGCTGCGAAAAGGTTGAGGGTGCAGCAGCCCGCGATGAGCCACTCGCTGTCTATGTTGCGCATGCTGCTGCAAGACGAATTGTTTGTGCGAAGCGGAAACAGAATGGAGCCTACGCCTTACGCATTACAATTAGCTGCACCGGTCCGTCGATTTCTAGCGCAAGCCCAAGACGCTCTTTCGTTCCGTGTCACCTTTGATCCATCTTCGGAGCGACGCATATTCCGAATGGCCATGACACCTAACTTGGAGGCTTTGCTCCTTCCGGAGCTCCTTTCAAACGTAAAGACAATAGCGCCTGGTGTCAGGCTTTCTGTACGAGAAGCGGACCGGCGAAGTATCACAGACATGCTCGAGGAGGGGCGCGCCGAGATTGGGGCTGGCCTATTCGATGCTAAACTTACATGGTTTTGCCATGAAACGCTTTTTCATGAACCTTATGTGTGCTGCTACAATGAGGAGTTGTTGAATCTAAACGGGCCTCTCAGCATTGAGCAATATTTCGAGCTTCCCCACGCGTTGGTTTCAACGAAAGAGAATCCGCTCGGCTGTTTGGATCGCGCCTTTGCAATGCATGGCAGAAGCCCCAACGTGATGACCTCTGCCGCGCACTTCTTCTCTGTTGCCGCGATAGCATCCAAGGCGCCGATACTTGCTACACTGCCAGTGACCGCGGCGACGCGCTATGCTCCGATCTTCGGGTTAACCATCGCTCCTCTTCCTATCAAGTTGTCCTTATCGCCTACCTTGATGATTTGGCATTCTAGGTTTGAGAAAGACGAAGGGATCCGGTGGCTCAGAGCTCGGTTGCGCGAGATATCTGCCTCGTTGTTTTCTTCTAGCGTTGGCGCGCAACATTTGCTCGGTTCAGATTAAATGTGGTCGAGACGTCTCCCACATTTCATCGATTTTTCTTCATCATTTGCGCATGCTTAGTACGCGACGAAGCTAAAGGCCAAAGATCGTCGAAGTCGTTCGTGCAGCTAGCTCCATGCGAGCGACGTACGCATCGGGCTGTGAGCTGATTTTCAGGCTGAGATCGCATCCGCGCGTAGGCGGCCTTCAAGGCGTCAATGTCGATCGTTTCTTCTGATGTCCGAACTTGCGCGCAGTAACCGTAAGCGAAGAGTGCCATGGGATGTTGAAGCTTCGCGCGCTTGCTTTTCGGTCTTACAGCCGAAACCAAAATGAGCTATACGGCTGTCGCTAATGTGCTCACGCGGAAGCGGAAGGACGTTCCTTTCTCTTCGCGCGATCTGAAGGTTCGGAAGTGACGTTCGTGAAAGCAGCCATTGTGAGTTTCGCCTTCGCTCTGTCGGTCTCAGGCGCGATGGCTCAGGACGCCGTTCCGTTGATTAAACCGAAGCCCGTGTTCGTTCCCGGCGAGTACGAGACCGAAAGCCGCAACAGCCAATTCCAGGCGCAGCCGGTAAAGTCGAAGACCTGCGCTACGTCTGTCGACTTCGATCACTTCCGTGACGAAACGTTGCAGCAATACCAGTCGTCGGGGACTTTCAATAAATATTGCACGCTGGGCGAAACGAAGAACATGCCGGATGGCTTCGCATTTGCCATGGACTGCAACGGGGCCAAGACCATCATCACTTTCCACTTCGCCAAGGATCTGGTGTCGCAGACCATTGAGACTCTCATTACCGGTTACAAGGCCGCTTCATCATCTATTCTCACCATAATGCGTCGCGTTGGTGATTGCCCGGGCCAGGTGCCGGGGAAGGGCGCTTGATCGAAATTACGATCAATTCGCTGCAACGTCGCCTTTCATTTGAAAGAAGACAATTACGGGACATCCGTAACTCAAGCGCGTGCGACGCCGAGCGTGCTTTGCATTCCGGCTGATTTGGTCTGGACGCTCCGCGGTCGCGATCGATAAGCAGCCAGCATGAATGTGTTGCAATCCTGTGGCGTAACCAAATGTGATGGAAGGAATCGGAACCAATCGGCGCTTGGCGTGTTCGCGCGTGGACCTCACAACTTTTAGTAGGAGGGCGCGCCATGCCTAATCTCGTTTCTGTTGTGATGCAATTCCTAACTCCCGACATGATTGCAAAGATTGCTTCCGCGCTGGGCCTTGACCGCAACCTCGTGCAAAAGGCGATTGGAGGTGCCGTCCCTGCGCTTTTGTCGAGCGTGGCGGATGCTGCCACCACCCCGGGCGGAATGCGCCAGTTGTTCAATTTGTTACAGCAGCAATCAGGCTCGCTCGAAAGCGTGAAGAGCGCGATTGCTGGCTCAGGCCAGAAGACGCTCGCCGATACCGGATCGAGTATGTTGTCAGGGTTGTTCGGCGGCGGGGCCTTGGACAGCATGGCGCAGTCGATCGGCAGGTTCGCCGGAATCAATGAAAACGCCAGCAAGTCGATGCTTGGAATGTTGGCTCCGGTGGTGCTCGGTGCACTGGGACAGCAGCAGCGCAATTCAGGGCTCGACGCAAGTGGTGTGGCGTCGCTTCTTGCTTCCCAGAAAGACCAGATCGTTTCGGCGATCCCAAGTGGCCTTGCCGATCAGTTGAGCGCCGCTGGCCTCATCGACCGCACCGCTGCGAGAAGCGAGATAGAAAGGGCTGCAAACCGCTCGTCTGACCGGATTACGCGCACGGCCAGCACTGGCGCGTCGCAGTGGCCCTATTGGTTGGCCGCGCTCGTCGTGGTCGGAGGCCTCGCCTGGTATCTGATGGGGCGCCCGGGTGAGAAGGTGGCGGAGGTCCCCCGGCCTGCAGCGCAACCTGAAACAACCGTAGGCGTAGCAAACCCCAATTTGACAGTCGGCGGAGTGAATCTAGCCAATCAGGTCAATTCGTCGATGGGCACTCTGAGGTCCGCACTTCCGGGAATCACAGACACAGCGTCGGCAGAGTCGGCCCTTCCAAAAATTCGTGAGGCAACGGCTCAGCTAAACGATGTCAGCACGCGGGCTTCGAACCTGAGCCCCGAAGGAAAGGCCGCGCTGGCGACGCTGATTGCGTCAGCGGCACCGACCATCAATCAGATGTGTGACAAGGTACTCGCCATGCCAGGTGTCGCAGGAATTGCGAAGCCTGCGATCGATGAACTTCGTAGCAAGCTCGACGCGCTCTCTCGCGCTTGAAGAACGTTGCCTCCAACATCTGACTCCAAGGAGAAAGACCAATGGCTGATAAGGCGAGCTTCACGAAAGAGGAATGGGCCTTGCTCCTGCAAAGTCCAGTCATCGCGGGTATGGCGATCACGGCTGCTGATCCCAGTGGGCTGTGGGGCTTGATGAAAGAGTCTTTGGCTGCTGGTGGTGCGTTGGCGCAGGCCAAAAGCGATCCTGGAGCCAACGCGCTCGTCAAAGCGGTGGCTGCTGATTTCACAACGAGTGAAGGACGAAGTGCTGCGCGTGAAGGGCTTCAAGAGAAACTCTCAGGCAGTCAACCTTCAGAAATCAAGGCTCAGTCTGTCGAGTTATTGCGGCAGGTATCCGCCTTGTTAGCCGCAAAAGCTCCTGAAGATGCTGCCGCTTTTAAGCAATGGCTCCGCCAGATCAGTCAGCACACGGCGGAGGCTGCCACGGAAGGCGGCAGCCTGTTCGGCATCGGCGGTGTTCAGGTAAGCGATGCGGAGAAGGCGACACTGACCGAAATCTCGAGTGCTCTGGGCGCCTGAAATTTCGGTCGGTTGACGTTCGCGTCTCAGTCGAGCTTCACGCCGGCCTCGGTGACGACCTTTCGCCAGCGCGCGGTCTCTGTAGAGACCAAGCTGGCGAAAGCGGCTCCCGTCACATCGGGGACGTCAGATCCATTGCGTTCCCAGGCTTCCTTCACGGTGGCCGTCTGTAAGGCGGCCTGCAGTTCCTTAGTCATGCGCTGGATGATTTCAGGCGGCGTGTTCTTGAGTGCAAACAATCCATACCAGGTCGACACTTCATAGCCTGGCAATCCTGCCTCCGCGGCCGTGGGGACATCGGGAAATGCGGGGACGCGTGTTGGTGCTGCAATCGCGAGTGCGCGCAATTGCCCGCTTCTGATCTGTGGCGCTGATGAACCGAGCCCGTCAAATACGATCGGCACATGACCCGCGATGAGGTCCTGCATCGCGGGGCCAGCCCCACGGTACGGGACGTGGAGAATTCGCGTCTGAGTTAGAATCTTGAACAATTCGCCAGCGAGATGATGCGTGGTGCCTGCGCCGGCGGAGCCGTAATTCAGTTTATCTGGGTTGGCGCGCGCATAGCTGATGAATTCGGCCAGCGTCTTGGCGTCGATTTTGTTGGGATTGACGACAACGACCTGCGGTGGCCGCGCAATCAGGGCCACTGCGATGAAGTCCTTTTCAATGTCGTAGTCGAGATTAGGATAAAGCGATGGCGCAATGGTGTGATGGGCCGCGCCCATGAAGAAGGTGTATCCATCGGGTGCAGCTTTAGAGGCTTGTGACGCGCCGACAGTGCCACCGGCGCCCGCGCGATTTTCGATCAGTACGCGCGTCCCAAGCTGTGTGTCGAGTTGCGCTGCGAGTGGCCGCGCAAAAGCATCGGTGCCGCCGCCGGCTGCGAATGGCACGACGAAGGTGATGGGCTTCTGCGGCCATGACTGGGCTTGTGCGTGATCAACTGTGATGGAGATGCTCGCCAACAAAGTGAGTGCGGCGAACTGTATTGATTTCAAATACACGGCGTTCCTCCCTGGATAGAACGGGGCCGCTTATGGCTGCGGCCTTCGGATTCTGCGGCATGTCTCCGGGCAATGATCCGGCCGCGCAGCGGTATTCTGGTGCGAAATTGTTACGCATGATCCGGCAAGCGGATCGACCATACAAGGGTCGGGACCCGGGACGTTTGGTCGCTCCCTGACGTCTGCGGTGCGGGATTTCACCCGATTTGGTTTTGAAATTTCTGCGGACTGTTCCCTGGCGTACGATTTCTGAAATTTGAAGAAATTCCGGTTCCATGCTCCAGATATGAGCTTAGGGCATATCTGTTGGCCGCGTTCAGTCTTTTTATATCGTTTTCCGATATATCTGTTGCGCCGTGATGGCCCTCCGCTTAAGTCCCATTGCGCCAGCGCCGAAGCTGCCGCGGCATCCCGAAAGTTCATCATGCATCGTTCCCCTTCCATGAATGCTTCGCCGCGTCTTGGCGATTTCACGACCGATCGGCGCGTCCTCGTGTTGGTTCTGATGGCTGCTCTTGTCGGCACTGGTGGTGCTGCAGCAGCCTGGTTGCTTCTGCATCTCATCGCTCTGACCACCAATCTGGTATGGTTTCAAAAATTCACAGCCGAACACATTCCGCTCTCTGGCCTCAAGCCGAGCGTGTGGATGGTACTGGCTCCAGTCCTGGGCGGACTGGTGATCGGCCTGATGGCGCGCTTTGGTTCCGAGAAAATTCGAGGACACGGCATACCGGAGGCGATCGAGGCAATTTTGATTGGCGGCAGCCGCATGCAGCCGAAAGTCGCGATCCTGAAACCGGTGTCGTCGGCAATTTCGATCGGCTCTGGCGGCCCGTTTGGCGCGGAGGGGCCGATCATCATGACCGGCGGCGCAATCGGTTCGCTGTTTGCGCAGTGCTTCAGCATGAGCGCAGCAGAGCGAAAGACGCTGCTTGTTGCGGGTGCGACTGCCGGCATGACTGCAATCTTCGGCACTCCGATCGCAGCCGTATTGCTCGCAGTCGAACTGCTGCTTTTCGAGTTGAAGCCGCGCAGCCTTATTCCGGTGATTACCGCATGCGCGGTCTCATCCGCCTGGCGTCCATTTATTCTCGACTCTGGGGCGTTGTTCCCGTTCGCGGGTCATCTGGATTTGCCGTGGTGGGGACTGTTTGTCTGCATCGGTGTCGGTATTGTCGCGGGGCTGCAGTCGGGCCTTCTCACTGGCTTGCTTTACAAGGCGGAAGATCTATTCGGAGAAATTCCGTTCCACTGGATGTGGTGGCCTGCGATTGGCGGCCTGTTCGTCGGCTTGGGTGGATTGATCGAACCCCGGGCTTTGGGCGTGGGCTATGACATCATCAGCGACCTGCTCGGCAGTCACATCACGACGAATGCAGTTGTTGCGATCCTGCTTGTGAAGTCGGCTATCTGGATCATCGCGCTTGCGTCCGGAACATCGGGCGGCGTGCTGGCGCCGTTGTTGATTTTCGGCGGTTGCGCCGGATGGCTTGAAGGTCAGCTCTTGCCGGGAGACGCCGGCGCCTGGGCTCTCATCGGCATGGCGGCGATGATGGGCGGCACGATGCGCTCGCCGTTGACCGGCATTCTGTTCGCCGTGGAGCTGACGGGAAATTTCACGCTGCTTGGTCCGCTGCTGATTGCAACGGCATCCGCCTATGCCGTCACTGTTCTGCTGCTCAAGCGCTCGATTTTGACTGAAAAAATCGCACGCCGCGGTCAGCATATCGTGCGCGAATACAGCATCGATCCGTTCGAATTGCTGCGTGTCTCCGAGGTGATGGTGAAGGATGTGGATACGTTGCCTGCCAGCATGCGTATCGATGAGGCTGTAGCTTTCTTTTCAGGTGAGGAACGGCGGCACAAATCCTATCCGATCCTCGACGCGGACCGAGGAATTGTCGGTCTCGTTGGGCGCGCTGATGTGCTGCAGTGGCGCTCCGAACGATCCCACGGCGAAGAGACCCTGTTCGACCGTGTTTCGGATAAATCGCTGATCGTCGGTTATCCGGACGAACCGGTGGCTTATCTGGCGGATCGCATGGTTGCCGCCGATGTTGGGCGCGTGCCGGTTCTCGATCGCAAGACCTCAAGGCTTGTAGGGCTCGTGTCCCGCAAAGATCTGTTGCGTATCCGGGCGACAGCCAAATCGGCAGAAGCGCAGCGTGTTGCGTATTTTGCTCGCCGAGCAGCAGTAAATGTTACGGAGAACGAGCCCGCGTAGCTCCGTACGCCAGATACAACAAGAAACGGATGATACAACCTCGCTTGCGACGACGCTCTGCGTCGCCGCAAGTTCTTTCGGAGTAAGTCAGCGTCGCCGAAACGGTTTCAGAATCTTGGTGAGCGTCGGGCCGACAGCGCCAAGCTCCTCGGAGTGAATTCTCGACAATTTCCGTAGCCGCTGCTCGCCTTCTCTCGTCAGTTTGACGAGGGCTCGCCTGCCGTCGGTGTCGTCAACCACCCTGCTAAGAAGTCCAAGTTTCGTCATCCGGTCCACGAGTTCGACAGCCGTGTGATGCTTGATGAACAGCAGGTTTGCCAGCTCTCCGATCGAAACAGGGTTCTGGCTGGAAAAGCCCTTGATCGTCAGAAGCGCCTGGTGCTGCTGCGGTGTCAGGCCGGCTTTGGTGGCTGCAGTTTCGCTGAATGCGAGAAATTTTCGAAGCTCAAACCGGAAGTTGGCCAGGGCTTCGTAATCGACCGCCTCAGGTTTGCTCCGGACAGTTTGGCCGGCGCGGCTCGAGGTAAGCAACGCTGTACGTTGAGGCCTTTGCTTTGAGCGGGTCATTCCTGATCCTGGGTGAGCCATTGGGAGGCGGCGGCACCGCCGTCGCTGCCCGACACTAGAGGACTCTGGAATCCAGTATCCGTGACGGATTGCCGCGCCTCACCGATATGTAGGTATAAACCCGCGGTTGGTAACCCGTCGGACGATCGCTATTCGCAGGCGGAGCTGATCAGGCTCAGAAGGATGATCTGGAATGCCAGAGGGATCTTTGTGCTTCTGCGGCGGATTGAACGCTCCAAAGCCTCCGTCACTTCCATCTTTGTAAGGGCACCTGCCGCAAACTTCAGTTCAAGATCCTTCCACATTGCCGTCAGCGATTTGCCGGCATGGTGGACAGGCTGAACGACTACCCCTCGGGATGCGGCCCAGGTGATGATTTCGTCAGCGGTTTGCGGGCCACAATTTCGCGCTGTCGCAAGCCGCTTCATCGTCAGCTTTTGCAGCAGCGCAGTTGTCGGAGTCCATTTTCCCTTCGGCGGTGTTTCCCCGATCAGCTCCGGCGCCAGCAGCTTCAACACGTTCAAGGCGCGGCTGCTCAATGGGGGCGCCGGTCGCGTTCCTGTTGCGTTGCCCGCAATACTGACTAATCGCGGTTTGTTCTCTGATGTCTCGGGAGACGTCCCAGCAGGAGACGATGTTGCCTCGGAAGACGAAGCGTTGTGATGGGCGACCGCGCCTTTAAGCTTTGTGCTCATACGCGTCCCGCCGCCGATGGCGTGCTGCGCTTATAATTTTTCTCAAAAAGCAGCGATGTCCGCGTCAATCCACGCAGAATGCAGGGATGTATAGGAGATTCGTTGCAACGCAGCATGATGCCCGGATGTATCGTAAAGCGACCCTATC
The DNA here is from genome assembly GCF_055386385.1 of Afipia dichlorophenoxyacetatis. Classification (NCBI taxonomy): domain Bacteria; kingdom Pseudomonadati; phylum Pseudomonadota; class Alphaproteobacteria; order Hyphomicrobiales; family Nitrobacteraceae; genus Afipia; species Afipia dichlorophenoxyacetatis. The sequence goes on along the minus strand of NZ_AP029250.1, from coordinate 5,770,266 downwards.
CTAATGCGATAGCTCATGCGACGAAAGTGACATTGACGCCCTGTGTATCGTAAGGCGATATGCCCGCCGCATATTCGCGAAGCTGGTCCGCAATCACGCGGACCGCGACGCTTGAGAGAATTACAGGAGTAGACACCGCAGAACGATGACGTTTCTGCGACAGCGGATTCTCAGTCCGCTCTTGGCGACCAACAACGTCGCGCATCACACAACAAATATATCTTGGGAGGATAAACGTGATGAAGAAGAATATTCAGGATTTCAATGTGTCGCGTCGCGCCTTGTTGCAGACAGCAGCAGGGCTGGCGGGTGGCGCGCTGTTGCCCGCAGGCATGGTCGTTCCGGCCCTCGCCGATGATCATCCGGCGCTTGGGACGTATCCGGCCGGGTCGTCTGGATCGTCGGTTTTCGTAGGAATTTCCGTGCCGCGTACCGGCACTTATGCCGCGCAGGGCGAGGACCTGATCAAGGGCTATGAGCTCGCGATCGAGCATCTCAATGCCGGCCACGACCTGATGACCAAGATTTCGCCGAACATCAAAAAGGGTGTGCTCGGCAAAGAGGTCAAGCACGGCATCGCCGACAGCGAAGCCAAGCCAAATACGGCGGTGCAGAACTTCTCCAAGTTCATCAGCCAGGACAAGGCCGTGGTGATCACCGGTTCGGTGTCGAGCGCCGAAGCGGTCGCTATGAACAAGACCGCGGACCGTGAAAAGGTCATCTATCTGCCTGGCATTTCGGGCTCCAACGACACCACGGGCAAGGATTGCGTGCGCTATTCCTTCCGTGAGTGCTTCTACGCGGAGACGGCTGCACGGGCGATCGTGCCGGTGTTGATCAAGAGTCTCGGCAAGAACAAGAAGGTTGCATTCCTGACGCCGGACTACACCTACGGCCATACCGTGCGTGAATCGGTCGAAAATCATATGAAGGAAGGCGGCTGGACCACGGTCACCAACCAGATTTCACCGCTCGGCACCACGGACTTCTCGTCCTACTTGCTGAACGTCGCAAACAGCGGCGCCGATGTTGTCGTCAATATCAATTTCGGCCGTGACGCGGTGCTCTCGACGAAGCAGGCCCAGCAGTTCGGCATTCTCAGCAAGATGACGCTCACCTTGCCGTACAACACGCCGTTCCTCGCCAAGGAAGTCGGTGCTGAGAACATGCAGGGTGTGATCGCAGCCACCGATTATTGGTGGACGATGGAAGACAAGTATCCGCTCGCCAAGATCTTTAACGAGGCGTTCCGCGCCAAGTATAAGAGCAATCCGGAGTGGGGTGCTTGTTGCGGTTACCTGCAGCTTGCGATGTGGGCTGATGCGGTCGAGCGCGCCAAATCGTTCTATCCGCCGGACGTCATCAAGGCCTACGAGGCTGGTGCGAAGGTCCAGTCGATGGTCGGTGAAGTTCAGTTCCGTGCAGCCGATCACCAGTTGATCCGTCCGGTCGTCATTACGCGCGGCAAGAAGCCGGCTGACATGAAGAACCCGGAAGATTTCTACGAGGTGATCGACATCGTGGAGGGCGGTCCGTTGATGCAGGCGCCCGACGCGTTCGGATGCAAACTCGGCAGCGACACCTGATTTCGCGTCACTGTTTATTCTCCGTGCGCGAGGCAACTGGTGTTCAACTGGGCTAATCTTGTTTCACAGATGTTCAACGGTCTGGTGCTGGGGGCGCTTCTTGCGCTCATCAGCTCTGGCCTGACCATCATCTATGGCACGCTGGGCGTGCTCAATCTCGCGCACGGAGCAATGTTTATGGTCGGCGGCTACGCCGGCTTCGTTGCCTACAGCTATACCGAATCCTTCGCGGCGGCAGTAATCTGCGGTTCGCTGTTCGTATTGCTGGTCGGCGTGATCATGGAACGGGTGATCATCCGGCATTTCTATAGCCGGCCGGACGAAGATCAGATTCTGGTCACTTTCGGTCTCGGCATCTGCTTCGTCGAGATCATCCGCTTTTTCTTTGGAAGCCTGTCGCGCTCGATGCCGTCGCCCCCATGGGCAACCGGAATCACATCACTTGGCTTCATGTTCTATCCGACGTACCGCCTCGCGGTTGTCGGCATCGTCGCGGTCGCGCTCCTCGCACTCTATCTTGTGCTCTACCGCACGCGTCTCGGCATGATCGTTCGCGCCGGCATTGAAGACTCGGTGATGGTCGATTCGCTCGGCATCAACGTCTACCGGATCTTCATGATCGTCTTCGGTATTGGTTCCATGGCCGCGGGTTTTGCGGGCATCGTCAATTTGCCAGTGGCCCCGATTACGCCGGACATTGGAGATGCCGTCCTGGTGCAGGCCTTTGTCGTGATCGTGATCGGTGGCGTCGGCTCGTTCCCCGGAGCTGTACTCGGTGGATTGATCGCCGGTGAAATCCTCAGCGTCACCTCGATGATCAACCCCGGATACTCCTACGCGATGCTATTTGTCGTGATGACGATCGTGCTGGTCGCGCGGCCGCATGGGTTGCTCGGATCACAAGGGCGGAACTGAAATATGTCAAAGCCGTCCTCAAAGCCCGGGGCGTCCGGGCCATCACTCTGGGTGCGCCTCAGATGGCTGCCCGACATCATCACCTTGATCGGGCTGGTGGCGGCACCGTTTATTCTGCCGCACTTCGGCTTTGTGCCGGACACCATGAGCCGCATCCTTGTGCTCGGCCTGTTCGGCATCGGCTTCGATTTGCTGTTCGGCTACACCGGGATGCTGTCGTTCGGTCAGTCGGCGTTCTTCGGCACAGGCGGCTTCATCGCGGCCTATTTGCTGACCCGCATGGGCTTTCCGAGTGTTGTGCTCAGCCTGGTCATCGGCATGTTGATCGCGGCGGTGGTGGGCTACGTCGTCGGCCTGATCGCGCTACGCCGCACCGGAATTTATTTCGCGATGATTACGGTGGCGATCGCCGAGGTGTTCTTCTTCGTTGAGAACTCGCCGTTGTCGGCGTTTACCGGCGGCGAAAACGGTCTGCCAGGTGTGCCCGCACCAGTCTTCAATTTCGGCTTTACGACCATCGCGATCGGCAGCGGCTGGACCATGTATGGTTTTCTTGCTGTGTGTTATCTGATCGGCATCGTCATTGCCCGGCGCATTGTGCATTCGCCAGTCGGACGTATTCTCGTAGCGATCCGTGACAATCCACTGCGTGCCGCTGCCGTCGGGCACAACGTCCATGGCTACAAGTTGCTGGTGTTCATCATTGCTGCGGCCTACGCCGGGTTGGCCGGTGGCTTGCTCGGTGTGATGCAGGGCTACATGCCGCCGGATGCTTTCACGTTCGACACGTCCGGTCAGCTCGTGATGCAAACCGTCATCGGTGGTCTTGGGACATTGTATGGTCCCCTGGTTGGCGCCGCCGTCTGGCTTTATTTGCGCGACTTCCTGCAAGACACCGTTGGCCTTGGTGCGTCGTGGAAACTGGCGCTTGGCGTGATTTTCGTGCTGCTGGTCTGCTTCCTGCGGCGGGGTATTATCGGCGGCATCAAGGATCTGATCGAACTGTCGTTCGGACAGAAACCGGCTGTCACGGAGCCGGGTGAGGCCGTCTCCGGCATGACGGCTGAGCAGGAACAGAGAGCAGCCGAAGCTGAAGTGGCCAAGGAACCGGCCGTCGCACCGATGCCGCCGCGCCATCGTGCGCTCGACGGCTATAGCGGTCCGATCCTGCAGGCGACTGGCCTCAGCAAGCGCTATGGCGGTTTGATGGCCAACAGCGACATCAACTTCACGGTTCAGCATGGTGAATTGCGTGGCGTGATCGGCCCTAATGGTGCGGGTAAGTCGACGTTCTTTAAAATGCTGACCTGCGAGATCCCGCCAACCTCCGGCAAGATCATCTTCGAGGGGCATGACATCACCGGCAAGAACGTCACCGACGTTTGCCAGCTCGGCCTCACCAAGAGCTATCAGGTCAATCAGCTGTTCTCTCGTCTCACCGTCCGTGAAAACGTGACGATCGCGGTGCTGGCCGAACTGCGTGGAAAATTCCGGCTCGACATGCTGCGCGGCGCTGAGAGCTTTCCAGGCGTGGCCGATCAGGTCGAGCATACGCTTGCCATGGTCAATCTGACTGCGCGCGCGGATGCCCTGGTGTCGTCATTGGCCTATGGCGAGAAGCGCCGGCTCGAAATTGGTCTGGCACTGGCGAATTCACCCAGCCTTTTGCTGCTCGACGAGCCTTTGGCTGGTATGAGCCCGCGCGAGCGCATCGAGACCGTCAAGCTGCTGAAGTCTATCAGCCAGGGCCGCACCATGATCATCATCGATCATGACATGGATGCGCTGTTTGAATTGGCGGGTCGCATCACCGTGTTGCAGGAAGGCCGCGTGCTGGTTGAAGGCACACCGGAGGAGATCAAGAGCAATCCCAAGGTGCAGGAAGCCTATCTCGGTGGAGTGCTCGAATGAGTTTGCTCGAAGTCAATGGCCTGAATTCGTACTACGGGGATTCCCATATCCTCTTCGACGTATCGCTGCGCGTGGAGCGCAACGAGGTGGTCGCGTTGCTCGGCCGCAATGGCGCCGGCAAGAGCACGACGCTGAAAAGCCTGATGGGCGTAGTGACGCCGCGCTCGGGCACTGTGATGTTCGATGGCGTTGATATCGCGGGGAAGAAGAGCCACGCGATTGCGCAAGCCGGCATGCAACTGGTGCACGAGGATCGCCGCATCTTCGGCAGCCTCAATGTCGAGGAAAATATCATTCTCGCGGGACTGACCGCGTCAAAGCGCTGGCCGCTCGACCGGATATACGAGATGTTTCCGCGCCTGAAGGAGCGTCGCGGCAGCCGTGGTACGGATCTCTCGGGCGGTGAGCAACAGATGCTTGCGATTGCGCGGGCGTTGGTGCGCGATCCGAAAATCGTTCTGCTTGATGAGCCGTTCGAAGGACTTGCGCCGGTGATCGTCCGCGACTTGATGATGGCGTGCCGAAATCTGGCGGCGGCAGGCCAGACCATCGTGCTGGTGGAGCAGAATCTGGCGGCGACGCTCGCGCTGGCGCAGCGCGTCTACATTATCAACAATGGTCACATTGCTCACGAGGGACCGGCTCAGGAAATCAAGGCGCAGCCTGAAATCCTGCAGCGTTATCTCGGCGTTTAATCGTCATCAGGACCGGGCGGGGAGCTCATCCCCGCCAGGGTACGTCATTCAGCCAATGCGGCAATCAGCTTGGCCGCATGCTGCGCCAGAACGCCGGGGTCTTCCTTCACCGTCTGGGCCGGGAGCAGATCCACTCCTTCCTTTATCGGCATGACGTGCATGTGCAGATGAAGGACCACCTGACCGCTGGCCGGTTCGCTGAACTGCTGAATGATCACGCCGTCCGCCTGGAAAGCCTTCACAGCTGCGACGGCGATTTTCTTGGTCGTACGCGCCACTTCTGCGAAGTCGTTGGCTGAAATATCGAGAAGTCCGCGGGCGGGAGCTTTCGGGATCACCAGTGTGTGCCCGGGGGACCGGGGCATGATGTCCAAAAAGGCGAAGGTGTGGTCATTTTCATACACCTTGTAGGATGGAATTTCGCCACGCAGAATTTTCGCGAAGATGTTCTGGTTGTCGTAAACGGCCATCATCGTCTCTGTCCGATATATAAGGAGTCTCGCCGCAGCGAGGATTATTCCAAACCATCATCCCACAGAGCATCACAATTCGTCCACTCCGGCCTTGGATGTCTGTGCAGTGCTTGTCGACCACCGCGCCTTTGTGCAGAGTGCCCATCCAAAATCAAAAAGAGAGGACGCCCTTGACTCCGCAGTATCAGATTTACGCCCTCCGTTATGCGACCATGACCGGGCGGCAGCCTCAGCAAAACTACATGATCCACGACGTGCACAACGAAGGCACAGACCTGGATTATTTCATCTGGCTGGTCCGGGGACCGAACGGCGATATTCTGGTCGATATTGGCTTCAACGAAGCCGCCGCGCGTGAGAGGTCGCGAGCCTTGACCATCAATCCCGCGGATGCCCTCGTGCGTTTCGGCGTGCAGCCGGAAACCATTCGCGACGTCGTGGTCACACATCTGCACTACGATCATGCGGGTAACCTCGATCGCTTTCCAAATGCTCGTTTTCACTTGCAGGACCGCGAAATGAGTTTCGCGACGGGGCGGTGCATGTGCCACGGTGCACTGCGTCATCCGTTCTCTGCGGAAGACGTCACGCTGATGGTTCGCCATGTCTATAGTGAGCGCGTGGTTTTCCATGATGGTGACGGCGAGGTCGCGCCCGGTGTTACGCTGCATCATGTTGGTGGCCATTCCGATGGCCTGCAGGTGGTGCGTGTCGAAACTGCGCGCGGGCCTGTCGTCCTGGCGTCGGACGCGTCGCACTATTACGGTAACATGCATCGTGGCAATCCGTTTCCCATCGTCTATAACGTCGGCGATATGGTGCAGGGTTGGGCGGAAGCGGAGCGCCTGGCCGGGCATCCGGACCGGGTAATCCCGGGGCATGATCCGATGGTTCGCGAACTCTACCCCTCGGTTGGCGACAAACTTGACGTTTTCGCTCTGCATGAGAAGCCGTCACGGTCATTCGTGAAATGATAGCCTATCGCTGCAGGGAGCCGAGCGAGCGAACGCGATTGATTCGCTGAAATCGCCACTGATATAAATTCATCCGGCGGCGCAGTAGCAGGCTGTCCGCAATATTTGAACGTTACGTCGATGCATCAACCTTCAGCACCCATCAGGCCAAAAACTGCCTTTGTCTTCGCAGGCGGGGGCAGTTTCGGCGCCATTCAAGTCGGCATGATGGAGGCGTTGGCGGCTCATGGTGTGACCGCCGACCTCGTCGTCGGGTCAAGCGTGGGCGCGATGAATGGCGCGTATTATGCCGGGGCGCCGACGCTCGATGGCGTTAAGCAACTCGCGACCATCTGGCGAGGTCTAACGCGCCACGACGTCTTTCCCATATCGCTCCGCTCATTTGCCGGCTTCTTGTGGCGTCGTGATTTTCTGATTTCGCACAGTGGTGTGCGCAAGCTTGTCGAGGATCACCTACCTTATAAGAATTTGGAACACGCGAAGCTCCCCGTCCATATCGTCACGACCAACATTGTTTCCGGAGAGACAGTCGTATTGTCCGAGGGGTCAGCGGCCGAAGCGATCGTCGCGAGCACGGCAATTCCGGGCGCGTTTGCACCGGTCAAATACCGGGATATGTTTCTCGCGGATGGCGCGATTTCCAGCAACACGCCGATCACCGTCGCCATTCAGAAAGGCGCGCGGCGGCTGATTATCATGCCGACAGGTTTTGCCTGCGCAGGACATGCGCCGCCGACGGGCGCGGTTGCGATGGCGCTGCACGCGCTGACGTTGTTGATTGCCCGGCAGATGACGACCGAGCTCGAATATCTCGACTCCGCGATTGAATACTATGTTGTGCCGCCATTGTGTCCGCTGGTTGGCTCGCCCTATGACTTTTCGCGCACCGACGATCACATCGCCCGGGCTCAGAAAAGCACCGAAAGTTGGATTGCGAACGGTGGCCTGGAAAAGGGTGGAATCCCGGGAGGGATTCGGCCGCACAGCCATTGAGCCATCCCATCTTGCTGCTTTGCAGCAAGGAACATGTCACGCGATTTTGTATGACAGGATTAAGTCAATAGCGCTCGATGCGCTTCGTGCTGTTATTGGAAAATCCGTATATAATTTTGGCTTACACTCATTGTGACGATCGATCCTGCGATCATCGTCGGGATTGATTTTGGCAGTGCCTGACCAATTGATCCTTTGGTCATCGAGGGTTCCATGCAGACGCTTATGCTCGCCTTCTCGCCGCGGTTTATTGTTCTGACGCTCTGCATTATCGCCACCATCTTGCTCACGGCAGGCGCGTTTCACGATCCTCGGCATATCTGGCTGTTTGCGATTCCAGGGGCCGTGTTCGGAGCGCTCTCCGTGTTGGGGATCAACGATGTCCTGCAGAAAAGCCATGCGGTGCTGCGCAACTATCCGATCTCCGCGCACATCCGCTTTCTGCTCGAAGAGATCCGCCCCGAGATGCGGCAGTATTTCTTCGAGAGCGAAAAGGACGGCAAGCCGTTCAGCCGCGATATGCGCGCGGTAGTCTATCAGCGCGCGAAGATGGTGCTCGACAAGCGCCCGTTCGGAACCCAGGAAGACATCTACGCGGCCGGCTATGAATGGATGCACCATTCTGTGGCGCCCAAGCCGCTCCCCAACCCGGAATTTCGCCTCAAGATCGGTGGCCCGGATTGCGCGAAGCCTTATTCGGCATCCGTGTTCAATATCTCGGCGATGAGTTTCGGCGCGCTGAGCCCCAACGCCGTGCGCGCGCTGAACGCCGGCGCGAAGAAGGGCAACTTTGCTCATGACACTGGCGAAGGTGGTGTCAGCTCGTATCACCGCGAAAACGGCGGCGATCTGATCTGGGAAATTGGTTCGGGCTATTTCGGATGTCGGAACCCCGATGGAACATTCAATCCGGAATTGTTCGCCAAGGTGGCGAGCGATGACCAGATCAAGATGGTTGAGTTGAAAGTCAGTCAGGGCGCAAAACCCGGTCATGGTGGCGTGCTCCCTGCCGCGAAAGTCTCGGCAGAGATTTCGCGGGTTCGGGGCGTCCCGATGGGAGAAGACTGCATTTCTCCCGCGTACCACAAGGCGTTCTCGACACCGATCGAGATGATGCAATTCATCGCCGAGATGCGGCGGCTGTCAGGCGGCAAGCCCGCCGGCTTCAAGCTGTGCATCGGTCACCGCTGGGAGTTTCTCGCGATCTGCAAGGCGATGGTGAAAACTGGAATCTATCCGGACTTCATCGTGGTCGATGGCAACGAGGGCGGCACCGGGGCTGCTCCTGCCGAGTTCATGGACCATCTCGGCATGCCGATGCGCGAAGGCGTCAACTTCGTTCACAACGCATTGATCGGCATCAATGCGCGCCAGCGTATTCGTATCGGCGTGTCAGGCAAGATCGCGACTGCTTTTGATATTGCGCGGGCGATCGGGCTTGGGGCGGATTGGTGCAATTCCGCACGCGGATTCATGTTTGCGTTGGGATGCATCCAGTCGCTGAGCTGCCATACGGATCGTTGTCCGACAGGGGTCACATCGCAGGATCGGACCCGCAACCGCGCGCTGGTGGTCCCTGACAAAACAACGCGTGTTTACAATTATCATCGTGCAACGATGCATGCGCTCGCTGAGCTAATCGCCGCATCAGGCCTGAGCCATCCGGAAGAGATCAGGCCGATTCATTTCTCGCATCGCATTTCGGGAACCGAAGTTCTCTCGTTCGCACGGCTTTATCCTGAGTTGCGTCCAGGGGAGCTGCTTGAGGGTCATACCGACAGCCCGCGCTTCCGCGATGCGTGGAGGCTAGCGCAGGCCGAATCCTTCTCACCATTGGAGAATGTGCCTGAACTGACGGTCGTTCGCGCCTGATCAGAATTCGGCGTGCAAGCGCCCGGAGAAGATGGATACCGGTCCGCGGTCTGCGTTGTAGGCGGGATTGACGATCAGCTGATAGTCGGCGGTGAAGGTGAGCGCCTTGTCGAGCGACAATGCGTAGTAGGTCTCCAGAATGCGCTCGTTGTCGTAGTTCAGCCGGCCATCGCCGATGAGCAAGCCCTTGCCGCCGGCCGCGAGGAAATCGCGATGACCGGCCGAGAGCCCGTTGATGGCGCCGCCGAGACCGACCGTGTCGTTAGGACGTCCCCAATAGCTTCCCTTGACGGAGACGCCGCCGGAAATACTGCGGTCGATATCTGTAAACGACAGGATTTCGTTCTGTCCGTCGTTCCAGCTTGCTCGCGCGAAGACGCCGAGGTCCGTCGCGATCTGCTGTTCGGCGTTGACGTAGAAGCCGTACTTCGATCGCTCTTTCCGGTCGGCTGCCATAATATCGTTGATGTCGATTCCGGGATTGGCCGCGCCGATCGCCAGCGCTTCACGATAGTTGCCGGTGTTGCCACGATTAGCGAACACGCCGAGGCGGAGTTTGCCGGGCTGCTCGAAGATCGCGTAGCGTTCCTCCAGTTCGACAACGGCGCCACCTGTGTTGAAGGTGAGAACATCACTGTTAGGCTGCGACGGCACCTGGAAGAATCCGGCCCGCAGCGCCCAGTCCTTGCGATTGAGTTCGACGACGCCGCCGCGGGTGAAGCCCGGCAGATCGGCCGGGAAGTCGTAGGCGCCCGAGGACCAGATGGCCCAGTTCATGAAATCAGCGCGTGGATCTTTCGCGTAGGAGTTGCCGTCGAAATAGTCGCCGACCGCAAACCGGCCGACAGTAACGGTGACACGATCGATGTCACGCTTGCCCGGCAGTTGATTGGCGGCGTCTGCGACCTCTTCCTGTTCGCCACCAAGGCCAAATGTCTGGCGGAAGAAATAGCGTTGTGCGCGGAATTTCGGATATTCCGCGCCACCTTTCTGGGCTTCGCCGTTGGAAAATCCGGCAAGCCCCAGCGTGCTGCCGATGCCAAAGCCTTGGGCGAGCTCCGGGTTGAAGTAGAACTCGCCACCCTCCCACAAGCGCCAGCCGATGAACGCGTCGACCGTCCAGGTCTCGCGCGCCTGTCCTGCGCCGGGCAGACTGTTCACGCCTGCGTAAGGCGAGCGGAAGCTCGGATAGCCTTGCGTGATGAACGTGGTCTGGCCGTGCACATTCCAGTCAGATGACTCAGGCAGGGCAGGTTGCTTGAGGGACGAAACACCGATGCCCGGTGTCTCCCACAATTTATAGTTCACTCCGAGCTTGATCGTATGAATCTTGGGATCGACCGCCACATCGGGGAGCGGAACATCGCCGAGCCCATAGGTGCGAGCGCCGAGATCCATGTAGTTGTACTCGACTCTGCCGGTCCAGTTGCCGCCCAAAACGAATTCGAGACCCGCGCCCGCAACCCAGCCAAGATGCATGCGCGCCTTGGTGCCGACGATGTCACCGTCTGCGTTATTGAGATCGACATGGGTCCTGCCGAACGCCGCGCCGCCGGTGACATAGGGCAGCCACGTGCCGAATGCGTAGCCGATGCGCCCGCGTGCGGTGCCGACGTAATCCAGCGTGGTGTTGAATGGCGCGGGCGTGAGTTTCGGCTGATCAAGCGGACCCGTGAAAGAGACGTCAGCCTCGAGGCCGAGCACCCACCTGTCGAGCTGTAGATTGTAACCTGCCTGAAAGCCGCCGATCAGACCGGTGACACTGTGCGGAAACAGGATGCCTTGTTGTGGGAGCGGATTGGTGCCGGGACCAAATCCACCCCAGCCGTATCCAGAGTGGCCACCGACATAGAAGCCGCTCCAGTCCCAGTATCGCTCGAAACGAGGAGCCTTGAGCGGCATGTCGGCGCCATGCGCAGCACCGATCGACAGCGCCGCAAGTGCGGCGCCGGCGAGCAGGCTGTTCACGATGTCCGGTACGCGCCGCCCGATCATAGGGTTCCGAATCCGAAGAAAATCAACGTGGTCGGGATTTGACACGCGCGGGTGACAGCGCGCCAGACGATCGCCAAGGCGGGAGAGAAAATTCGGGGGATGGAGGAGGAAGCGCTGGCAGGGCATCAAGAAAATTCAACTAATTCAATCTGCTGAAGCTATTTGCGAGTGATTATCAAATATCAGTTGCGATCAGTTCGCAAGTACTTTATTGCGAATGAATTGCAACTAACGCCTGGGATCGAGCTCGCAGCCATGACATCGTTTTGTGACAGTTGCGTAACGCCGGCCCGCATCGCGTTAGCGCTGCTCACGAGTATAGGCATGGCTGAGCCTGGTGAGGTTCGCGCAGAAGAGCGGTCCCGGTCTGAGACGTTGTCCGGCGTCGACAGCGAGCACATGTTCGGCTTCACCGTCGGTTCGGACATCGGTAGCGCTGGCGAAATTGAAATCGAAGGTGAGCAGGACTCCGGCTTCGGCAAGCGAGGAGGCCGCTACTACGCAGCGATGAATTCGCTGCAAGTGAAATACACCGCGACCGACAATTTTCGCATCGCGCCGCATGTGGAATTTGGCCATCACGCGATTTCCGCGGTGCCTGGCATTGCCGATATCAACAATCTCGGAGCCGCGTCGGGCGGCGTGGAATTCAAGTACCGCTTTCTCAACCGGGCGGATGCGCCCTTCGGCCTGACGTTCGGCCTCGATACATCGCTGGCGCGGATCGATACCGCGACCGGCCAGCGTGCGCGAGACACCGCGCTCGATTTCTCCCTGGCGCTGGATCGCGAACTCGTCCCGAATCGTTTGTTTGGTGCGATCAACTTTGTCTACGCGCCGTCATGGGCTCGCGATCATACGACAGGAGCGTGGGAGCGGGCGGCGGTAACGGAGGTGAGTGCCGCACTTGCCAATCGCATCTTCAATGGCGTCTTCCTCGGCGGTGAAGTCCGCTACCTGCGTGCTTACGAAACGGCGGGCCTGTCCGGCTTCGCTGGAGATGCGGTATTCGTAGGGCCGACGCTCTACGTGATGTTCTCGCCGCGCGCCAATATGACGCTTGCGTGGAATGTTCAGGTTGCCGGCCGTGCGCATGGTGACATTGGTCGTCTCGACCTGACGAATTTCGAACGTCACCAGGTTCGACTGCGCTTCGGTATAGGTTTCTGATGCGCAAAAGGATGACCCGCCCGGGGGGACAACCGGGCGGGTCTAAGATCGGCACGTCGTGGATGAGGCGTCGCGCCGAAATCAACTCACGATGTGATCAGTAATTGCAGGTGCGGACGCGGCCGATGTAGTTGCCGTATGCGTCGAACTGGCGAACCCAGCCGCAGCGGCGATAACCGTATCCGTCATGAACGTAGGCCGGCCCGCCATACGCATTGCTCGCGATAGCAGCGCCAGCGACTGCACCGGCAGCGATGCCAAGACCGATTCCGACACCTCTGTAGCCGGCTTCAGCCTGCTGCGTGGTCGCGGCAATGCCTCCTGTCAAAGTAAGTGCGGCGACTGCAAAAGCGGCAATTCTGGTTTTCACTGACATGATCGGCTCCATCCTTGTTTGGGGCGGGCCATCGGGCCCACATGTCAATTGGTGTGGAGCCGCCGGAAACAGGTTCGAGTCCCGGCAAAAGAATCTGCCGGGTATAAAAAGTCAGTAATTTCAGGCTGCTAAAGCGCTAGGTGCGAAGTACTGGCTGGTTTGCCAGTCTTCCGAGGTCGAACTTGTCGACATCGATCAGCAATTCGATGAACGCGCGTGCGCCGTGATCAAGCAAGGCTTTGCCTTTCTCGGCGGTTGCGAGTGTTGCATCGCCGATTGCTCCTTGTGGATTGAGATCCTGCGTGGCCCAGGCGAAGGGGGCAGGGCGTCCGGCGGAGAGCCAGCGAAATTCCTTCGCCATTTGAATCTCGGCAGATTCAAAATTCGCGATTTGATCCTGCTTCACGTGCTGCGGATGAGCCGCCAGCATGATCGAGGTCTCGATGGCACCGCCGTGAATGCCGTAGCGCACTTCGTCGGCCGGGAACGCACCGTTCGGAACGCCGAAACGGCTCCAGCTTGTAGTGACCGCGAGCATCTCATGCTTCGCGCGCAAGTCCTGCGCGATCAGCGCCATCGCGGAACTGTTGCCGCCGTGGCTGGTGACGATGACCAATTTTCGAACGCCCATCTGCGCAATATCATCGCCGAGCGCCATCCATTTCTTCAGCGCAGCATCTGTCGTCAGCGTCTGCGTGCCAGGATACGCGATGTGTTCGGTCGAAATGCCGACCCGCTCGATCGGAAGAAATGTGACGGGTATATCCTGCGGCAACGTTTCGCGCACGCGGGTCAGATAAGCATCGCCAATGAGAACATCGGTTTCGAACGGCAGATGAGGCCCGTGCTGCTCCGTCGCGGCGAGTGGAAGAACGGCAATCCAGCGGGATGCGGCGTCCTTGTCCACATTCAGTTTAAGGGCGTCGCTCCAGTCGAGCGGAGGTTTCATCGTCATGTTGGTACGTTTTGTTCAAGCAGGCGTTTTTAAATGATTTGCGGGATAGTTTCGCACGTGTGGTTGTTTCCCACAAAGGTCGCTATTCTTGTTTCCTATCATGCGGCAAAATGATCGATGGAGTCCAATGATGATGCCGAGCCTTATATCGCGAGCGCTAATTGCCGGTCTCGCGCTCTGGAGTGCTGGCTCGGGGGCACTGGCTGCGGAGCTCGATAAGGTGTCGTTTGGCACCAATTGGGTGGCCGAGGCCGAGCATGGTGGATTTTATCAGGCGGTCGCGGACGGGACGTATAAGAGCTACGGACTTGACGTGACCATTGTGCCCGGCGGCCCTAACGTCAACAATCGCATCCAGCTTGTTGCCGGCAAGATCAACTTCTTCATGAGCGCCAACACGCTGCAGTCGTTCGATGCGGTGGCCAACAAGGTGCCGGTCGTCGCGGTCGCGGCCATCTTCCAGAAAGATCCCCAGGTGTTCCTGGCGCATCCGGAATCCAAGGTGACCAGCCTTGAAGGCCTGAAGCCGCTCACGCTGTTTGTCTCCAAGGAGGGCATGCCGACCTATTTCCAGTGGCTGAGGTCCGAATATGGCTTCAACGAGGATCAGGTGAAGCCTTACACCTCGAATCCCCAGCCGTTTCTGGCTGACAAGAAAAGTGCCATGCAGGGTTATGTGACGTCGGAGCCCTTCGCGATCGAGAAGCGTGCCAAGTTCAAGCCGACTGTGATCCTGCTCGCAGATTATGGATTCAGCAGCTATTCGACATTGATCGAAACGCGAACCGACTTCGCTGAGAAGAAGGCCGATCTCGTGCAACGCTTTGTCGATGCGTCAATCCTCGGCTGGTACAATTATCTCTACGGCGACAACAAGCCCGGCAACGAACTCATCAAGAAGAATAACCCGGAGATGACCGACGAGCTGTTGGCGTATTCCGTCGAGACGATGAAGAAGTACGGCATCGTGGATTCGGGTGACACGCTGAAGAACGGTATCGGCGCGATGAGTGATGATCGCATGGCGGATTTCTTCGGTAAGATGGTCAAAGCCGATGTCACGCCGCGCGATATTGACTATCGCAAGTCCTATACGCTGCGGTTCGTCAATAAAGGTATCGGCACTAATCTGCGCCCAAGCAAATGATGGCGTGCATCTTTGATTAATTTACCGACAGATGTACCGGCCCGCACCGACGACGGTATGCCGTCGAGTAGAGTGATTCAGCTTCGCGATGTGACCAAGGTCTATGACAATGGCGTATCCGCGCTGGGGCCGCTTGATCTGAACGTCGAGGCCGGGGAATTCATTTCGCTGGTTGGGCCGTCCGGCTGCGGCAAGTCCACGCTGCTGCGGATAATCGCCGGATTGAGTACGCCGACACAGGGTGTCGTCAACGTTGCACGACGCGGGCAGGATTCCTCAAAGCACAATATCGGCTTCGTATTTCAAGAGCCGACGCTGATGCCGTGGGCGACGGTGGCTAACAATGTGCAATTGCCGCTCAAGCTGTCGCATATCGCGCGCGACCAGTCGGACATGCGCGTCAGCCGCGCCCTTCAGGATGTCGGGTTGGCGGAATTCGCGGGAGCGTATCCGCGTGAACTGTCAGGCGGTATGAAGATGCGCGTTTCGCTCGCGCGGGCGCTGGTGACCGACCCTGATATTCTCTTGATGGACGAGCCTTTCGCCGCACTCGATGAGATCACGCGTTTCAAGCTGAATGACGATTTGCTCACGATCTGGCGCACGCTGCGCAAGACCATCGTTTTTGTCACCCATTCGGTCTTCGAGTCGGTTTATCTGTCACAGCGCGTGCTAGTCATGACGTCCCGGCCGGGCCGTATCGGCGAGGAGTTTCGCATCGACAGTCAGGATGCGCGTGATGCTGATTTCCGCACCTCGGCGGACTACGCCGCGCATTGCCGCAAGGTGTCGGCTGCGCTTGCCAACGCACTTGTCCCGGCGAGTGCAGCGGGGCGCGCGCTATGACGCCAGACCGATCCTCCGTTCGTCTTCTCCAGATCTGCTTGCCGGTGCTGACGCTCGCGTTGGGCGTTGCGATCTGGGAGGCGGTGGTCCGGATCAATGATATTCCCGACTATGTGCTCCCGGCGCCCAGCGTTGTGTTCGCCACGCTGGTGCAAGACTGGTCGCTGTTGTTTGGGTCGCTTCTCGCGACGCTCTTGACCACAGTCCAGGGCTTCATTGCCGCAGCCGTGGGCGGCATTGCACTGGCGATGGTGTTCAGCCGTTCGAAATGGCTCGAATACGCGCTGTTTCCCTATGCGGTGATCCTTCAAGTCACGCCGGTGATTGCGATCGCGCCCTTGTTGCTGATCTATTTGCCGCAGCATCTGGCGGTCGTGGTCTGTGCATGGATCGTGGCCTTCTTTCCGGTGCTGTCAAGCACCACGCTGGGCCTGAAGTCCGTGGACCGCAATCTGGCCGGCTTGTTCGCGCTCTATGGTGCATCGCGGACACAGACCCTGCGTTACCTGAAGTTGCCTTCGGCATTGCCGCACATCATGGGGGGCTTAAGGATCGCGGGCGGCCTGTCACTGATCGGCGCCGTGGTCGCGGAAATCGCCGCCGGATCCGCAGGGGCGGGTTCCGGACTTGCCTACAGGATCGCCGAATCCGGCTACCGGCTGGACATTCCGCGGATGTTTGCAGCATTGCTGTTGCTCTCGATTGCCGGGATTGTCATTTATGGGGCCCTCTCGCTGGCCTCGTATCTTGTGCTACGACGCTGGCACGAAAGTGCGCTTGGAAAGGATAATTGATGTCTGCAAGTCATTCCCAGAATAACCCCGACGTTCTGATCTATGGACCATCGAAACCTGTTATCGACGGCGGTTTTCCGGCGCACTACACGCTGCACAAATGCGAAAACAAGCATGACCTGGACCGGTTGTCGCCGGAGGTGGCCGCCCGCATCAGCGGTGTCGCGGTCAGCGGATTGGTACAGGCGGATGGCGCCATGATGGCGCGGTTTCCGAAACTGGAAATCGTATCGAGCTTCGGCGTCGGCTACGACCACATCGATGCGAAATATGCCAGTGAGCATAACATTGTCGTTTGCAATACGCCGGACGTCCTGACCGAAGAAGTGGCCGACGTGGCGCTCGGTTTGTTGATCGCAACCGCCCGTGAATTCATCAAGGCGGATCGCTTTGTGCGCTCGGGCCAATGGAGCACGCAGGGCTTCCCGCTCAGCCACGGGTCGTTGCGCGATCGCAAGGTCGGCATTGTCGGCATGGGACGTATCGGCCAAGCCATCGCGCGCCGGCTTGATGCATCGCTGGTGCCTGTGGTTTATCACTCGCGCAATCCGGCGAAGGACGTCAGCCACAAGCACTATCCGAACCTCGTCGAGATGGCGAAGGATGTCGATACGCTGGTGCTGATCATGCCCGGCGGCGCGTCGACTGCGAAGATGGTCAATGCCGAAGTGCTCAAGGCGCTCGGCCCGCGCGGCATCGTCGTCAACGTGGCTCGTGGCTCTGTTGTCGATGAGCCTGCTCTGATCGCGGCACTCAAGGACGGCACGATCATGGCAGCCGGCCTCGATGTGTTCGCGCAGGAGCCGAACGTTCCGGAAGAACTGCGTAACCTGCAGAACGTCGTCCTGCTTCCGCACATCGGTTCTGCGTCAATATCGACGCGCAATGCGATGGATCAGCTTGTGGTCGACAACATCAAGGAATGGTTCTCCGGCAAGCCGCCGCTGACGCCGATCCCGGAAACGCCGGTCAAGGGCCGCTGAGCCATGAGCGCCGCGCGGATGTCATTCAGCGAACATTTGGCAAAACCGTGTGCTGCTTTGCTCGCACTGTTGGCTGTCATTGTTTGCGGTGTATCCGCGCACGCGCAAGATGCGCGTTCACTGACGAATGACATGATCGGGCAGTGGGAATTGTCCACTGCCGGTCGCGACAAGACCTGCGTGATTACGCTGAAAGGCGATGCCACGCCGCAGGGCCTCAAGCTCGAGCTCGACAAGGGGTGCGGTGACGCATTGCCTTTCACCAAAGCTATCGCGGCGTGGAGCGTGAAGGGTCTCGATATCGTGCGGCTTCAGGATGCCAAGGGGCAGTCCGTCATCGACGTGACCGAAGTCGAAAGCGGCATTTTTGAGGGCTTGCGGCAGGGCGAGGGCGTCTATCTGCTGCAAAACCTCGCGGCGGCGCGGGCGCTGTCGAAGTCGACTGATCAACTGATCGGTGATTGGATGATGATGCGTGGCAGCGGCAAGACGGTTTGCGGACTAACCCTGACGAACACGGAAGCGTCGCCCGATAACTTCGCTGTTTATCTGAAGCCGCGCTGCGATCAGGCGGTGGTTACTTTCGCGCCGACCATGTGGCGCATCGAACGCGGCGAGTTACTATTGCAGTCGGCCACCGGCGAAATCTGGCGGTTCGAGGCGGATGACAACGCGCAATGGCGGCGTGTGCCGGACAGTGCGGATCCGCTGATCTTGACGCGGCAATAATCTGCTGCCGCAAATGCCATAGCATTTTCGAGCGAAGTGGCTACCGGTTCGCGTGAAGAAAGCGCGTCAAAAAGAGAAATCTAGATCAGCCGTAGCGCCTTCATGCTGGTGTGGCCGTTCTTGCCGACGATGATGTGGTCGTGCACGGAAATCCCCAATGGACTCGAGATGGACATAATGGATTGGGTCATCTGAATGTCGGCATTCGACGGCGTCGGGTCGCCGGACGGATGATTATGCACGAGGATGATTGCGGTCGCGGATAATTCCAGCGCGCGCTTTACCACCTCGCGAGGATAGACCGGCGTATGATCGACGGTGCCGACCTGCTGGACTTCATCGGCAATGAGTTGATTTCGTTTGTCGAGAAACAGAATGCGGAATTGTTCTTTGTCGGCGAATGCCATGGCCGTACGGCAATAATCGATCACGGCCGTCCACGACGACAGCACGGCTTTCTGCTTCAGTTGCCCCTTGGCGACCCGGCTCGCGGCCGCTGCGATCAGCTTGATCTCGGTCACCGCGGAATCGCCAAGTCCGCTGATCTCCTTCAGCCGCAATTCCGGTGCATGAACGACTTCGGCGAATGAGCCGAATTTTCCGATCAGCATTTTGGCAAGGGGTTTGACATCTCGTCGCGGCAGGGCGCGAAACAGCACCATTTCCAGCAACTCATAGTCGCTCAAGGCATCGGCGCCGGCTTGGCGAAACCGGTCGCGCAGCCGCTCGCGGTGGCCGTGATAATGCGGCGCCTCGGCGGCTTCCGTTTGGGCGGATGGCTGGTCTGACTTGGAGGACATTGCGTGATGCGTACTCAGAATACGCACCAACCATGCCGTACCTTACAAGTTTTGCAACCAGCATTTGCAGCCGCCGTCGGTGTCAGTCTTCGGCTTCTAAGCGCGTATTAGCTGCTGGCCGCCAGAGACGGGTTAGGCCGTCTTGTAAGGCGGTTTGTCGAGCTTGCGGGGCGACAGGGTGAAGATCTCGACGCCGTCCTGCGTCACGCCCACCGAATGCTCGAACTGAGCTGACAGCGAGCGATCCCGCGTCACAGCGGTCCAACCGTCGGAGAGAATCTTCACGTGCGGTTTACCGAGATTGATCATCGGCTCGATGGTGAAGAACATGCCGGGTTTCAATTCGACGCCTTCGCCGGGCCGTCCGACATGGATGATGTTCGGCTCGTCGTGAAACATGCGTCCCAGGCCGTGACCGCAGAAATCGCGCACGACGCTCATCTGCTGCGGCTCGACAAAGCTCTGGATCGCGTGGCCGATGTCGCCGGTGGTGGCACCGGGCTTCACCGCGGCGATGCCGCGCATCAGCGCCTCATAGGTCACATCGATCAGCCGCTCGGCCCGCCGCGAAATTTCACCCACGGCATACATCCGGCTGGAATCGCCATACCAGCCATCCAGGATGAAGGTGACGTCGATATTGACGATATCGCCTTCCTTCAGCTGGCGATCGCCGGGCATGCCGTGACAGACGACGTGGTTGATCGACGTACAGGTGGAATAGCGATAGCCGCGATACATCAGGGTCGCGGGATAGGATTTATTGTCGAAGGCGAACTTACGGACGAATTCGTCGATCTGTGACGTGAAAATTCCGGGCCGGACGATGTCCACCAATTCGTCGAGGCATTTCGCAACCAGTGCGCCGGCCTTGCGCATGCCGGCAAATGCGCCGGGTCCATGGAGCTTGATCTGTCCAGTTTTGCGCAGGGAGGTTTCGGTAGCTTCGACGTAATTCATTCGGGTGTTTCTTTGGTGGTACTGTTTCGAGTGAGGCCAGTAGCTTGGAGCAAAAAGCTTCAAACCGGGCTGTTAATTTAATGGATGCGGCCCCGAGTGCAAGCGAAGCGGCAGGAGAGGGCCATTTTGTGGGCTTTTCAGGGCTCGATGGGGACCGGTTGGCCAAGAACGATGTCATGTTCGGTGAGTTTGCAGGTCCACGCCAGTGCCTCCACGCCCGCGGCGTATGCCCTGTCGAACGCCCGACCATAGGCGGGATCGATATCGCGTGCGAGTGCGAAGGACGAGGCCGAGCCGATCTGAATCACGAACAACATCACGGCGCGGGCCCCGCTCGCGACCATTTCGGCGAGCTCATCGAGATGTTTCGCACCGCGCGCGGTGACCGAATCTGGGAACTCGGCAACCCCAAGTCGGCGCATCAAATGGACGTTCTTGACCTCGACATAGCAGGGTGACTTTGCCGGGTCCTCCAGCAGAAAATCGATCCGCGATCCCTTGCCGTTGATGATCCGGCCATACTTCACCTCGCGGCGGATGGTCGCATAGCCCGCAAGTTCGGGAATGACCCCGGCCGCGAGAGCTTCTGCGACAATCAGATTCGGATGCATGGTGTTGACGCCGACCAGCTCGTGCGCTTGGCCGAAATCCACTTCCACCAGTTCCCACGAGTACGGCAGCTTGCGCGCAAGACTCGGGGACTTCGACAGCCATACCCGTGCGCCCTCAGCTTGCAGGCCCGTCATGGCGCCAGGATTGGCGACGTGCGCCGTGATGACTGTGCCGTCCGCAAGCTGGACGTCGGCAAGAAAGCGTTTGTAGCGACGGATCAGGGTCGCGGGAACGAGCTCGCTGGGAAAATGCATCTCAGTCGCGCGCCTCGTTCACCGGTTCGACCGGCTGTGCGCCGCCTTGTACCAGGATCTCACGCAAGGGATAGGGCGCGCGGATGTTCTCGCGCTTGAACGCGCCCCATAAAGCCAGCATGACGTCGCTGCGCACGTTGTCCATGCCGGCGTCGGGATCGGCAATCCAGAATGTGAGCGAGAATTTCATGCCGACGTCAGTGAGGTCCGTGAGCAGGCAAGTCGGCGGTTTGGCGGGAATAACGCGAGGCGTGGCGCAGGCGATCTCAACCGCGAGCCTGCAGACGAGGTTCGGATCGGCCTCGTAATTGGTAGCGAAGTTGACCTTCAACTGCGTGTTTGTATCTGTGTAGGTCCAGTTGACGACCTTTTTTGTGATCAGGTCTTCATTCGGAATCAGGAAGGCGCGCCCATCGCCAGCTGCCACCGAGATGTAGCGCGTGTTCATGGCGCTCACACGCCCAAAGCTCTCGCCTACAGTGATGAGATCGCCCGGTTTCACCGATTTGTCAGCCAGTAGGATAATGCCGCTGATGAAATTACCGACGATCTTCTGCAGGCCGAAGCCCAGCCCGACGCCGACGGCTCCCGAGAAAAGGGCGAAGACCGAAAGATCGATACCGGCGGCGCTCATTACGATGGCCACCGCGAGCACCATCAACGCGAGCCGGACAATCTTGGTCAGCAGTACCTGAATGGAAGGCGTCAGGTCTCTCGAGTGATTGATCCGGGTCTCGAGAAAATTGCTGAGGATATTAGACACCCACAGAGCCAAACCCAGAAAGATGATGACCTTGATCACGAGTAGCGGTGTCAGGCGCAAGGTTCCGAGCATGATCGAAACCGAGTCCAGTGCGTCCGATGCTGGCTGCAACAGCCCGAAGACACTGAGCGCGGCGAGCAGCCACGCCACGATGGAGACGACCCTGACAAGGAAGTCGTTGCGGATCAGGCTGGTGGCCAGGCGAATGATGAGCCAAGCCGTCGCGAGGCTGGCAGCCGTCGCGACCAGGTAGTTTGGCACGGCAGCGTGAGCCATGATCAAATGGCAAAGGTCCATCAGCACCGCGAAAATCGCTATTCCGGAATGCCGCAGCAACGCACGCAGAACGCTGCGGAGCGACCCGGGCCACTCTGCGGCTCGTACCAACGCCCCCAAAGCGATGCGCCCTCGAATAGCGGTCGCGAAGCCCAGTGCGAGCCCTGCGCCGGCCAGAATGATGCCGATCTGGGCGTAGAGCCATGGCGACGAGATTTCCGCGCGGACTGTGCGATTAATCCCGCCTAACAGGTCATGGATGTCTGCCCAGGGCATGGTCCGGTCTCTCTTGAGCGAGCGTCTACCGCATCGCCGATTCGCATTTGTCGCAGATTTTCAGACTCGAAGCCTGAAGGCTGCTTTCAACTCGCATGGATGGCGATTGAACACCAGCAAAACGGGCTTATCAGCGCGCACCGCACAAATAGGTTGGCGTGCAGCCGATGCGACGATAAGCATGCAAATACAAGGAATTGAGACGGGCACGGATAGGTGGACAAACAGCGGTAATGGCATCCCTCGATACGGTTAGCATTGCCATCCTGCTCGGCGCTGTGCTCGTCATGGCGGGTATCCTGTCAAGCCTGCTGGCGTTGCGCTTTGGCGCTCCCTTGCTGCTGGTCTTCTTGCTGATCGGTATCCTGGCGGGTGAAAACGGTCCCGGCGGACTGCGTTTCGACGACGTGCAAACCACTTACCTCGTCGGTTCGTTGGCTTTGGCACTGATCCTGTTCGATGGCGGCCTGAAAACGCGTTTCCAGACCATCCGCACCGTGCTCGGGCCGTCGGTCGTGCTGGCGACCGTAGGCGTGCTGCTCACCGCGTTGATCACGGCACCAGTGGCAAAGTATGCGCTGGATATCGGCTGGACAGAGGCGCTGCTGGTCGGCGCCGTGATCGCGTCCACTGACGCTGCCGCGGTGTTCCTTTTGGTGCACGCACAGGGCCTGCGCCTGCGCCCACGCGTCGGTGCGACGCTGGAGGTCGAATCCGGCACCAACGATCCGTTCGCGATCTTTCTCACCCTGGTGCTGGTGGAACTGCTGTCGCTCGGGCAGACGTCCGGAATGCACATTGCCCTGCAATTCGGACGAGAAGCCGTTATCGGCACTTTGGTGGGTGTCACTGGCGGGTGGCTTGTGGTGTTTGCGCTCAATCGCGTCGCCTTGCCACAGGGATTGCATGCGCCATTCGTCGCGACTGGTGCGCTGGTGATTTTCGGCATCGCGCAGATCTGCCATTCGTCTGGGTTCCTCGCGGTCTATCTCGCCGGAATGCTGATCGGCAATCGTCCGACCCGCGCGCATAACTCGGTAGTGGCCTTTATGGACGCCGCCACATGGCTCGCCCAGATCGTGATGTTTGTGCTGTTGGGCTTGCTTGAATCGCCGGAACGGACGCTCAGGACCGCGCTGCCTGCAACAGCAGTGGCGCTGGTGCTCATGCTGGTGGCGCGTCCGGTTGCGGTGTTTCTTTGCCTGGCGCCGTTTCGCTTCAACTGGCGGGAAAAGATCTTTATCGCCTGGGTCGGCCTGCGGGGCGCGGTGGCGATCTTTCTCGCCTCGATTCCCCTCCTGGTGGGGCTGCCAAACGCATACATCTATTTCGATGTCGCCTTCATCGTCGTGCTAATCTCGCTGCTATTGCAAGGCTGGACGCTCGGCGTCGCCGCACGAAAACTCCACGTCGCGCTGCCAAGGGCAGAGCGCGGTCCGCGTCGTGTCGAGCTTGATTTGCCAGGCCAGCTTGAGCAGCAGCTCGTCGGCTATCCGGTTCGTGCCAACAGCCTGTATCTCAAGCGGGGTTTGATCCCGTCATGGTCGAAGCCGACGCTGGTGATCCGCGACGAAAAGATCCTGTCGCCGGTCGAAGCTTCTCCGGTCGTAAAGGGAGATTATCTCTATCTGTTGGCGCCTCCCGAAAAGGCCGAGGCGCTGGATCGTTTCTTCGTCGATATGCCGGTGGTGCCCGCACCGGATCCGCATCTGCTGGGCGATTTCATGATGCCCGGCGACGTTTTGCTGAAGGATGTTGCCGAGATTTACGGGGTCAATGTCGAGCCGGGCAATGAGCATCTGACGCTGGCAGACTATTTCGATATCCATCTTGACCATGCGCCACGGGTCAATGCGACGTTGCCGCTCGACACCATTGTGCTGGTCGCGCGCAGTATTGGTGGCAATCGGGTCAATGTCGTTGGTCTTCGTCTGCCGGAGGATGAACCGCCGCCGGCGCCGCCGCAGACACGACGAGCAACTGCCAAGCGCAAACTGTCGAAGATCTGGACGTCGTTGAGCAGCCCTTGAGCTCTGGATTCTTGTTTGACGCGTTTTCTTCACGCGAACCGGTAGCCACTTCGCTCGAAAACGCTCTAAAGAGCGCGCGAAGGAATCAGCAAGGGACCATCCGGCGTTTCCACGCGGTTCACTGATATGCCGAACACGTCGGCGATCCGATCCGGTGTCAGAGCGAGCGCGGGCGTGTCATTGGCAGCGATTTTCCCCTCATGCATGACAACAACGCGATCAGCGAACCGCATCGCAAGGGCAAGATCGTGAATGATGGCGAGCACAGCCGTGCCGCCATGGGCGACACGTTGCAGCAGATCCATAACGATCAGTTGATGGCGTTCGTCGAGGGACGCTGTGGGCTCGTCCGCGATCAGCACGGATGCCTCGGTCGCCAAAGCGCGCGCGATGGCGACGCGAGCGCGCTCACCGCCTGACAGTGTGGAGATGAGCCGCGATGAGAACTCCGTCACTTCTGTCGCCTGCATGGCGCGTTCGATGGCAACACGATCTGTTGCAGATGTTTGTGAGAAGGGATCGGCGTGCGGCTCGCGGCCGAGTGCCACGATACTGTCCACGCTCATGGGCCAGTGGAACTCGTGCCCTTGCGGGAGATATGAAATCGCCCGAGCTCGCGTACGCGGCGTCATGGCGCGAAGATTAGTGCCATCGAAACTGACCGAACCTTTGGACGCGATGAGACCAATGATCGCGCGTACAAGTGTTGTTTTCCCCGCGCCGTTCGGGCCGACCAGAATTGTCAATTCGCCCGCGTTGAGCGCGAGGTCCACGTCATCCACGGTCCTACGGCGGCTACGGACGACCGTGATGTGGCTGGCGATGAGGCGAGGAGCGGCATTCGGCTTCATGACGTGCTGTCCTCCAGCGCGTGCCGCTCACGGAAAATCATCGCCAGGAAGAAGGGGACGCCGATCAGCGCCGTGACGACGCCGATCTTGATCTCGATGGCACCGGGTACCAGCCGGACGGCAATATCCGCCGCGGTCAACAGTGCCGCGCCAGCAAGCGAAGCCGGCAGCAGGACGCGTGCAGGGTCGGATCCGTAAAATCTTCGCACCAGATGCGGAGCAACGAGGCCGACGAATGAAATCGCGCCTGCGACGGAGACAGCGGCGCCGACTCCGAGTGCGACACCAATGACCACCAGCACACGTGTGCGTTCGACATTGACGCCAAGCGAGGCGGCGGCGTCTTCCCCGAGCGTCAGGGCGCGGAATGCGCCGGCATTCAATGCGAGTATGAGCCAGCTCGTGATCATGAAGGGCGCTGCAAGCCAGACATGCTCCATACTGCGATCGCGTAGCGAGCCGAGCAGCCAGAATGCGATCTCCAAGGCGATGTAAGGATTAGGAGCGAGGTTGAGGATCAGCGCGATGGCGGCGCCGGCGAGGCTGGCAAGGGCAAGGCCGGCGAGCAATGTGACCGTCAGCGATGCGCGTCGTCCTGCGATAGCTACCAGTGCTCCGACGGACAGCAATGCGCCTGCAATACCCCCGAGCGGGACGGCGAGGGACAGGGCACCGGCAAAGCCGAATGCCATGATCGCGGCCGCTGTTGCGGCAGCCGCCTGCGGAGCGCCGAACAATGAGGGCTCGGCAAGTGGATTGCGCAACAGGCCTTGCAGTGAGGCGCCGGCCAATCCGAATGTCGCGCCGATCATCATCGCCAGCAGCGTGCGCGGCAGCCGGATGTCGCGTACGATGATCGATGTTACGCCGTGATCGGACACCAATGCGCTGGCGACAGCCTGTGGCGAAAAATGGGCGGGCCCGGTCATCAGCGAGAGCGCAAACAGCCCCGCCACCAGAATGGCGAGAATCACAGTCAGCCAGTTGCCTCGACGGTCGACGGTCATCTTGATCCAAATGCAGTCCGCGCGTCAGAAGCTGACGTCACGCAATTGGCGTGGCATAACGGAGCGTCATGATCAAGAAAACCATCGTCACGCTGGCCGTGTTTCTGAGCCTGTCGGCGACTTATTTTACGCTAGATTCCGCGCAAGCGGAGGCGCCGGCAAAGCGGATCGTCTCCTTTAATCTCTGTGCCGATCAGTTGCTTCTTGCACTGGCGGATCCCTCACAGATTGCCGGTCTGTCTCCCTATGCAACCGATGCCACACTGTCGGTAACGACCGATCAGGCTGCGCGTTTCCCGCGGCTCGATTGGGATGCGGAATCGGTGGTCAATCTGGCGCCTGATCTCGTGCTGGTTGGTCCCAGCAATCGTCCGACCCACGCCATGCTGAGCGCGATGGGAATTCGCGTCGTCGAAGTCAGTCTCATCAGCAACATCGCGGAGGCGATCCAGCAGGCTCGCGAGATCGGTCAATTGATTGGCCATCCCGACCGTGGTGAAGCGATGGCGCGCCGGCTTGAGGATGCTGAAAAGCAACTCACCGCCGTTTCGTTGAAGCCGTCTCGGACGGCGCTTGTCGTTCAACGCGGCGGCTATAGCGAAGGCCCTGTGAGCCTGGTGGCTGGGATGTTGACGCTCGCCGGGTTGCGGCCGCCTGCGAATTCACCGTCCGGCTTCGGTGGATTTGTTTCCCTCGAACAACTTCTGATCGACGGGCCTGATGTTTTGGTGCTGCAGGACGCTCCGCAGGATGCAGGAGACCAAGGCGCATTGTTCATCACGCATCCGGCGCTGTTGGCGCGTTATGGAGCCAACCGGCGGATCGATCTGCCATCGCGCTACGCGCTGTGCGGCGGCCCGCCGTTGCTCGAAGGACTGAATTATCTCGCCAAGGCAATCAAGACATTGAAGTGAGTTTCGGCAAAACTTCGATGCCGCCGAATGCGGCGACCGCGCCGCGTTTCAGCATCACCACATTGGTTGCGAGCCGGCGCATTTCATTGGCGTCGTGACTGACGAACACCATCGGGATACTGGCTTCGTCCCGCAGCTTAATGAAGTAGGGCAGGATGTCCGCCTTACGCTGTTCATCCAGCGACCCCAGCGGCTCGTCGAGCAGAAGAAGGCGAGGCTTTGCGAGAAGCGCGCGTCCAAGCGCGACACGCTGACGCTCGCCGCCGGAGAGTTGCGCCGGACGGCGATCGAGAAGGTGACCGATGTCGAGAAGCTCGACACTGCGGCTTTCGGCGGCGGCATCGTAATCAAGTCCGTTCATGCGGCGCCCATAGTCGAGATTTTGTCTGACATTGAGATGCGGAAATAGCCGCGCATCCTGAAAGACGTAGCCGATGCGACGACGATGAGGCGGAATGTGAATGCCCCCCTCCGTATCATCGAGCGTCTCGCCATCGAGCGAAATCAAGCCGCGATCCGGTCTGGTCAGGCCGGCGATCATGTTGACGATCGTTGTCTTGCCGGCGCCGGAGTTGCCGAACAAGCCTGTCACGAGCCCGTTGCTCTTGAATGCGGCCTTAAGGGTAAAGTCGCCGAGCTGCTTGACGATATCGACAGAGAGCATCGTCAGTATCCGTGAAGCCGTCGTGTGGCGCGCCGCGCCAGAATTTCAGAAGCAATCAGGGCAACCATTGCAATAGCGATCGACACGATGACGAGGCGCAGAGCTGCGGCATCGCCATCCGGAACCTGCGTGAGCGTATAAATAGCAGCAGATATCGTCTGAGTTTCGCCTGGAATATTGGACACGAATGTGATCGTTGCGCCGAATTCCCCGATCGCCTTGGCGAAGCCAAGCACCATGCCGGCGACAATACCGGGAAGTGCGAGGGGCAAAGTGACCGTGAGAAAGACGCGCCACGGTGGCGCGCCAAGGGTGCTGGCCGCCTGCTCAAGTTTCTGGTCGACCGCTTCGATTGATAATCGGATGGGCCGTACCAGCAGCGGAAAGGACATCACGCCGCAAGCCAATGCCGCGCCGGTCCAGCGGAACGCGAAGACGATGCCGAGATGATCGGCGAGCCAGCCGCCGATGAGGCCTTTTCGTCCAAACGTCAACAGCAGCAGATAGCCTGTGACAACCGGCGGCAATACCAGCGGGAGGTAGATCACGGCGTCGAGCGCGGCCTTGCCCCAGAAGTCCCGGCGGGCCAGCAGCCATGCCACCGCAACACCGAGTGGTGTCGCGATCAAAGTTGCGACTGCGGCGACCCTGATAGAGAGCAGGATCGCCGTCCATTCTTCAGCAGAGATTTGGGACACGGTCGTTCGCGATTATGAGGTCGGCTTGATCAGGAATGTGAAGCCGTATTTCTTGAAAGTGTTCTTGGCAGTGCCTGACTTGAGGAATGCCAGGTAACCCGCTGCGTCAGCCTTCGCGGTTGCCGTAGAGGCAACGGGATAGATGATCGCCGGATGCGAATCCGCAGGGAACGCACCAATGATCTTGACGCCTGGCTCGACCTTCGCGTCGGTCTCGTAGACGATGCCGAGCGCGGCCTCTCCGCGTGCTACCAGGGCCAATGCAGCGCGAACGCTTTCGGCCATTGCAAATTTCGATTCAGCGGCTTGCCACGAGCCCAGCTTTTCAAGTGCAGCCTTGGCGTATTTTCCGACCGGCACAGCTTTCACATCACCGGTGGCGATGCGTCCGTCGCCCGCGAGCTTCGCAAGATCGAAGCCTTGTCCGATGGTGACATCGCTGATTTTCGAATCCTTCGGCGCGATCAGAACGATTTTGTTGCCGAGCAGATTGACGCGGGTTGGCTCACTGATGGTCTTCTTGCCGATCGAATAGTCCATCCAGTCAGTGTCGGCAGAAATGAAGATATCCGCCGGGGCGCCTTGTTCGAGCTGCTTGGCGAGAGCCGAGCTGGCGGCGTAGCTGGCCGTGACCTTGACTCCAGTCTTCGCAGTATAGGCGGCGTTGACCTCATCCAGTGCGTTCTTCATCGAAGCTGCGGCGAAAACCGTCAGCACCTTGTCCTGTACAGCGGTGGGGGCGGTCGTCGCTTTGCTGTCCTGCGCGAAGGCCTGCGGCAGCGCGGGCACAAGCAGAATCGTAAAGGCGAGGAAAAGGCGGGAGAGTAAATTCATGATGGCGCTCCAAAACCGCTCACAGTGCGGAGGCACCTGCAAGCGTTGGCAAAGTTAAGTTTTGCACGACAATCGGAAGCGCCGTTCCGTGATCCCAGCAGGCTTACGGCTCGCCGGGACATCGTGGCGCGAACATATCAGGCACAGCCCCTGCGTAAAGGCTTTTCGGCCGCTACGCTGTCGCAGGCGGGTCACGTGCCGAGAGGCAACGGCCAAAAATCTCGGCGGAATCAGCCGCGGTGTCGAGTGGTGCGGTGGTCCACGCCGGTCGTGAACCACCGATGTTCACTTAGTCAACAGCGATCATCACGTCGGAAGCCTTGACGACCACGATCACCGCGCCACCTGTCTTCAAGGCAAGCTCATCAACCGCTTCATTGGTGATGGCCGAGGTGATGATCTGGCCGTTGCCGATATCGACACGCACATGTGCGGTCGTAGTGCCTTTCTTGACCTCGACGATTTTACCCTTGATCTGGTTGCGCGCGCTTATTCTCATGACGGTCCTTTCTTTCGACAGCAAAGCGTTCGCCAGTGCGATGTGCTATTGAGCGATGGTGAAAGACGAAGTCGGACAATGGTCCGAAATTCTGGCGCGGTTACGGCGCGACGGACATCAACCTATCAAGCCGGATTACAAGTTCAAAGCACGAAAGGCTTCGTTACGGCGCGAGCAAGACCTGCCGGCATTCGGCCGGGAGATCTGCGAGGGTCATCGGTGGCTTTGGCTTCGGCGGCGTTTCTGGTGGCTTGGGATGAAGCACGGCGTCGCTGAACCAGTAGGCGAGGTCACCTGTGCTGCAGCCCTCTCCACCATTCGGCGGTTCCTGCGGGGTGCAGGTTCCGCTTCCGGCGGGACATTTCATGCGAATATGGAAGTGATAATCATGCCCGTACATCGGCCGCACTTTGGACAGCCAACTGCGATCACCCGTCGCTTCGCGGCATAGCGCTTTTTTGATCGCGGCGTTGACGAAGATGCGCTCCACCTGCGGCTCCTGCGCTGCCGCGCGGATCACCGATAAATGCTTTGGCGTCCATGTCTTCGGATCGACGTCGAGCCGATCGGGGCGGACCATCATCACGGCGGACATCTCCTCGCGATCCTCGCGCGAAAGCATGCGATCCGGCATCGGTGTCAACCAGATGTCGGCATCGAGCCCGATCTGATGGCTGGCATGGCCCGTCAGCATCGGTCCGCCACGCGGCTGCGACATGTCTCCGACCAGGAGTCCCGGCCAACCGGCGACCTTGTGAGCTTTCTCGGAAAGCCGCTCAAGCAGTGCAATCAGGTCTGGATGACCCCAGTTGCGGTTACGTGACAGCCGCATGACCTGCCAGGTTTGTCCGTTGATCGGCAAAGCTTCAGCACCTGCGATGCAGCCCTTGGCATAGAAGCCGATGGAGTGAAGCGGGAGCGAAGCCGGCTTCGGCTTGCGCCCGAACAGCTCTTTCGCGGCCACATGAGGGTCATTGGGATTGGCCAAGGGAGGGAGCGGCTTTGGATTTACTGAGCCTTTGTCCTGTGCCTGAACGGCAGTCGCCGCCAGCAGGGCGGGAAACAGGACGAGTGCGAGAATCAGACGAGGCCGCATCATGGCGCGCTTATAGCGCAAGAGCGCCCTATGTACGAGGCGACATGACGGCGAATTGAACGGCCAATGTGGTGGCGTACCGGTCATCCAGCCGACATCTTTGCATCAAGCGGGATCGCAGTCGTTTGGCGATCTTTAAGATTTCATTAATCATGAGCACGAAGACGACAAACCCGGTTCGGAATAAATCTCGGTATAATTCGTACAGCGGCGAGCGAATGCGGAACCTCGACACGGGTGTGCAGCGCTTCGGAAAATAGCGGGTTTTATGCCTGTCAGGTATGAAGCTCTGCCCGTCAGGCGAACATTTGCGAGATGGTGCTCCGTTGTGCCCAAGCGGTAAGCCTCGGAGAAAGATACCTTTTTTTCAGACACTTGGGTGACAATGCCCGTTGCAGAATGCAAAAGGCGGGCGCGAGGCGATGCCGAATAATCGGCCAAGACCAAAAACCAGAGCTGGAAAAGTTAGATCGCCTAAGCGGAGCTCAACAGCTCGGCTTGCGAAGGCTTCGCCCAAGCTTGCGCAGAAAAGCCGGAAAGCCGCTGCTGCGATTAGCGAGGTCGTTCGCAAACGCGCCGAAGTTGAAGCCGCAATCGCGGAGGCACAGAAGTCAAACGCGCGCCTGCGCGAAGCGATCGACATTTTGCCGCAAGGCATCGTGTTTCTGGATGCCGATGGTCGCTACATCCTCTGGAATAAAAAGTACTCCGAAATCTACAACAAGAGCGCGGATCTGTTCCAATCGGGAGCAAATCTCAAAGATACGCTGCGCATTGGTGTTGAACGTGGTGACTATCCTGAAGCTACAGGGCGCGAGGAGGAGTGGATCTCCGAGCGGCTTGAAAGGCTCTATCATCCCGGTCAGCGTCACGAGCAAATTCTCTCGGATGGCCGCTGCATTCTCATCGAAGAGCGGCTGACCGGCGATGGCGGCATCATCGGTCTGCGCGTTGATATTACAGAACTCAAACAACGCGAGGCGTCATTCCGGCTGCTGTTCGACGGTAATCCCGTTCCGATGCTCGTTTGCGCCCAGAGCGATGGGCACATTATCGGCGTCAACGAGTCGGCGATCGAACACTACGGCTATCCGCTCGCGGATTTCGAAAAACTGAAGATTTCCGATGTCCAGGCCTTCGATCAGACAATGCCTTGGGCAGGTGAACAGACCACCGAGGAGCGTGCTGCACGCACGTGGAAGCATATCAAGGCCAATGGATCGCTCATCGATGTGGCGATCTATTCGCGCCATCTGATGTTCGACAATCAGCCTGCGGTGCTGCTTGCCTTGATGGACATCACCGAGCGCAAGCGCGCCGAAGCGCGGCTCGCTTTCATGGCGCAGCACGATGGCCTGACCGGTCTGCCCAATCGCATTCTGCTGCGTCAGCGTCTAGATGAGATGCTGGCTCATACGCGCCGCAGCGGGGACAACGTTGCGGTCCTGTTCCTGGATCTCGACAATTTCAAGGGTATCAACGACACGCTGGGACATGCGGTCGGCGATAAGCTCCTGAAGGGCGTCACCAAGCGGCTGCGTTCCTCGTTGCGCGAAGAAGACGCGGTGGCGCGTCTCGGATCGGACGAGTTCGCCATCGTGCAGGCGGGCGTCGATCGCCCCGAAGACGTCGCGTTTCTCGCCAAGCGATTGATCGATGCGGTCAGCGAACCTTATCTGTTTGATGGCAACACCATTGTGAGCGGTGCCAGCATCGGTATCGCGATTGCGCCAGGCGATGGCGATGATGCCGAGAAGCTGCTCAAGAATGCGGACATGGCGTTGTCCCGTGCGAAGAGCGAAGGTCACGGCACATTCAGCTTCTTCGAGGCTGAAATGGACGCGCGCGCGCAGTCGCGCCGCCGTGTCGAGATCGATCTGCGCGCGGCGATCGAGAACAACGTGCTGCAGCCCTATTATCAGCCGTTGGTGGATCTGAAGAGCGGCCGCGTCACAGGTTTCGAAGCGCTGGTGCGCTGGCCGCATCGTGAACGCGGCATGATCTCGCCGGGCGAATTCATTCCGGTGGCGGAAGAGACGGGGCTGATCAGCGCGATTGGCGGATTGATGTTGCGCCGCGCCTGTGCGGACGCGGCGCAATGGCCGGATGAGGTGCGCGTTGCGGTCAACCTGTCGCCACTGCAGTTCAAGGTTGGCAATCTACTCTCAGTCGTGATGGACGCATTGAAGGCCGCGGAGTTGTCGCCCAAGCGGCTTGAGCTTGAAATCACCGAAACAGTCCTGCTCGACAAGAGTGATCAGGTGCTCGCCACGTTGCATGCGCTACGTGCACTCGGTGTGCGAATTTCGATGGATGATTTCGGCACCGGTTACTCGTCGCTGAGCTATCTTCGCAGCTTCCCGTTCGACAAGATCAAGATCGATCAGTCGTTCGTCCGCGATCTCGGTTCCAATCAGGATGCACAGGCCATCGTGCGTTCGATCATTAGTCTTGGTAAGGGCCTCGGGGTGACCATCACGGCTGAGGGCGTCGAGACCGAGGCTGAATTGAGCTGCCTGCGTGCGGAAGGATGTCACGAAGGCCAGGGCTTCCTGTTCAGCCGCGCCCGGCCGAACGAGGAAATCATGCGCCTCCTACAGGCGCAGCGTAACTCCGGTGAAGCCGCGGCCTGAGCGGCTTAACGAGTTGATTTGCGTTTGGCCGTTTTGCGCCGGGTCGTAGCTGTTCCAGAAGGCTAAAAAACAAAGCCCCGACGCAAGCGCCGGGGCGAATTTGTTTTTATATGCAATTTGGTGAGCCGATAAGGCTGCCGGAGAGGCGCCTTACTTCTTCGACTTCTTCTTTTTGGTCTTCTTTGCCTTAGGTGCGTCCTTGGACGCCTTCTTTTCCTTCGAGACGTCTTCGATCTCGGCGGAGCCGACATGCTTCACGATCGATTTTATGGTGCTCTTGGCGGACGCCTTGTTGGAATATCCTTCTGAGGCGAACATCTTTTCGCCGTTCGGCGCACGGAAACGAAAACGGAATTCGCCGGACTTGTCTTTGTAAATTTCAAACTTGTAGGCCATCACGTTCTCCAAAGCTGATTCGCAGCAACCGCACCGTTGGCGCTGATGGAACCAGAGTCAAGATATCGCGTGCGCCAGATGATGATCGAGAACTGCGCCTTGCGGCCCGGCTTTTCAAAAAACGGTCACGCGAATCCATTGTCTCTTTCCGTTTCGAGACAGCTTCGCTCAATTTTCAAGTGTTTGACGCCAAGGGCTGCGTTGATTTGCTGAGAAAACGTTGATCATACCCTTGGCATAGGCTGCCGAAAATCGGCGGGCATGAAACCGATGCGTCTGGCATCCGCGTGATACGGGAATACTGCCTCAGCTATCGACCTTGAGCGCGGCAATGAAGGCTTCCTGCGGGATGTCGACCTTGCCGAACTGCCGCATCTTCTTCTTGCCTTCCTTCTGCTTCTCCAGAAGTTTGCGCTTGCGCGTGATGTCGCCGCCGTAGCACTTCGCGGTCACGTCCTTGCGGAGCGCGCGTACTGTTTCACGCGCAATCACCTTGCCGCCGATCGCCGCCTGGATCGGAATCTGGAACATGTGCGGCGGGATCAGCTCCTTCATCTTCTCGACCATGGCGCGGCCGCGGCCTTCGGCGCGGGTGCGATGCACGAGCATCGAGAGCGCATCCACCGGCTCGTTGTTGACGAGGATCTGCATCTTCACAAGGTCTGCAGCTTTGTAGTCCGTCAGGTGATAGTCGAACGACGCGTAGCCCTTCGACACCGACTTGAGTCGGTCGTAGAAATCG
Organism: Afipia dichlorophenoxyacetatis; assembly: GCF_055386385.1. Lineage (NCBI taxonomy): Bacteria > Pseudomonadati > Pseudomonadota > Alphaproteobacteria > Hyphomicrobiales > Nitrobacteraceae > Afipia > Afipia dichlorophenoxyacetatis. The sequence goes on along the minus strand of NZ_AP029250.1, from coordinate 5,735,547 downwards.
AACACCACCTCGTTGAGCGGCAGCTCGTATTTCGCCATGGCGCGCGTGCCGACATAGGTCAGCTCTTTCTGGGTGCCGCGGCGCTCCTGGCACAACTTCAGCACGCTACCGAGATATTCGTCGGGCGTAAGGATCGTCGCCTCGATCCATGGCTCGTGGATCTCGGCGATCTTGACGACATCCGGCATGTCGATCGGATTGTGAATCTCGATCTCCTGCCCGTCGGTCAGATGCATCTTGTAGATGACGGACGGCGCAGTCGCGATCAGGTTGAGATTGAACTCGCGCGACAGCCGCTCCTGAATGATCTCGAGGTGCAGGAGGCCGAGGAAGCCGCAGCGGAAGCCGAAGCCGAGCGCGGCTGACGTTTCCATCTCGAAGGAGAAGCTGGCGTCGTTCAGACGCAACTTGCCCATCGCCGCGCGCAGGGTTTCGAAGTCGTCCGCATCCACGGGAAAGAGTCCGCAGAACACGACCGGGATGGCAGGCTTGAAGCCCGGCAGCATTTCGGTGACCGGCTTGCGATCATCGGTGATGGTATCGCCGACGCGGGTGTCTGCCACTTCCTTGATCGCGGCGGTGATGAAGCCGATCTCACCCGGACCGAGTTCGTCGACATTGATCATCTTCGGCGTAAAGAAACCGACACGTTCGACATCATAGGCCGCGTTGGTGCCCATCATGCGGATGCGCTGGCCTTTTTTCATCACGCCGTCGACCACGCGGATCAAAACCACCACGCCGAGGTAAACGTCGTACCAGCTATCCACCAGCAGCGCCTTAAGTGTGGCGTCGCGATCGCCCTTCGGCGGCGGCAGGCGCGTCACGATGGCTTCCAGCACGTCGGGAATACCGAGGCCCGTCTTCGCCGAGATCATCACGGCGTCGGACGCATCGATACCGATCACGTCTTCGATCTGCTGCTTCACCTGCTCGGGCTCGGCGGCGGGCAGGTCGACCTTGTTAAGGACCGGCACGATCTCAAGGTTATTGTCGAGCGCCTGGTAGACGTTGGCGAGGGTCTGGGCTTCCACGCCCTGGCTCGCGTCCACAACGAGTAGCGCGCCTTCACAGGCCGCCAGCGAACGCGACACTTCGTAGGCGAAGTCGACGTGGCCGGGCGTATCCATCAGGTTGAAAATATAGTCCTTGCCGTCCTTGGCCTTGTAGTTCAGGCGAACGGTCTGAGCCTTGATGGTAATGCCGCGCTCGCGCTCGATATCCATGGAATCGAGCACCTGCTCCTTCATCTCGCGGTCCTGCAACCCGCCGGTGGTCTGGATCAGCCGGTCGGCGAGCGTGGACTTGCCATGGTCGATGTGGGCGACAATGGAAAAGTTGCGGATGTTGGAAATAGGGGTTGTTGTCATGGGCGCGGGATAGCATTCGCGCCGCAAAGCAGCAACAAAATTGGGTTGTTCCGGCATGCACTTCCGCAGAAATCGCAATGATTTGCTGTTGCCGGTCAGGGCTTTGCGCTGGTAGCAACGGCTGACGTCAGTGCTAGATCGAGGGCAGGTTTCCGTAATGTCCGATATGTCATCCACCGTGACGGGGCGCCGCTCCGGAAAAAATCCGGGGCCGCGAACAGGACTGAAATCCCGCGAAAGGGCGCGGCAGCGCCATGTGCCTGTGACCCGACGTGTGGCCGCCTGGGTTGCGGCGGTTGCCCATGATCCCAGCACTAGCCTCAATTTTGTTATCGGCTTTGCAATCGTCCATTCCTTGCTTTGGACTATCATCCTGACGGCCCTGAAAAGCGCGCAAGACGTCCACATGGATGTCGCCGAGGCTTTTGCCTGGGGACAGAAGTTTGAGCTCGGCTACGGCAAGCACCCGCCTCTGTCGGGCTGGATCGCCGGCCTCTGGTTCAAGGTCTTTCCTGTGACCGATTGGGCGACCTATGCCCTGGCGATGACGGTGCTGGGCTGTGGACTTGTCCTGTGTTGGCTGATCGCTGTTCGCGTTGTGGACCATCGCCGCGCGATGTTCTCGGTGGCGATGCTCGCGATCTATCCGATCTTCAATTTCAAGGGTTTCAAGTACAATCCTGACCTGTTGCAGCTCGTCACGCTGCCGCTGGTGGTGCTGGCCTATCTCGACGCGTTCGAAAAGCGGACGTGGAAATCGGGCCTGTGGCTTGGGCTCGCCGGCGCCGCGGCGCTGATGACCAAATACTGGGTGCTGACGATGATCGGCGCCGTCGGGCTCGCGGCGCTGATCCATCCGGAGCGGATGAAGTTTCTGCGTTCTCCTGCGCCGTGGGTGGCCATCGCGACCTGTGTGGTGGCGATGTTGCCGCATTTGTGGTGGCTGAAGCAGTCGGATTTTCTGCCCTTGATCTATGCCGATGACGTCTACGGCGGACGGACCTTTGCCGAGGCACTGCGGCTCGCGTCGACCTATGTGGCTCACAATATTGCCCTGTTGCTTCTTCCGATCGCGTTGGCTGCCGTCGCGCTTGCATGGAAGCTGCAATGGTGGAAGTCGATCCGCACGAAAGGGGTGGTTCGCGAGTTCATTGAATCCGCGAAGCGGCCATGGGTTCGCGGTCCCAACCCTGGCGTCTACCTGTCACAGGCCCGCAATATTTGGGTGACGCAAATCATCGTCGGACTTGTGCCGCCGATCGCAGCGGTCGTCCTCGGCATCTACATGAAGACCGACTGGGGCATTTCGCTGTTTTTCCTTGTCCCTCTGGCGCTGGTTGCGATCCCATCGTTGCGGGTGACGCAAATGGCGTTGATCCGGCTCATGCTGATGTGGCTGGCCCTCACGCTTGCGATGTTGCTGATCTCGCCGATCTTCGCGGCGCAGACGGTGCGGCGCGACGGTGAGGCGGGCACCCGTTTCGCGCCGCGCTCGGAATTCGCGCTGCAGCTAACTGAAGCCTGGCGTGCGCGCTTCAATTCCCGTTGGGCGGTGGTTGCCGGCACGACCGAAGTCGGTGAACCGATGACGTTCTACAGCCCCGACCATCCCGCACCACTGACGCCGGGCGAAGTCTGGGCATCGGGGCTGACTAGCCTCGAAGAAGCGCTGAAGCTTGGATTTATCGGTGTGTGTGACACGACCGATTCCCGTCTGCCGGTGTGTGAGAAGTGGATGAATGACACCGTGCCGAACGCCGAGAAATTGACGATGACGTCGCGGCGTTATTTCCACGGCAAGGCTGGCCCTGCGGTGCGCTGGAAAATATGGATCGTTGGTCCGGAGCGGAAGGAAGAGCAGTAGGCGTTAGCCAGCGTCTTCTTCGCCGAACTTATTCGCAACAAGCTCGGTGATGGCATCGAGCGCCGCCTGGGCCTCTCGGCCGGTGGCGGACACCGTGATCGAGGTGCCGATCCCGGCGGAAAGCATCATGAGCCCCATGATCGATGTGCCGCCGACGCTTTCGCCATTGCGCGTAACCGTGAGCTCTGCGTCGAACTTTTCGGCCGTCTGAACAAATTTCGCAGATGCCCGGGCGTGCAGGCCGCGTTTGTTAAGAATAGGAAGTTCTCGGACAAGTGCGCCGGCCGTCGATGTCTGTTCGCCCGGCATGTCAATCATTTCCCAGCGAGCACTCGGCTCGCGATGGTGACGTACTTGCGGCCCGCTTCCTGCGCGGCGGCAATGGCGTCCGGCAGCGGCTTGTCGTCCCGCACCTTTGCGAGCTTCACCAGCATCGGCAAGTTGATCCCAGCGAGAACCTCCACCTTCGGGCGGCTCATGCAGGAGATCGCCAGGTTCGACGGGGTGCCGCCAAACATGTCGGTGAGAATAGCGACGCCATCGCCACTGTCGACGCGCTTGACCGCCTCGATAATGTCGCTGCGACACAGATCGGCATCGTCCTCGGCGCCAATCGTGATGGCTTCGATTTGTTTTTGTGGACCCATAACGTGTTCAAGCGCCGCCTTGAACTCGTCGGCAAGACGCCCGTGGGTCACCAGTACTAGACCAATCATCCAAGACTCCTCGCGGGCGCTTGGTGCACCGCACGAAAGGGCCACATGTTGACCATCCAGAGCCCCGACGCAAGAGGGGTTGTTGCCGCGTACCCCCTGAAAAATCGAGGGGTAGGGCTGGTCGGCTTGGTGGCGAGTGTAGGGCTTATATGGCTACCAATCCGTTTCGGGCAATCATCCGAAGGTCGTGGGAGGTCCCACTAACCTTAAGTTGTCGTAAGAAATGCCAGGACCAGAGGTAGCGGGTTCTGGCCTGCGGCGACGGGAATTCGGTGCAATTCGATGCCGGAAATGATCGTTTTCAGAGCTTCTGGTGGTGGCAGGCGTTCAGCGTCGGAGGCGGAAAGATCAATCACGACGTTGATGCCGCCCTCCGAAACCACGTCTATTTTTCGAATGCCGAGCCCGCGAATCTCGATCAGCCCTGCGAGTTCGGGGACGTTTTGCACAATTAACGCGCCGTCCCGCGGGATGAGACGAACGCGATCGTCGCCGATCAAGGTGGTTTTGGCCGATTGTCCCGCACGTCCGGCGAGAATCAAATCAAAGGCAAGGCGGGATTTTCCCGCGCCGGACGGGCCGCGAATCAGGACGGCCTGTTCGCCGACCAGCACCGCAGAAGCGTGGATGCTTGCTGTCGCCTCTTGGGTCATATCGCCGGCAGTCGCACGATAAATCGTGCACCGGCGATCCGTGCATCGCCGTCCGCATCAAGCGGACCAGCCCGGTTTTCGGCCCAGATGCGGCCGCCGTGGGCATCGATAATCTGCTTGGAGATCGACAGGCCAAGCCCGGAATTCTGGCCGAACCCTTGATGCGGCCGGTCGGTGTAAAAACGCTCAAAGATTTTTTCGAGCGCGCCGGGCCGGATGCCTGGGCCGTCATCGTCGATCACGATTTCGACCATGCCTTTCTCGCCTTTTTCGCCCTTGCGGCGCCGGCAAACGATCCGGACCTTGCCGCCGGACTTCGAGAACGACTGCGCATTGGTCAAGAGATTTGAAATCACCTGTCCAAGGCGGGAATCATGCCCTGGCACCGAGAACGTGTCGGACGACGCCCCTTCAAAGCGGGTCTCCACCTTCACATCGTTGCCTTGGCGGGTTTCATTCGCAACCGTGGTCAACGTGTTCAGCAGTCGCCGAGTATCCACGGGCTCGGCGTCCTGCCGCTGCAACTCCGCATCAAGGCGGCTGGCGTCCGAGATGTCCGAGATCAGTCGATCCAGCCGGCGGACATCGTGCTCGATTACAGCGAGCAACCGAGACCGGCTTTCATCGGATCGGGCAAGCGGCAGGGTTTCGACTGCCGAGCGCATCGACGTCAAAGGATTCTTCAATTCGTGGGCGACGTCGGCCGCGAACCTCTCGATGCCTTCGATGCGATTGTAAAGAGAGTCGGTCATCTCGCGCAGCGCGCGTGACAGGTGTCCGATCTCGTCGCCGCGCCCGGAGAAGTCGGGGATTTCCACGCGGGTCCTGATCCTGCGGCGGACTCGATCCGCGCTGTCGGCCAACCGACGTACCGGGCCTGCGATCGTGCTCGCGAGCAGCAATGACAGAATGATCATCACGCCGACGGCGATGGCAAACACTTTCAGAATGGCCAGCCGTTCGGCGGTCACCAGTTGATCGATGTCGTCGCCCTGTGTCGAAAGCATCAACGCGCCGTGTACGGCGCGGAAGCGCTGCACCGGCACCGACACCGACACAATGACTTCGCCGCGGTCATTGATCCGCACCATGCTGGCTTTCTTGCCGTCCAGCGCCTGCTGAACTTCCTGATAGCCGTTGCCGTTTTCGGGGCCGAGTTCGCGATAAAGCGGAAGATCGCCGCGGTTGAGCCAGGTGCGGATTGCAATCATCGTCCGTTCGGCGATGCCCGGCTTCTCAGCCGTTGGCGGCGCGAGCTCGAAGCGTAGAACGTCGCCGCGGCCATAAAGACTGCGGCTGTCGAGCAACGGGACGCCGTCGCGGTCGTAGATGCGGGCGCGGGTCTTGGTAGGTGAAATCAGCCGCCGCAGCACCGGCGCAACGCGCTCGGGGTTGATCGAAAAGTCCATGCCCGAAATGATTTCTTCGGTGGGACCGATGGAATCGCCGGGCTTGAGGTCCGCCAGCCGATCAGGATCGAGCGTGATGGCGTTGGTTTCGACAGTGGCTGATGCTGAGATCGCGCCTGAGATGATTTCCGCCTGCACCAGCAAGCTCTGTGCGCGGGCGTCGATCAGTCCGGCGCGGAATTGCGACAGGTAGAGAATACCCGCAAGCATCGCAATCAGGCCGATCAAGTTGAGCGAGACGATGCGGCGGGTCAGGCTCGAAAATGTCAGGGCGACGAAATAACGGCCCGCACCCTTGAGCAGCTCGCTTGGACTGCGCCAACCGCGGCTCGGCGCTTCTTCGGGAGTCTCGATGTAGGAATCAGATTCCTGCGCCAGAGACGATGACTCGTCTCTGGCGTCTTCATTTGGGTCAAGCTGCGTTCGATCGAGCAAATGCTGAACCGCTTGGTTGTTTCGTTGAGGGCGCGACCCTATCGCAATTATCCGCGTTCGTCAGGAGGCAAACCGGCTGCGAATGCGATCGATCAGGTTTCCTTGAACCGATATCCGACGCCATAAAGCGTTTCGATCATCTCGAAATCGTCATCGGCGGCCTTGAACTTCTTCCGGAGCCGCTTGATGTGGCTGTCGATGGTGCGGTCATCGACGTAGACCTGATCGTCATAGGCGGCATCCATCAATGCATTGCGGCTTTTCACAACACCTGGTCGGGTCGCCAGTGCTTGAAGGATCAGGAATTCCGTGACGGTGAGTGTCACAGGTTCGTTCTTCCAGGTACAGGTGTGACGTTCAGGATCCATGCGCAGCAAGCCGCGTTCCAACGCCTTGGCGTCCATTTCCTTTTGCACAACTGTCGGATCCTTCGGCACCGCGCGACGTAGCACTGCCTTGACGCGCTCGACCAACAGGCGCTGCGAGAACGGCTTCCGGATAAAGTCGTCGGCGCCCATCTTGAGGCCGAACAACTCGTCGATCTCCTCGTCCTTCGAGGTGAGGAAGATGACCGGCAAGTCGGATTTCTGGCGGAGCCTTCGCAAAGTCTCCATGCCGTCCATCCGGGGCATTTTGATATCGAGGATGGCGAGATCGGGCGGGCTCGTCTTGAAGCCATCGAGGGCGGACGCGCCATCCGTATAGGTCATGATGCGGTAGCCTTCGGCTTCCAAAGCAATCGAGACCGACGTGAGAATGTTGCGGTCGTCATCGACCAAGGCGATTGTGGGCATGAATCTGCTTTCCAAATCGATAGTTGTGGCGTGGCGACTTTTCTGACTACCGGTTCAAACCGGATGCCCCGAAATAAGGCGTTACGCTTGCGATGCAACGAGCAATGCAAGCTGGGCTGAAATGTGACCGAATTCCCACACTCAAAGAATTCGTGTTTGTACTGGCTATATAGGGCCATAATTTGCCGAAATAACCCCTTTCTGCCAAGAAAAAGCCGTTAATCGAACCGTCCTAGGGCCACGCAATGGAGCCTACCGCAGACTTTAACCCGGCCGGGCTGGCTCGTTCGCTTTTGAGCCGCAGCCGTCAGGGGGCCCTGGCCACTCTCATGGCCGGCACGGGCGATCCCTACTGCTCGTTGATCAATGTCGCATCCGCGCCGGATGGCGCGCCGATCCTGTTGATTTCGCGGCTTGCGATCCACACGAAAAACATTCTGGCTGATGCGCGCGTGTCCGTGATGCTGGATGAACGTGCCGCCGGCGATCCGCTCGAAGGCGCGCGCATCATGCTTGCAGGCACCGCCGAAGAAGCAAGCGGCGATAACGTTGCTCAGCTCCGCCGTCGTTATCTTGCGGCTCATCCATCGGCAGAGATGTTCGCCGACTTCAAGGATTTTTCATTCTTTCGGGTCGAGCCGAAAGGGCTTCATCTGGTTGCGGGCTTCGGGCGCATCATCGATCTCGCGCCGCGCGATTTCCTGACCGATCTCACAGGCGCTGATGCCTTGATCGATGCCGAGCCTGACATCGTTTTGCACATGAATGCGGATCACACCGAGACAATGAATCTCTACGCGACAAACCTTCTCGGTGCACAACCGGGCACGTGGCGGTGCACGGGATGCGATCCCGGAGGGCTCGACATGCAGGACAACGCGCGCACGTTGCGGCTGGACTTCCCGCATTGCGTCACGACCCTTGCCGCAGTGCGGCAAACACTGAAGGCCCTTGCAGACAAGGCTCGAACGCAACCCGATTGATCCAGTCAACTTGGCCAAGTCTGTGAATTCCAACTTGTTTTGCAGCAATCCCGCTATGCAATAAACCAAACTTCCGGGACCGACTTGGCAACACCAGCGTTGGTCACTAATAAGTCGCGGGATCGAAGCCCGGGAGCTATAATTGGTTCCCCGGTATCCGCGAATTCAGCGCTTGGGACGAGCGTGAAAGAGACGCGGTTTTAAAGGAGAATCTAAAGTGCAAGAGTCGGGTGTGCGCAACGGTGCTTTCGGCGCCGATAAATTCGGTTTCAAAGATCTGGGTGGGGTGAACTGGAATTTTGGAACGGCGCCGCTGTATGAGCACGCCATCCGCGCCGGTGAAGCCGTACTGACTGCGGAAGGTGCACTCTGCGCCGAAACCGGTGTGTTCACCGGCCGCAGTCCGAAAGACAAGTTCACCGTTCGCGATGCCAATACCGACAAGACGATGTGGTGGGACGGCAATCAGTCCATCACCTCTGAACAGTTCCAGACGTTGCACGACGACTTCATCGCACACTGCAAGGGCAAGACGCTTTTCGCTCAGGACCTCTATGGTGGTGCTGATCCGACTTATCGCATCAAGACCCGCGTTTACACCGAGCTTGCCTGGCACTCGCTGTTTATTCGGACGCTGCTCATTCGTCCGGAGTTTGCTGAGCTCGCGAGCTTCGCGCCCGAACTGACCATCGTCGATCTGCCGAGCTTCCGCGCCGATCCGAAGCGTCACGGCGGCAAGTCGGAAAACATTGTCGCGATTGATTTCACTCGCAAGATCGTGCTGATCGCCGGAAGCCAGTATGCCGGTGAAATGAAGAAGTCGGTGTTTACGACGCTGAACTACTTCCTGCCTGCGAAGGGCGTGATGCCGATGCACTGCTCGGCAAACGTCGGCCCTGATGGCGACTCCGCAATTTTCTTCGGTCTTTCCGGCACCGGCAAAACCACGTTGTCGGCTGATCCCAACCGTACGTTGATCGGCGATGATGAAACCGGCTGGGGTCCGGACGGCATCTTCAACTTCGAAGGCGGCTGCTACGCAAAGACAATCGCGCTGTCGCGCGAAGCAGAGCCTGCAATCTTCGACGCCAGCATTCGCTTCGGCGCGGTGCTTGAGAATGTGGTGCTGGATCCGCAGACCCGCGTGCCCGATTTCGATGACGGATCGAAGACCGAAAACACCCGTTCGGCCTATCCGCTCGATTTCATCCCGAATGCATCGCGCACCGGCCGCGCTTCGCACCCGAAGAATCTGGTGATGCTCGCTGCCGACGCATTCGGCGTGATGCCGCCGATCGCGAAGCTGACGCCGGCGCAGGCAATGTATCACTTCCTGTCCGGCTACACCGCGAAGGTGGCCGGTACGGAGCGTGGCCTCGGCAACGAGCCGGTGCCGGAATTCTCCGCGTGCTTCGGTTCGCCGTTCCTGCCGCGCGATCCGGCGGAGTATGGCAAGCTGCTGCGTGAATTGATTGCGAAGTACAACGTCGATTGCTGGGTGGTGAACACCGGCTGGACCGGCGGTAAGTACGGCGTCGGCAGCCGCATGCCAATCAAGGTGACGCGTGCTCTGCTGACCGCTGCACTGAACGGTTCGCTGCGCAACGCCGAATTCCGCACCGACAAGTACTTTGGCTTCGCAGTGCCGACCAAGCTCGACGGCGTGCCGACTGAGATCCTCGATCCGGTCAACACCTGGAAGGACAAGGCGGAGTTCGACAAGACTGCACGCGCGCTGGTCGGCATGTTCCAGAAGAACTTCGCCAAGTTCGAGAAGCATGTTGATGCGGAAGTTCTTGCTGCCGCGCCGGAAGCCAAGCTCGCCGCGGAATAAGTCGCGAAATGTCTCGAATACAAAAGGGCGGCTCATCGAGCCGCCCTTTTTGCTGAAAGCTACCGTCGTGGACGGGTTTTGCTTAGATGCTCGGAGGCCTCCTTTGTTGAGCCGATGCGATGCCTCAAGCTATACGAGTGGCGCGGATCAGATCATGAGGAGCAATCGATGGCGTCGACATTTCAAACTGTAGTCACGGCCGGACCGGCAGAAGATGGAAGTGCCGTCATCGATCGATGGTCTGCGGCTTACAGTGCCAACGACCGCGATCTGCTTGTCAGTCTCTATGCGTCGGACGCTATCCTCCTCGGAACGACAAGCCCGATCATCTCCCAGGGGACCGAAGCCATTCGAAAGTACTTCGAGATGCTGCCGGACAGCGGTCGCCGCAACACGATCACGGAGCGGCATACCATCGTGCTCGGCGACGATGCGGTGGTCGGCACCGGCTTCTACACATTCAGCCGTGCGGTGGAGAACGACACGCCGCGTCCTTCGCGTTTCACCATGCTGGTGGTCAAGCGCGACGGCCAATGGATGATTGCGCATCACCATTCCTCGCCGCGCCCAGAAGGGCAGCCATAGCAACGACCGTTTGAACCAGCCTGCCGGCGGCCGCGACACACGACAAGATGTGTCGTCTGGAGGCAGTTGTGAGCAAATTGATTAAGCTGGGTGTTGTTGCGCTTGTTATGGTCTCGGCGGCATCTGGGCCAGCGTTAGCGGCGAAGAAACATTCCCGCAAATCGAAGCCGCCGGTCAGCCAGCAACAGGCGGTGGTGAAAGAGCCTGTCGCGCCACCGAAGCAAATTCAGCCGTGGGGGACGGCCCCGCTGTCGGCGGAAGTCGAAGCGACGTTGAAGCCAAAAGACAGCTTTAAGGAATGTCCGGAATGTCCCGAAATGGTCGTGGTGCCTGCGGGTAGCTTCATGATGGGCACACCGCCGAATGAGCCGGATCGCTGGAAGGGCGAAGACCCGGTTCACCAGGTCACCATTGCAAAGCCGTTTGCGGTCGGCCGTTTTTCTGTCTCGTTTGACGAATGGGATGCGTGTCTTGCGGATGGCGGTTGCAACGGGGTTCGTGGAGACGACAATGGCTTTGGGCGTGGCCGTTTACCCGCTCAGGGCCTGAGTTTCGAGAATGCGCAAGCCTATCTGGCGTGGCTCTCGAAGAAAACCGGCCGCACCTATCGCCTGCCAAGTGAATCCGAACGGGAATATTTCACCCGCGCCGGTACCACGACGCCGTTCTGGTTCGGCAAAACCGTCGGCCCGCAGGACGCAAACTATATGGCGTCGATTCCTTATGCCAATGGTCCGCGCGGCGAAGACAGCAAGGGACCGAAGCCGGTGGACTCTTATGCACCTAATCCGTTTGGCCTCTATCAGGTGCACGGCGATATCTACGAGTGGACGCAGGATTGTTACAATAAACGCTACAACGAAGACACGCCGACCGATGGTTCGCCGTGGCTCGAAGGGGATTGCTCCAAGCACATGATCCGCGGCGGCCGGTGGAATTGGCAGGCCCAGACAATACGCTCGGGGTATCGCGACAGTGCGAGTCCAACCAGCGGCACAAGCGTTGTCGGGTTGCGTGTGGTGCGCTCGCTGAATGCAGCGAAATAGGAGCGCCAATCGTCTTCGTCTGGCGAGGTCGTTTGGTTTCCAGGCCGCTGGGGTGAGAAGCAGGACAGCCGGGAGGGTGTTCTGCTTTCATTTTGGAGTGTTAGTAAATCTTTTACCGTTTAGAACAAATTAAGAACATTTTTGTAGGCCATTGATATATCATTCCGATTCGGTGCGGCTGCGCCACTATATCTAGGGTCTGTCACTGGTCTTGGGGACGACATGTCCAACATTGCTTTCGACAACATGGCGCTCACGCGCATCGCGGATTTCGCTCGGACGCTGTCGCGCCTGCATATCACCGCACGCACCCGGCTGGTGGATGACGACCAGATTGATCGCGAGTTCAACGCGGTTTGCATGTCGATCTGGGGCTATACGACCGACGATTTCGACGACGATCTGTTCTCACTCAAGGACCACGAATTCCTCGACACGCTGGACGAGGCAAAGGCGCGTGTCTTCGCGGCCGAGCATGGCTATGACCTCGTCGATGACAACGGCATCCTCACCGACTGGTGGGGGTATTGCTGGATGATTCTCGCCGAGCATTGCGGTCTGCTGACGCCGGAAATCAAGGCGCGGGCGCGCATGAAGATGGAAGAGAAGTATCTCGCCGCGCCGAACGTGATCGGGGTGATTGTCGGCCGATAGAAGGCGGTTTTCTGTATCTCGCGGGACGCCGCGATTATTCCCTCACGGTGGCATCTTTTAATTTATGGCACGGATGCCTGCTGCCTTTCCTGGACGAAGAGTCTTCCTGTAGTTTGCTAATCGAGCCAGAACGGGAGCGCAATGCTGCGCCTAGAGTCTGGCCGGGATGAAATAGCAGGAGACAGGCATGAAGCTTTTCCGCGTGGCGGCGGCTTTCGCATTTGTAGTGACATCATTCGCGGCGAGCGCCGCCGACTATCCCGCGCCGAAACAGGGCACGTGGATCGCGAAAGACTTCAAATTTCACACAGGCGAAGTGATGCCGGAGGTGCGGTTGAGCTACGCGACCGTGGGAGACCCTTCGGGTGAGCCGGTGGTGGTGTTGCATGGTTCCGGCGGTTCTGCCGCTAGCATGCTGAATCCGGCCTTCGCGGGTGAAATGTTCGGTCCCGGCCAGCCGCTTGATGCCACGAAGTATTACATCATTCTTCCTGACGCGCTTGGCCACGGCAAATCGTCGAAACCCTCGGACGGCCTGCGCACAAAATTCCCCAAGTATAACTATGACGACATGGTCGATGCGCAGTACCGGCTTCTGAGTGAAGGTCTCGGCATCAAGCACGTGCGCATGGTCATCGGCAATTCGATGGGCGGTATGAACACCTGGCTGCTCGGTGAGAAGCATCCCGAATTCGCTGACATTCTGGTACCGATGGCCGCGCAGCCGAGTGAGATGGCGAGCCGCAACTGGATGTTGCGGCGAATGATGCTCGAGACCATCCGCAACGATCCGGAATACAACGACGGCAACTACACCACGCAGCCGCGCTTCCTGAAAATCGCCAGCGTGTTCTTCGGCATCGCAACCGGTGGCGGAACGCTGGCGTATCAGAAATTGGCGCCGACCGGCGACAAGGCCGACAAGATGGTCGATGAGCGTCTGGCTGCAGCGTTCAATGCGGATGCCAATGATTTTCTTTATCAGTGGGGATCGTCGCGCGATTACAACGCATCTCCGGGCCTGGAAAAGATTTCGGCGACACTGCTCGCGATCAACTCAGCCGATGACGAGCGCAACCCGCCTGAGACCGGAATCATGGACCGTGAACTCAAGCGCGTGAAGAACGGCAAGCTGTTCCTCATTCCCGCGAGCGAGGACACCCGTGGTCACCTCACCACGGGCATGGCGAAGTTCTACAAGCAGCAGGTCGATGAACTGCTCAAGACGGTGCCGAAGCAGGGAACGTAACTGAGCAATGAGAGCTGCATCCTCGCAAAGGCGCTGGATGCAGCTTGAACAGCTCGCGCTCAATTCAGGTCAGCGCGCTTGTCTTTCCGCAGCGCTGGTCCGCGCGTGCCGGCTGGCGGCTGTGTGAAATCAGGCTGCGCCAGTGTGCCGACATTGTCCGGCGGCATGTAGCCTTCTTCGGTCACTTCCGCGCTCACGGGAGCAACCTTCATCTCTCCCAACCGCGTGCGAACATCGGCGGTAAGGCCGGGATAATTGGCGACCGGCGTGAACTCGGCGGTCTGGCCGGTCGCGGTTCTGGTCCCGGAATAGGCGACCAGTCCGGTCGATGTTGCAACGATGTCGCCGGGGCGCAGTGTGGTGTCGAGCGACAGATCGACCGGGGCAAGGCCTGCAGAGTCGCGTCCGTTGCAGGTGCAGTCCGCTTTCAACGCCTTGCGATAAGCAAACGCGTTCGGCGAATTCACATAACGTTCGCCGCTGTCCGCGATGGCGTTGTCGATCGTGCTGCCGGAAAAGACCTTGGTCGCACTGGCGGGGCAGAATGATTGGCAGATCTGCGCCGGTGTCGCGCCGCCGCGCATGGTCAACGGGAAATAGCGGCCGTCGCAGGTTCGCACGCAGAAGGCCGTGCCCCGGCCGCTACTGGCGACTGGCGTACGCGGCTGTGCTGGCTGGCTTTCTGTACCAAAGGGATCGGCGAAAGAATTGGCCTGCGATCCGCGGGGAGCCGGCTTCTCATCGCCACCAAACAGGAAATCGAAGAATCCGGCGGAAGCTGCGCGCGGGACGAATACCCCGGGCATAACGAGGAGAGCGGCAAGAACGAACATGACGCAACGCCGCACGCACGAAACACGCAACTCTTGACGCAACACGTTTGCCTCACCCACGCCACTGACCACGCCGGGGCGGTGCCTCGACAGGTGGAACAATAATGCGCGATGGTAAACGCGGGGTTAGGGAGGCGAGCCGTGCGCAGGAAATAAGCAGTCGCGCTAACTGCGGAAAAACAAGAATGTCGCGAGAACGAATGTCGGGATGAGCACAAGCCCCGACCAGAGCATGTAACCGAAAAAGCTGGGCATCTTCACGCCGGCCTGTCGCGCGATGGCATACACCATGAAGTTTGGCGCGTTGCCGATGTAGGTGTTGGCGCCCATGAAGACCGCGCCGGAGGAAATCGCGGCGAGCGTCGTGGCCTTTGCCGTCATCAACACCTGTGGATCGCCGCCCGCAAGCTGGAAGAACACGAGATAGGTGGGGGCGTTGTCGAGGAACGACGACAACCCGCCCGTCAGCCAGAAATATGCAGCATTGTTGTTGCTGCCGTCGGGATGCGTAACGAGTGCGAGCAGGGGAGCAAAGGGACCTTGGCTTCCAGCCTGCAACATCGCCATGACCGGGATGATGCAGATGAAGATTCCTGCAAAGAGAATCGCAACCTCTATAATTGGGCCCCAGGTGAAGCCATTAGCTTCGCGATGCTCCTTTCTTGTCAGTGCTGCAGACGCGATCGTCACCACAACGAAAATGATATCGCGCAGCAGATCCTGAAGCTGGAGTTCGACGCCGATAACGGACCAGGCAATGCCTGGCTTCCACTGCGCGCTCATCAGGATGGCCGCGATGATGATCAGGATCAAAACAAGATTGATCTTGCCATGCAGTCTTAGAGGGCTGTCCGGCGTGGGATCTTTCACGCGCACGAAACCGCCTTCGCGATGATGCACATAGGTATCAATGACAATGAACACGGCGAGCACGATGCCGGCGACCGTCAATGTCTGAAGCCACAAGTGCTGAGTGGTCCAGAAAAAATCGACGCCTTTGAGAAAGCCGATGAATAACGGCGGATCGCCGAGCGGCGATAACGCACCGCCGATATTGGCGACCAGGAAAATAAAGAATATCACTACATGGGCATTGGAACGGCGATCGTCGTTGGCGCGGATCAGCGGCCGGATCAGGATCATTGCCGCGCCGGTGGTCCCGACGATGCTGGCCATGACAGCTCCAGCCGCGAGCAGCAGCGTATTGGTAAGCACACTGCCGCGGAGATTTCCTTCCAGATAAACGCCGCCGGCAGTGGTGAACAGCGCCAGCAGCAACAGGATGAAAGGCATGTATTCGGTGAATATAGCGTGCGCCAATGTTGTGGTGACGGCGTGAATATCCAGCGTCAGCAGCAATGAAATAACAATCAGCGCAGACCAGAACGCGGTGAATTTTCCGAAATGATGTTCCCACGCGTGCGGGTAGAACACCGGCCCTGTGGCGATGCACAGCAGAATGCCAAGGAATGGCAGAGCCCATGTCAATGATAGCTGAGCGCCATTGAGGCCTTCGGCCGCGAAAGCAGGAGCAGGGAGAACTGAAAAAATGGCCGCGGCAATGAAGCCGCGACCCAAAAGCTTCTTCATCTTTTGCAGAGTGGAGAGCAACCCGTTGTGAGATGCGAAAATGCGATCCACCGCAGCACGCTCCGACTCGATCTCTTCGTCAGGAAGAGACAGGGCATCAGCCCTTGAGAAACTCTCCCGCCTTGTACAGCGAGCGGAACGGAATGCCGGCTTCACGGAAGGCCTCTGTCGCGCCTTCGTCGCGATCCACCATCGTAAAGACCAGGATAACTTCGCCACCGGCATCCTTCACGGCATCGACCGCCTTGATGGCTGATCCGCCAGTGGTGGTAACATCCTCGACGATGACGATGCGCTTGCCCTGCAGTGTCTCGCCCTTCGTCAGCCCTTCCACCGCGAGCCGCGCGCCGTGCTCTTTCGGCTTCTTGCGCACAAAGAAGGCGGAGATCGGATTTCCCTTCAGCCAGGACAGCTGCGCGATAGCGCCCGCGATCGGAACCGCGCCCATCTCCAGCCCACCGATGTAATCGGCCTTGTCATCCTTCAGTGCGTCAAGCGACAGCTCCGCGAGTAGTGCGGCGCCTTCCGGATCGAGCATGGTCGGCTTGAGGTTGAAATAAAAATCGCTCTTGCGGCCGGAAGCCAATGTGATTTCGCCGCGCCCGAACGAGCGGGTGCGGATGATGTCGGCAAGGCGTGCGCGGGGGGCAGGGTTGGACAATGGTGATCTCACGCTAGGGGGATTTTATCGAATTTTAGCGCTCGTTGCGTGGACATTCCAGTGCGGATCGCGCACCGTCAACAGTGGAAGCCCATACTGCAAGGTAATCGTATGACCATCGACCTCTACACCTGGAATACGCCCAACGGCCGGAAGATCAGCGTCGCACTCGAGGAAATGGAGCTGCCTTACAAGATCCACCCGATCAATATTTCCAAGGGTGAGCAGCACGCCCCGGAATTTCTCAAGATCAGCCCCAACAACCGTATCCCCGCCATCATCGATCCGGACGGACCGCACGGCAAGCCGGTCAGCATCTTCGAATCCGGTGCCATTCTGCTCTATCTCGGCGAGAAAACCGGAAAGTTCCTGCCGAAGGATTTGGGTGAGCGAATTCCGGTGTGGGAATGGCTGATGTGGCAGATGGGTGGTTTCGGGCCGATGCCAGGACAAGTGCACCATTTTCTGATGGTCGATAATGAGCAGGATCGCCGCTACGGCCTAGAGCGCTATTCGAAGGAAACCCATCGGCTCTATGGCGTGCTCGATCGCCGTCTCGCAGAGCGCGAATTCGTTGCGGACAGATTGTCGATTGCCGACTTCGCGATCCTCGGCTGGGCCTGGCGGCACGAACGCCATAAGGTTCCGCTCAGCGAATATCCGAACGTCCAACGGTGGTACAATGCCCTGATGGCGCGGCCGGCTGTGAAACGCGGATTCGAGGCGAAGCTGGACTAACTTCGGCTACTCAATTCGAGCATCAACGTTTCCGAGTGCATTGTGAAATTCGTCTCCCTTCACTCAGTGAGCGAAGGGAGACGAAATCTAGTGCGCCTCATCCCAATTATGCGCGGCGCGGGCATCGACCTGTAGCGGCACCGACAGGATGACTGCCGGGAATGGCGCATCCTGCATCACATGCTGGACCACCGGCAGCGTCTTCTCCACCTCGTCGTCCGGCACTTCGAAGATCAATTCGTCGTGCACCTGCAGCAGCATTTTCGCGGAGAGTTTTTTCGCGGCAAGCGCATCATCCATGCGGATCATGGCGCGGCGAATGATGTCCGCGGCCGTGCCTTGCAGACGGGCATTGATTGCCGCGCGTTCATTGAAGGCTCGAATTGACGCGTTGCTTGCCTTGATATCCGGATAGTGACACTTCCTGCCGAACAGTGTTTGGACATAGCCATTCTCGCGACAGAAATCGCGGGTCTGATCCATGTAGGCGCGAATTCCGGGAAAGCGCTCGAAGTATTTCTTGATGTAGGCGCCCGCTTCTTCGCGCGGAATGCCGAGCTGGTTGGCCAGACCGAACGCCGAGATGCCGTAGATGATGCCGAAGTTGATCGCTTTGGCGCGGCGTCGCACTTCGCCCGGCATGTCCTTGATCGGGACGCCGAACATTTCCGACGCTGTCATGGCATGAATGTCGAGGCCATCCTGGAACGCCTGCTTGAGCACCGGAATATCGGCGATCTCCGCAAGAAGCCGCAATTCGATCTGCGAATAGTCTGCTGACACCAGCTTGTGGCCCGGCGTTGCGATGAAGGCGCGGCGAATCTTACGCCCTTCTTCGTTCCGCACCGGGATGTTCTGCAGGTTCGGTTCTGACGACGACAGTCGTCCGGTGGTGGTGGCGGCGAGAGCGTAGGATGTGTGCACCCGGTGTGTCTGTGGATGTACATAGGTCGGCAGCGCGTCGGTGTAAGTCGACTTGAGTTTCGACACCTGACGCCAGTCGAGAATCTTGCGCGGGAATTCATGGCCTTCTTCCGCCAGATCCTCAAGAACGGACGCAGACGTCGACCATGCGCCGGTCTTGGTCTTGCTACCGCCGGGCATCCCCATCTTGCCGAACATGATGTCGCCGAGCTGCTTGGGGCTTCCCGGATTGATCGGCTCGCCCGCGAGGTCGCGGATCTCAGATTCAAGCCGTGCCGCTGTCTGCGCGAAATCGCCTGAGAGGCGCGACAAAACCTGACGATCGATGGTGATGCCACGCTGCTCCATGCGCGACAGGACGTTGACCATCGGCCGCTCGAGAGTTTCGTACACCGCGCTCATGCGTTCCGCTGCGAGGCGCGGCTTGAGCGCACGCCACAGGCGCAAGGTGACGTCCGCATCTTCCGCGGCATATTCCGTGGCTTTTTCGATCGAGACCTGATCGAAGCACACCTGATTTTTGCCGGTGCCGGCAACTTCGCCGTAGCTGATTGGTGTGTGGCCGAGCCATCGCTCTGACAACGGATCCATGCCGTGCGGGCTGCGTCCGGCGTCGAGTACATAGGAGATCAGCATGGTATCGTCGAGCGAGCGCAACTGAATGCCGCATTGTGCAAATACCAGTGCATCGAATTTGAGGTTCTGTCCGATCTTCAGAACACTCTCGTCTTCGAGCAGCGGTTTCAGTGCGGCGCAGGCGTCTTCCATCTTGATCTGATCAGGCGCCAAGCCTCCCGCAAAGAGGCCTGAGCCGTCTCCGCCCTGCTTGTGGATCAGCGGAACGTAACAGGCTTCGTTCGGAGCAAGCGCCAGCGAAAATCCGCAGAGTTCTGCCTGCATCGGGTCTAGGCTTGTGGTCTCAGTGTCGATAGCGACATGGCCAATGTCCCGCGCGCGTGCAATCCATGCATTGAGCTGCTCGAGCGTACGAACGGTGACGTATTTGCCGCGATCGACAGGCGTCTTGAGCGCTTCAGCGGCGCGCAAGGCTGCAAGCGATTTCGGAGTCAATTCGTTTGCCGCACCGCCTTTGGCTTCAGCGGGTTTCGATTGACGTGTCGACGATGTCCCCGCGGCCAACGCATCCGGCTCACCGCCGAGCGGCAGCGTACTTGGAGAATCCTCATCCACTGCCGAAGGTGCGAAGGAGCTCTTCACTTTCTCGTCGGGCTGAACGTCAGATGGATCGATCTGCGAATAGTCCGCGACGCGTCGGGTCAGCGTGGAGAACTCCATCGCCTTTAAGAACGCAACCAGCTTGCGCGGATCTGGCTCGTGAACCGCGAGATCATCCA
Source organism: Afipia dichlorophenoxyacetatis (assembly GCF_055386385.1). NCBI lineage: Bacteria > Pseudomonadati > Pseudomonadota > Alphaproteobacteria > Hyphomicrobiales > Nitrobacteraceae > Afipia > Afipia dichlorophenoxyacetatis. The sequence goes on along the minus strand of NZ_AP029250.1, from coordinate 5,715,854 downwards.
GCGGCACATCGAGTTTCACCTTGTCGTCGAGCAAGACCAGCCTATGCGAAATACGGGCCTTCTCGGCGTTTTCAATCAGGGCTTCGCGCCGTTTTGGCTGTTTGATCTCGCCAGCCCGAGCCAGCAGCGTTTCAAGATCGCCGTATTCGGTAATGAGCTGCGCGGCGGTCTTGATGCCGATGCCGGGCACGCCGGGGACGTTGTCGACGGAATCACCTGCCAGCGCCTGCACCTCGACAACTTTCTCAGGCGGCACACCGAACTTCTCGATTACCTCGGCGATGCCGATGCGGCGATCCTTCATGGTGTCGTACATCATGACGCAGTCATTCACGAGCTGCATCAGATCCTTGTCCGAGGAGACGATGGTCGCGTTGGCGCCGCGCTCACACGCCTCGCGCACATAGGTTGCGATCAGGTCGTCTGCCTCGAACCCGATCTGTTCCAGGCAGGGCAGATCGAAGGCGTGAACAGCCTCACGGATCAGAGCGAATTGCGGAATCAAGTCGTCCGGAGCGGGCGGCCGGTGGGCCTTGTATTCCGGATAAAATTCGTTGCGGAAGGTTCGTTCGGATTTGTCGAAGACGATCGCCAGATGCGTGGGCCGATTGTCCTGCGGCATGTCGCGCAACAGCTTCCAAAGCATGTTGCAGAAGCCGAGCACAGCGTTGACCTGCAATCCGTCGGATTTTCGGTTCAGCGGCGGCAGCGCGTGATAGGCGCGGAAAATATACGATGATCCGTCGACCAGAAAGATATGGTCGCCTTTGGCGGGGGCTTTGACGGCGGCGGGTTGAGCGGCTGTGGCGGGCTTTTTCGACATGGCGGCAACTTAAGGTTTTTGGCCGCGATTGACACCCCTCCGCATGGCAGATGCGCACCGAAATGTTCGGTGTTTTCGCCTAACCGCAGCGTCCCCGCACAGGGCGGAGACACGCTTGGTCTGAATTTTTCGAGGAACCTTGCCGAGGAGGGTTTAGGACTGAGTCCAGAGCCCGTTCGGCTATTCTGCGGCCTGAAGCTGCACGGCGCGCTGTTTCGGAGCGATCCAGAAGGTGTCCGGTCGTTCGAACAGGAAGTTCAGCCCGACCCGTTTGGCGCCCCACCACATCACGAGCGCACCGAGCACGCCGGCGGTCGTGACAATAATCGAAACCAGCCCAAGGTCTGGAATGATGTTGGTTTTGAGCAACAGAGCGCGGGAGGTGGCCATCGGCAGGAAAAAGGCCAGATAGATGACGATGGAGTGCTCACCGCAATAGCGTAGCGCGCTGAGCCAGTTGGCACGGGCGAGCAGCACGCCGATGGTGATGATGGCGCAGGCGCCGGCGAAGCCGAGCATCAGTGAAATGCCGGGCAGCTCTGAGACGCCGCTGAAGACGAGCAGCGTGTTGATGGTCGCCCATGCGGCGAGGCCGGCCAAAGCAAGGCCCGGATAAATACTGGCGCGATTCGCCAATGTAAAAACATACGTTGCGAACAGATAGCCGGAATAGAAGTAGACGAAGCGCGCTGCGAATTCGTCGATCGCGGTCCATCCCGTCGAGATGTGCGCCATTTCAAGTGCAGCCGCCGCGACCCAGATCAGAGCCGAGGGCACTCGCTGGGTGGCCTTGGTCAGAACGAAGAACACGGGCAGCATCCAGATGAACCAGAGCGTGCCGAACGGTTCGATGAAAGATTGCAAATACATGACACCGACATACGGCCAGCCTTGCTCGGCGGCCATGCTGGGAGCCTTGATGGCGAATTGGATCGTCAGCCACAGCACGTAGAAGTAAGCAAAGTGGACCACCTTGCGGTCCAGGTAAGTACGCCAGTCGCGATTGATCACGCGCGCTAGAAACAGGCCTGAAATCAGGAAGAAATCCGGCATCCGGAACGGCTTTGCGAACTCCACCACAAGATGCATGAAACCATGCTTGCCCGCCGCGGCCTCGACGCCCAATGTCGAATGCATCATCACGACCATCACGATGCATATGCCTTTGGCATAGTCGACCCAGTCAACTCGCTCTGAGACAGGCGACAAGCGGGTAGCTGATGTGCCGTTATTATTCATGGGTGTCTCGTTTCGGTCCAAATTCGCCCTATCATTGGACGCAGGCGTTTCATTCTCCTTTATTCATTCAAATGATGTGCCTGCTTTCCCCGGAATCGGGCTAAAAGGCGCGTGAATACGCTGGATGGTTAATTATCTCTGAGTAGGGGTCTTCATGCGAATTGCCATGATCGGCACGGGTTACGTGGGGTTGGTTTCGGGGGCTTGTTTCGCGGACTTCGGTCATCGCGTGACATGCGTTGATACCGATGCTGGCAAGATCGCCGCGTTGAACCGCGGCGAAATCCCGATCTTCGAACCGGATTTGGATCGCCTAGTCGCAACCTCGGTGAAGGCGGGACGCCTCGATTTTACTACGGATCTTGCTGGCCCAGTCGGCAAGGCTGATGCGGTGTTCATCGCAGTCGGCACGCCGTCACGTCGCGGCGATGGTCATGCTGACCTCAGCTACGTGCATGCGGCGGCGCGCGACATCGCCAAGGCGCTGCAGGGTTTTACGGTCGTTGTCACGAAGTCCACCGTGCCGGTCGGCACCGGTGATGAAGTGGAGCGCCTGATCCGCGAAACCAATCCAGCAGCGGATGTTGCCGTGGCATCCAATCCTGAGTTTCTGCGCGAGGGCGCGGCAATCCGCGACTTCAAGCATCCGGACCGCATTGTGGTTGGCACGGACGATGAACGTGCTCGTAAAGTCATGGGCGAAGTCTATCGGCCCCTATATCTCAACCAGGCGCCGATCATGTACACCGAGCGGCGTACCGCCGAGCTGATCAAATATGCGGCAAACGCATTTCTCGCGACCAAGATCACTTTCATCAACGAGATCGCGGACCTCTCCGAGAAAGTCGGCGCGGATGTGCAGGAGGTTGCGCGCGGGATTGGCCTCGATAATCGCATCGGCACGAAATTCCTCAATGCGGGTCCCGGCTTCGGCGGGTCGTGTTTTCCCAAGGACACCCGCGCGCTGGTGAAGACTGCCCTTGATCACGATGTTCCGCTGCGCATTGTTGAGGCGGTGCTCGCAGTGAATGACAACCGGAAGCGGGCGATGTCACGCAAGGTTGCTGCTGCGGTTGGTGGCAATCTTCGTGGCAAGACCATCGGTGTGTTGGGGCTGACCTTCAAACCTGAAACCGACGACATGCGCGAGGCACCGTCGATTCCATTGGTGACCGGGTTGCTCGATCATGGCGCGCAGGTGCGGGCCTATGATCCAGTCGGAATGGATCAGGCGAAGCACGAATTACCCGATATCTTCTACTGTGAAGATCCTTACGCGTGCGCGAAAGACGCTGATGCGCTGGTCATTGTCACCGAGTGGGTGCAATTCCGAGCGCTCGATCTCGCGCGCCTGAAGCGCGAAATGAAAAGTCCCGTCATTGTCGATCTGCGTAACATCTATCGGCGCGATGAGATGGAAGAGCTGGGCTTCGTCTACGACAGCGTCGGGCGGGGCGCCTAGCTTCTCCTTCCCGGACCCCGGCTGAGCGGCTATGAAGCGAGTCATGAAGTTTGACTCGCCGCTTCCGATTGACGCCGTTCTCGCTGATCTGACGACCACACTCGCCCGCAGCAGCACGGCCGTGCTTGTCGCGCCGCCCGGTGCGGGCAAGACCACGCGCGTGCCTCTGGCATTGCTGGAGGCTGCATGGTCGAACGGCAAAAAGATTATCGTGCTGGAGCCGCGCCGGATCGCGGCGCGCGCAGCTGCGGAGCGAATGGCGCAGACGCTGGGCGAAAAGGTCGGCGACACGGTCGGCTATCGTGTGCGCTTCGGCTCCAAGGTATCGCGCAAGACGCGCATCGAGGTCGTGACCGAAGGCATTTTCTCGCGGCAGATTTTGGATGATCCAGAACTGGCCGGCGTTGCCGCGGTTTTGTTTGACGAATTCCATGAGCGCTCGCTTGATGCCGATCTTGGTCTGGCGCTGGCGCGCGACGCTCAGCAGGGATTGCGCGAGGATTTGCGAATCCTGGTGATGTCGGCAACACTCGACGGTGCGCGCGTAGCGAAGTTGCTTGGCGATGCGCCGGTGGTTGAAAGTGAAGGCCGGGCTTTTCCCGTCGAGACGCGCTATGTCGGCCGCAAGCCGGACGTGCCTGTCGAGCGGCAGATGGCGGACGTTATCGCGACCGCGTTGCGGGCCGATGGCGGTTCGGTGCTGGCGTTTCTGCCAGGTGCTGCGGAAATCCGCCGCACGCAAAATGCGCTCAGCGAGCGTCTGAGCGATCCAAACACGGAAATCGTGCCGTTGTTCGGTGCATTGGAAGCAGGTGTGCAGGACCGCGCCATTGCACCGGCGCCAAAAGGACAGCGCAAGGTCGTGCTTGCGACATCCATCGCCGAGACCTCGCTCACCATCGAAGGCGTGCGGATTGTGGTGGATTCCGGGATGGCGCGCGTGCCACGCTATGAACCCGACATTGGTCTCACACGTCTCGAAACAGTCCGCGCGTCGCGTGCGGCGGTGGATCAGCGTCGTGGTCGCGCTGGCCGCACAGAGCCGGGTGTTTGCTATCGTCTGTGGGACGAGCCGCAGACAACCTCGCTTGATGCCTACACACGGCCGGAGATTTTATCGGCCGATCTGTCGTCGCTGGTGCTTGATCTCGCACATTGGGGAGCCAGTGATCCGGCATCGCTGACATTTCTCGATCCGCCGCCGGTGCCAGCGTTGACAGAGGCGCGCGCTTTGCTGCGCGAACTGGATGCGCTGGACGACGATGGCCGCATCACCAGCGAAGGCAACAGTCTGCGGGCATTGGCCCTGCCGCCGCGGCTGGCGCGTATGATCGTCGATTCCAATCGTCTGAGTTCCGGTGAAGAGGCGGCGCTGATCGCGGCGATTCTGACTGAACGCGGCCTTGGCGGAGATAGTGTCGATCTGGATGCACGTCTCGACAATTTCCGTCGTGATCGTTCGCAGCGCGCATCCAGTGCGCGGCAGTTGGCGCAGCGCTGGGCAGAACAAGTTGCCGACATCGCGCCGAAGGGGCCTGAGGGCGAATCGCTCTCCACAGGCGTCATGCTCGCGCTCGCGTTTCCCGATCGTGTCGCGCGCAATCGCGGCAATGGTTCTTTCCTGCTTGCCAACGGACGCGGGGCCAGCATGGACCAGACTTCGGCACTGGCTCGCGCGCCGTATATTGCTGTCGCAGAATTGACCGGTACTGCCGCGAACGGCCGCATCCTGCTCGCCGCGCCGATCACGCAGCAGGACATCGAAGCTGAGTTCTACGCGCACATCGAAGTCGCAGATGAGATCACGTTTGACAAACCTGCGATGGCGTTGCGCGCCCGGCGGCGCAGGAAGCTTCATGCGATCACGCTGTCCGAGCAGCCTCTTGCGATCACGCCGTCGCCTGAAGCGGCCAAGGTGTTCGCGGATGGTGTAGTTGCCGCGGGGCTCAATCGGTTGCCCTGGTCGAAGCCGTTGAAGCAATGGCGTGACCGCATTATGTTCCTGCGCGCAGCATCTCCGGACGAGTGGCCGGATCTGTCAGACAAGGCACTTGCGGAGACGCGTGACGATTGGCTCGTGCCTGCATTATTTGGCAAGACATCGCTCGCAGATATTTCTGCGGGCGATTTGTCCGATGCCTTGATGGGTCTGCTGCCGTGGGAGCTGCGTTCGCGGCTCGACCGTGAGGCGCCGACACACTTTGAAGCGCCGACGGGTACGTCCCTACCGATCGATTATGAAGCGGAGCAAGGGCCGACCATCGCAGTACGTCTGCAGGAACTGTTCGGCCTCAACGTGCATCCGTCGATTGCGAAGGGAAAAATTCCGCTGGTGCTGGAGCTGCTATCACCGGCCCATCGGCCGGTGCAGGTCACGCGAGATTTGCCGGGTTTCTGGCGCGGCAGTTACGCCGCGGTACGCTCCGATCTGCGCGGGAGGTATCCGCGTCATCCCTGGCCTGAAGATCCGGCCACTGCGATGCCGACGCGTCGCGTCAAACCGCGCGGAACCTGACTTCGGACATGCGTTTTCGGAAGCGTTAACGTTTCAATCACCCTTTTCTCGGAAAAAGCGATCTTTGCTGGTGCGGTTAGGCCCAACTTCCAGCCCGGTATGGTCTGGTGAGTTGGGCTCGTCAAAAGCAGGCGTGGCGTGATGCGTAGCATTATGATCTTTGCGGTCGTCCTCATCGTGATAGGCACCTTTATGGGCCAGATGGCGGACAAGATGTCGTCCGACGCCGCACAGGCGAAAGCAATCGAAGGCTCGAAGTCCGTCGATTCTTTTGCATCGGTCCAGCCGCAGACGGTTGGTATTGCCAGCGGACGCAGCCTTGTGATTCCCCGCGACAGGCGCGGTCACTTTCAAACCGATGGCCGCATTGATGGGCAGCGTATCGACTTCATGGTCGACACCGGAGCATCCGTAATTGCACTTAATGAGCGGTCCGCGGCACAGATCGGGGTGCGTCCATCCCCCAACGCGTACACGACGGTGGTGTCCACGGCCAATGGCAAGATCAAGGCTGCGCGTATGCGGCTTGCGATGGTCGATATCGGCGGACTCATCGTGCGAGACGTGGATGCCATGGTGCTCCCTGACGAGGCACTGTCAGAGAACTTGCTCGGACTTTCGTTCCTGTCGAAGCTCAAGCGCTTTGAATTCGCCGATGGCAAGTTGGTGATGGAGCAATAAGTCTCAGCGATCTCAGCTGCGTCGAAACACCACGCTCAGATTGTTCGCAGGCATCTCCGTAATCACCGGGGCCGAAAAGCCCTCCGCCGCCGCCAACTTCACAACCGCTTCCAAGTCTCGAAGGCCCCATTCGGCATTGCGCTCTCGCAAGGCTGCATCGAATGCGTCATTGCTCGGTGCCGTCACGACGTCAGCGCGTCGATAGGGACCGTACAGATAGAGCGGAGATCCCGGACGCAGAAGTCTTCCGGCTCCCCGAAGAAGTCCTTCGCACGCTCGCCACGGCGAGATATGAATCATGTTGATGCAGATGATCGCATCGGCACTTTCGAGCGGCCAGTTATTGGATGCCGCGTCCAGCATGACGGGCAGCAACACATTGGTCACACCCGCGTCATGTGTCCACACCGGGATGCTTTGGAGTGCGGCAGCATCTGGATCGGATGGCTGAAAGGTCAGGTGAGGGAAGTGCTGCGCGAAATACGCTACATGTTGTCCAGAGCCGCTGGCAATTTCCAGCACAACGCCCGATGCCGGCAAGACCCCGCGCAGCACATCTAAAATGGGCTCACGGTTACGCTCCGTAGCAGGTGCTTGAAGACGATGGTCGGTCATGGTTCCTCGCTTGTGCCATTCTAGTGTTCGGGCGAACTTCTGAACGCCCACACTGGATCAACGCTGCCAATATGCCGTAATTCGTCGCCAAAGTGTGACTCCCGCCTTTCCACGGTTCATCGCATTCGCTATGGCTGCTGGATTGAACATTTTCCTTTTCACGAGGCCTTTGAATGTTTCCGAAGCCGAAGCCCGAACTCTTCCCGAACACCTATGCCTACGAATCCGAGCCGATGGTGAAGGCAACGGGCTTCCGCGAGTACGACGCGCGGTGGCTGTTCGGCAAGGAAATCAACCTGATGGGCATTCAGGCGCTGGGCATGGGGCTCGGTACCCTGATCGGCGAACTTGGTGCAAAGCAGGAAATCGTGACTGGACACGACTTCCGCGGCTATTCGGCGTCGATCAAATATGCGCTGATTTCGGGCCTGTTGGCTTCCGGCTGCAAGGTGCACGACATCGGCCTCGCGGTCACGCCCATGGCGTATTTCGCGCAGTTCGACCTCGACGTCCCGTGCGTCGCGATGGTGACGGCGTCCCATAACGATAATGGCTGGACCGGTGTGAAGATGGGTGCGAATCGTCCGTTGACCTTTGGTCCGGACGAAATGACGCGGCTGAAGGAAATCGTGCTGAATGCGGACTTCAAGTTGAAGCCGGCCGGCGCGTATCAGTTCGTGGAGAATTTTCCGTCGCGCTATATCGCCGACCTGACCGACCGGCCGAAACTGAAGCGCAAGCTGAAAGTTGTCGTGGCTTGCGGCAATGGGACCGCGGGCGCTTTCGCACCCAAGGTCATGGAAGCGATCGGCTGCGAGGTGATCCCGCTCGATACCGAGCTTGATTACACCTTCCCGAAATACAATCCCAATCCGGAAGATCTCGAAATGCTGCACGCGATTCGCGATGCAGTCCTTGAACACAAGGCGGATGTTGGTCTCGGTTTCGATGGCGACGGTGATCGCTGCGGCGTTGTCGATAACACTGGCGAGGAAATCTTCGCGGACAAGGTCGGTGTCATGCTGGCGCGCGATATGTCCGCGATCCACAAGAACGCGCAATTCGTGGTCGACGTGAAGTCGACCGGTCTCTTCGTGACGGATCCCGTGCTGCAGAAGCAGGGCGCGCATACGACCTACTGGAAGACCGGGCATTCCTATATGAAGCGCCGCACCAATGAATTGAAGGCGTTGGCGGGCTTCGAGAAGTCAGGTCACTTCTTCTTCAATTCGCCAGTCGGGCGCGGCTATGACGATGGTCTCGTGTCAGCCATTGCCATCTGTGAAATGCTCGATCGCGCAGGTGGCAAGAAGATGTCGGATCTCAAGAACGCGCTGCCGAAGACATGGTCGTCGCCGACCATGTCGCCTCACTGCGCCGACGAAGTAAAGTACGGCATCGTCGATCAGGTGGTGAAACATTTCGAGGATGTGAAAGCGAAAGGCGGTAAGGTCGCCGGTCAGCCGGTCCGCGATCTTGTCACGGTCAATGGCGTCCGCGTCACCTGCGAAGACGGCAGCTGGGGCCTTGTCCGCGCGTCGTCAAACAAGCCAGAGCTGGTCGTTGTGGTCGAAAGTCCGGTCTCCGAACAGCGCATGCGCGACATGTTCGAGGCGATGGATTCGGTGCTGCGCACCCATCCTGAAGTCGGCGAGTACAATCAGAAAATCTGACCTTTTAGCCCCGCTTCCGCAGCGGGGCTAATTTTATAGACAAGCGGAGATCATGCCGCGCTTGCGGCCGGCACCGGGAGCGCGGTGACAGATTTGATCTTTTCCATCGCGAAGCGCGAAGTCACGTTCTTGAGTGAGACGGCGCTGATCAGCTTTTTGTAGAACACGTCATAGCTCTGCATATCTGCCACGACGACTCGCAGCATGTAATCGACATCGCCGGCCATCCGATAGAATTCCATGACCTCTGGCATAGCGCTGACGGCGTCTGCAAATTTCTTCAGCCAGGCGTCGGAGTGGTCGCCGCTCTCCACCGAAACGAACACCGTGATCCCGAGGCCGATCTTGTTCTGATCGACGAGGGCGACGCGGCGAAGGATGATGCCTTCGGCTTCCATGCGCTGGATGCGCTTCCAGCAGGGGGTCGACGACAGGCCGACGCGATCGCCGATCTCCGCGACTGACAGGGAGGCGTCGTCCTGCAGCACGGTCAGGATCTTGCGGTCGATGGCATCGAGGCGGCGGTTGGTCTCAGCGGCTGTCGGGGCGGCGACGTCGGTCATAAAAAGAACTTTCTTCCATAATGGAGGCTTTGACCCCTAATATATAGAAAAATCTTCTCATGCAAGCTCTTCAGGTCGTCCTTAGAGCTATTCTCCTGCCAGTTTGAGCGCAGGCGATTCGGCCAAAAGTCTTTCAACTTCAGCGCGTTGCGGGGAGGCAAAGGCTCCGCCGTGGCGGGTACACTTGAGTGCAGCCGCTGCTGAGGCGAACCGCATGGCGGCCTGGATCGGCTTTCCCTCGGCGATGGCGAGCGCGAAGGCGCCGTGGAACACGTCGCCGGCGCCCAGGGTATCGACGGTCTGAACCGGAAACGATGGCACGTGATGCGGCTGCCGTTGGTCGTCGAGCCACAGCGTGCCTTGCGCTCCATTGGTGACGGCAAGGAAGCCCGGCGTCAGGTCTGCAACCTTGCGCAACGCTTCAGTGTCATCAGTGATTCCTGCCGTTGCGTGCAACGCCTCCGCCGAAAAGATGATGTGGCTGGACGCCACCAGTAGGCCTTCACTCAGCGACATGACGCGGTCGGCATCAAGGATTACCGGGATGTCGCGGTTGCGGGCCTCGACGCAGAGACCGGTGACGAATTCCGCGCAGCGATTTTCAGTCAGGATGGCGTCGCAGTCCTTCAGCAACGTTTTAGCGTCCGGCAGCTTGACCTTCCACAATTCGGGGTCGCGATACGTCACGATGGTGCGCTCGCCGCTCGGGTCGATCATGATGCTGGAAATCGGTGTGACGAGGCTCGGCATGTGAACCAGGGCGCTCTCGATCCCCTCGCGCGTCATGTCGTCAAACATGTGCGCGGTGGTTTTCTCTCCCGCGTGCCCCATCGGGCCCGACATTCGGACCCGGCCGCCGAGCCGCGAGATCGCAACGGCGGCGTTCAGCGCATTGCCGCCGGTCAATTCGGTGAAATGCGCTGCACGCTTTTTCATGCCACGTGCCGGCACGTCGTCGACACGGAAAATCAGGTCGCGCACCGGCATGCCGATGCACAGAATTCGCAATGGCTTCTTCGGCGGCGGGGACGGAGATTCCATAAGCGACTTCCTCGCGCAATGTACGCCGGCTCAACATAGCTGAGCTGCAATCTCCGGCGCGAAATCCCGTGTAGCGCCGGAGCAATCAACGGAGCAGGGCGGTTCCTCCTGCTGAGGAACCGCTGAAAATCATGTGGTTTGGGCGATCCAGTTTGCCAGCAGATGATGCGCGATTGCGACCGGATGTGGCCCTGTCAGCCCCTGCGGATGCTCCCTCTTGAGCATGGCAACAGCTTCGTCGCGACTGAACCAGCGTGCATCTTCCAGTTCGGTTTTGTCGACGATGATATCGGTCGTGGTGGCGCGTGCCGTGCATCCGACCATCAGTGACGATGGATAAGGCCACGGCTGCGTCATGTAGTAACGCACATCCGTACACTGGATGTTGGATTCTTCCAGAATCTCACGGCGAACAGCATCTTCGATAGTCTCTGCGGCTTCAACAAAGCCTGCAAGACACGACCACATCGACGGCGGGAATTGCGACTGACGCCCGAGCAGGCATTTGTCACCTGACGTCACCAGCATGATGACCACAGGATCCGTGCGCGGAAAGTGTTCTACCTTGCAACTCGGACAGTCACGCTTCCACCCGCCCTGGGTCATCGAGGTGCGTGTGCCGCAATTGGCGCAAAAGCCGTGACGTTGATGCCAGCTGACGAGGGATTTCGCCATGGCAATGGTCGATAGTTCGCGTGCTGCGACTGCGCCGCTTGCCGCGACCGCGCGCAGATTTTCCACGCCGACGTCGCTACGCCCCATCAATGCTTCAGCGGCGGTCGCGCTGATGCCCATGCCGAAAATGGCGGCACCATCTTTCAGGCCGAGAAAAATTGTGCCCGGATTGGCGCCAAACTTACGGGCTTCATCCAATGTCAGCAGCGCGCGCGGTCCGTCGGCACCGTGTGTCATCAGCAACGAATCGCGATGGATCACATACGCCCGCGCGTCGCGATGGGTTTCCATTGCGTACAGTTTTTCGTCATTGCCGCGGAGATGCGCGGCGCGATCGATCGGATGGGAGACGAAGCCCGGCTGTCCGAGCGGAAAGGAGTCGTTTAACGTCATGTTTTTTTGAGCTCTAAAGGTCAGGTCAACCAGATCTTGCGGCGCAGGGCACTGATGAAGGCTTCCACTTCCTGTGGGTCGTGGGCAAGCGGCGGGACGACACCCCAGACCGGCCGAGGCCAGGCCGCGTCGCTGGAGCGGCGGGCGATGATATGAATGTGCAATTGCGGGACGACATTCCCTAGCGCGGCAATGTTCAGCTTGTCGGGTTTGGTGATGTCCTGGAGCGCGCGCGCGACGCGGTTGATCTCGGTCGTCAACTGCGCCTGTTCGACCTCGCTGAGGTCGATGATCTCAACGGTGTCTGCGCGGCGTGGAACCAGCAGCAGCCAAGGATAATTTGCGTCCTTGATGACAAGCACGCGGGACAGCGGGAGGTCGCCGATATTGATCGTGTCTTTTTCAAGCTGGGGATTGAGCGACCAGGCAGGAACGTCGGCAGCCATCAGAATTCCGTAAGGTTTTGATAGGTTCAACCTAGCGCGTATTAGGCGTCCGTTGTTACCGCTTTCACGGTCAAAATTCGCGCAAATTATTGATCGGGAGCCTTTTCATGGCGGAATACCACGCTTGCTTTCCGGCCGCTTTGGCCCCAAATAGGGGCCGGGAGATTGGCGGTGGACGAGCCACTCGCCAACCGGGTCAGGTCCGGAAGGAAGCAGCCCTAACGAGGTCCGGATCGGGTCGCTCGTCAGTCTCCTACCTCTTCTATCCGACGTGCTCGGATCGGTGCAATGCGTGCGGGCGCTCCGGGATTCCGGGCACCGGACTCTCCGCTAGACACCCCTTGATGAGATTTTCGCGGATCAATCGATGACCGATGCTGACATTTCCGCCGTGACCCAAGCCGATCAGGCGGGTTTCGCGCTCGGCGGCGCATCCGGTTCCGCAAATGCCAAGACGGGCTACCGAGTCCTGGCGCGTAAATATCGCCCATCGACATTCGACGATCTGATTGGCCAGGAGGCCATGGTCCGCACCGTCTCGAATTCGTTCGAGGCCGGACGAATTCCCCAGGCTTGGATTCTCACGGGCGTTCGCGGCGTGGGGAAAACCACGACCGCGCGCATCTTGGCCCGTGCGCTGAACTACGAGTTGCCGGATGGTTCGGTGAAGGGGCCGACCATCCATATGCCGACGATGGGGACCCATTGTCAGGCGATCATGGAAAGCCGGCATATCGATATTCTCGAAATGGACGCGGCGTCGCATACCGGTATCGACGACGTGCGCCAGATCACCGACGGCGTCCGCTATGCGCCGTCGAGCGCGCGCTACAAAGTCTACATCATCGACGAAGTGCATATGCTCTCGGAGAAGGCGTTCAACGCCTTCCTGAAGACGCTGGAAGAGCCGCCAGAGCACGCCAAGTTCGTTTTCGCCACGACCGAAATTCGTAAAGTGCCGGTCACGGTGTTGTCGCGCTGCCAGCGGTTCGATCTGCGGCGCGTGGATTCTGACGTGCTGATGGCGCACCTCGCCAATATCTCCGACAAGGAGGGCGTGAAGGCCGAGCCCGAGGCGCTGGGGCTGATCGCACGTGCGGCGGAAGGTTCGGTGCGCGATTCGTTGTCGCTGCTCGACCAGGCGATTGCGCATGCGGCTGGCGTTGTCCGCGCTGAAGACGTCCGGCAGATGCTGGGTCTTGCCGATTGCACCCGCGTCATCGATTTATTTCAGTCGTTGGCCAGCGGCGATATCGCTGCTGCCTTCAAGGAATTTCGTGAGCAGTACGACACTGGCGCCGATCCGGTCGTGGTGCTGAGCGACCTTGCCGAGTTCGTGAATTTCGTCACCCGCGTGAAGGTCGTGCCGGCCACGGCCGATAATCTGGCGCTCGGCGAAACCGAACGTGTCCGTGGGCGTGATTTTGCGGCCAAGCTTTCCATGCGAGTGCTGTCGCGGATGTGGCAGATGCTGCTGAAGGGCATCGCGGAAGTGCAGGCTGCGACGCGTCCGCAAGCTGCCGCGGAAATGGTGCTGGTGCGCATCGCTTATGTCGCTGACCTTCCGACACCGGATGAGGCGATCAGGATGATCGATGCGGGCGGTGGTTCATCGCCTGTGGTCGGTGGAAACGGCGGCGGCAATGGCGCGCCGCGTGGCATGGTGTCGATGGCACCGGTTGTGAGCCATGGCTCGCCTGTACGAGCAGTGGCTTCGGGCGCGCGGCCCGGCGGTGAAGCATTGAACCGTCCGCGGATGAGCGTGCCTGTGCCCGCTGAAGCAACGCCTGCGCAGCCGCAGCGGCGGATAACAACGTTCGCTGAACTGGTCGCCCTTACGGGCGAGAAGCGCGATCTGCAGCTCAAATCCGCGCTTGAGGCTGATATGCGCCTTGTGCGCATGGAAGACGGAAAGCTCGAAGTCGCGCTTGAGCGTAGCGCTGCGCGCTCCGTGATCAACGATCTGTCGCGCAAGCTCGAATTCTGGACCGGTCGTCGCTGGACGATCGTTGTGTCCAACGAGGAGGGGCAGCCGACACTGCGTTCACAGGCGCTGGTGGCAAAAGAGCAGCTCAGGGAAGGCGTGCATGCCGATCCTCGCGTGCAGGCGGTGTTCGCGAGATTCCCCGGCGCGCAGTTAGTGGATGTGCGCAGATTGGCGCCGGAACCCGCGAGCGAGCCGACTGGCGAAGATCCCGTCGAGCCGATTGAAGACGACGAACTTTAACTCGATTTCAAAGAGGAATGACTCATGGCTGATTTTCTCGGCATGATGAAGCAGGCCGCCCAGCTTCAATCGAAGATGAAGGCGATGCAGGACGAACTCGAACACGTCGAGGTCGAAGGCGTGTCCGGCGGCGGGCTCGTCACTGTTCGCATGACTGCGAAGATGGAAGTGAAGGGGATCAAGATCGATCCGTCGCTGATGAAGGCCGAAGAACGCGAGATCCTCGAGGATCTGCTGGTGACGGCGCATGGCGATGCACGCCGCAAGGCAGAGACGGCGATGCAGGAAAAAATGCAGTCGCTGACGGGTGGGCTCGGTCTGCCGCCAGGGTTGGGTCTCGGCTAATATGGCTACTTCGGTTGCCGGTCCTGAGATTGAACGGCTGATCCAATTACTTGCAAGGTTGCCTGGGCTTGGGCCGCGTTCGGCGCGGCGCGCGGCGCTGCATCTGATCAAGAAACGCGAAGCTCTGATGACGCCGCTCTCGACTGCTCTGCAGGTTGCGATCGACAAGATTCAGGTGTGCAAGACTTGCGGGAACATCGATACGCATAACCCATGCACGGTCTGTACAGATCCGCGGCGTGATCCATCCATCATTGTTGTTGTGGCGGACGTTTCAGATTTATGGGCGCTGGAACGCGCCAACGCCACGAACGGCCGCTACCACGTGCTGGGCGCGACATTGTCGCCGCTCGACGGCGTTGGTCCGCAGGATCTGACCATCGATGCACTAGTGGCGCGGGCGCACGATTCACAGGTGACGGAAATCATTCTGGCGCTCAACGCAACTGTCGATGGGCAGACGACGGCCCACTACATCACAGACCTGCTGCAGGATGCTAATGTCCGAATCACGCGACTTGCGCACGGCGTGCCCGTTGGTGGTGAGCTGGACTATCTCGATGAAGGTACGCTCTCGGCTGCGATGCGGCAGCGAACTCTGTTTTAAAAATGACTGGGAATAGAAGTCGCATGAAGTCATCTCTGTTTGCAAAACTCGCAGCGGGTTTTCTTTCCGCGTGGTGCGCGATCTCCCTGGGGACAACGGGAGCGTCCGCGCAAGCCGCCAAGCCACCCGCACCGAAGCCGCTTCATGCCGGTGAGGTGCTGTCTGGAGAATTGACCGCGATGCGCAGCGGTCCGAAAAAGAAGCGGATGATCACGTATCAGCTGACCAGTGAGCCGCGCCGGTTACCGGCGCCATCGGGCCTTTGCAATCTCGAAACCGGTCCCGAGACATTTCAGATCGTAACCAACAGCGATGCTGAGGCTGCCGCGCTGAAGCCTTTTATCGGCAAGAGCGTTTCGCTGAAGGCCGACGAAATGTCCTGCGCCGCAGAGGCCGGGCAGTTTAGCGATGCCATCGTCTCGAAGTGGAGCGTAGTGAAGCACTAGCTTCGTATCGCAGTTCTCGCAGTCTGGATTTCAATGTCGCTGTCGGGCCTAGACCCGGCAGTTTCTTTTTGAAGTTGGCTTCAGTTAGGATTGGCGGCCTTTGACTAGTTCTGCAAAATGGCCGCGCCGCTGCAACCATCCCAGCAGGATGAGGCTCGGTATGGCGACGACGACGCTGAGCACGAAGAACAGCGGCCAGCCGATAGCCTGCGCCACAAAGCCCGCACCTGACGACAGATAGGTGCGGCCGATGGCGGCGAATGCCGTCAGGAGGGCGTACTGTGTCGCGGTGTGTAGCGGGCTTTGGCACAGCGACGACAAATACGCGACGAAGATGACTGTGCCGATTGCGCCGGTGAAGTTCTCGGCGGTGATCGCGAGCGCGAGCGCCCATTGATTGAGACCCACGTGCGACAGCCAGGCAAACGACAAGTTCGAAATCGCCTGCAGGACGCCGCCGATCCACAGACAAGCTTCAAGCGACCAGGCACGGGCCAGAAAGCCGCCGGCGAACCCGCCGATCAGGGTCGCCGCGAGACCAACCCCTTTGACGATGGCGGCATAGTCATTGCGGCTAAAGCCGAGATCGATCACGAACGGGGCCGTCATCGCGCCGGAGAACGCATCCGTGAACTTGAACAGGACGACAAATGCAAGAATCGCCCAGACATCCTTGCGGGTGAGAAATTCAGTGAACGCGCCGACAGCAGCCGTGGTGACGCGCTTGAGTGCACTTTCACCGGATGTCGCCTGATCCGCGCGGCGGGACTGCTCGGGTTCGGTCGCAGCCAATGATGCGATCATGCCGATCAGCACCATCGTGGCCATGGCGATATAGCCCCACATCCATGCGGCCGATTTCGCGAGGCCTGTCGCTTCAAATCCGCTGACCAGGAACAGTGCGCCTGCTGTTGAGACGAGCATGCCGACACGATAGGCCGCGACGTAGGATGCCATGCCCGCGGCCTGTTCGCTTTCCGGCAGGCTTTCGACACGAAAGGCATCGACAACGATGTCCTGTGTTGCGGAAGCCGTGGCCACCAGCAGCGCACCGAATGCAACATAGAAGGGTGATTGCGCAGGGTCGGTTATGGCGAGCACAAGGATCGCCGCTATGAGCAGCAGTTGCGCGAACACCAGCCAGCCGCGCCGTCGTCCCAGCCACTGCGTCAGGAGCGGCACATGCAGCGCGTCGACCAGCGGCGCCCAGAGAAACTTCAGCGTGTACGGTGTGCCGACGAGAGCAAACAGCCCGATGGTGCCGAGATCGACACCGGATTCCCGCATCCACACCAGCAGCGTGGACCCGGACAGTGCCAACGGCAGGCCCGAGGAAAAACCGAGAAACAGCACGATCAGCACGCGCGGCTGCAGGTACACTGCCATAGCGGCCCGCCAGGACGCGCGGGGACGGGGTGGGGCTGCCTTCACCGTTTCAGGAGCTGTCATGGCACGGTGTTAGCAGATTCGAGCCTCTTTCTCCCGCCATCATGGGTGAAACGGGGGCTCCGGCTGCTTGACACTGACCCATCAAATTCCGACAAGCTTTCCTGACAATTTTGGGGCTCTGCACAGGAGCCGTCCGAGGAATAGTCAAGGAAAAGCAATGTCTCTCTCCGCTCTCGAAACCACGCTGAACACCGCTTTCGATGCCCGCGATACCGTCAATTCCGGGACCAAAGGCGAAGTCCGTGAGGCCGTGGACCACGCTCTGCAACTGCTGGATGAGGGCAAGGCTCGCGTCGCAGAACGGCAGGCTGATGGCCAGTGGAAGGTGCATCAATGGCTGAAGAAAGCTGTTTTGCTGTCCTTCCGGCTGAATGACATGACGGCTATTCCCGGCGGCCCCGGCGGCGCCACCTGGTGGGACAAGGTGCCGTCGAAGTTCGAGGGCTGGGGCGAGAATCGTTTTCGCGCAGCAGGTTTCCGCGCTGTCCCCGGCGCTATCGTGCGCCGCTCGGCCTTCATCGCTAAGAACGTCGTGCTGATGCCGTCATTCGTCAATCTCGGCGCCTATGTCGATGAATCGACCATGGTGGACACCTGGTCGACGGTCGGCTCCTGCGCGCAGATCGGCAAGAACGTGCACATCTCCGGCGGCGTCGGCATCGGCGGCGTGCTGGAGCCGCTGCAGGCTGGGCCTGTGATCATTGAAGACGATTGCTTCATCGGTGCGCGTTCGGAGGTCGCCGAAGGCGTGATCGTGCGCAAGGGTGCTGTGTTGTCCATGGGTGTGTTTCTCGGTGCATCGACCAAGATCGTCGATCGTGAGACCGGCGAAACCTTCATCGGCGAAGTGCCGGAATATTCGGTCGTGGTGCCGGGTTCGATGCCGGGCAAGCCGCTCAAGGATGGCTCGCCAGGCCCGTCGCTGAGCTGCGCCGTGATCGTCAAGCGCGTTGACGAGCGGACCCGCTCTAAGACGAGCATCAACGAGCTGCTGCGCGACTAATGTCCGACGCTCTCACCATCGCCCGCGACCTGTTGCGTTGTCCTTCGGTGACGCCGGCAGACGCGGGCGCGCTTGGTGTTCTTGAGACCTTGCTGAAGGGTGCGGGTTTCGACGTTCATCGTGTCACCTTCAGCGAGCCGGGCACGGCTGACATCGACAATCTTTATGCGCGGATCGGCACCGAAGCCCCGCACATCACCTTCGCCGGCCACACCGATGTTGTGCCTGCCGGCGATGAATCGAAATGGACGCATGGCGCGTTTTCCGGCGACGTGAAAGACGGCTATCTCTACGGCCGCGGGGCCGTAGACATGAAGGGCGGGATCGCCTGCTGCGTCGCGGCGGTACTCGACTATCTCGCCGCCAACGATGGCAAGCCCAAGGGCTCGATCTCATTCCTGATCACGGGCGATGAGGAAGATGTTGCCGTCAATGGTACCATCAAGCTGTTGAAGTGGGCGGCGGATCGTGGCGAGAAATTCGATCATTGCCTGCTCGGTGAGCCGAGCAACGTCAACGAGATCGGCGATTGCATCAAGGTTGGCCGCCGCGGATCGCAGTCCGGCACGGTGATTGTGGACGGCACGCAGGGCCATGTCGCCTATCCGCATCGCGCGTCTAATCCCATTCCCGATCTTGCCACGCTGATCGCTGCGTTGAGTGGCGATCCACTCGATCAGGGCACCGATCATTTCCAGCCGTCGAATCTGGAATTCACGTCGGTCGATGTCGGCAATCCGGCGTGGAACGTGATCCCGGCGCAGGCGCGGGCGCGCTTTAACATCCGCTACAATGATTGCCACACGCGGGCATCGCTGCAGGCGTTGATCGAGCAACGCGTGGTGAAAGCCTCGGGCAACCGCATCAAAGCGCATGTGACATGGGAGCCATCGAACTCCGATGCCTTCCTGACGCAGCCGGGACAATTCACTGACCTCGTGGTCGCATCGATTGAAGAGGTGACAGGCCGCAAGCCGGACCTCAACACCGGTGGCGGCACGTCGGACGCGCGCTTCATTACGAACTATTGTCCGGTGCTGGAGTTCGGGCTGGTCGGCCAGACCATGCATCAGGTCGATGAGCGGACGCCAGTCGCCGATCTTGAAAAGCTCGCGACCATCTATCGCGGTATTTTGCAACGTTACTTCGCATGAGCCTTTGCCCATGAGCGACAAGATTCTCGTTCTAACTGCCATCAGCGATGAGCTCGACAAGGCACGTGCGCCGGTTGGCGTTGAAGTGATCTATACCGGTGTCGGCAAGATCAACACCACCAGTGCGACCGTACTGGCGGTGACATCTCTGCAGCCGACGCTTGTCATCAATTATGGTACGGCGGGAAAGATCACCAAGTCGCTGCGTGGCCTCGTCGAAGTCTCAGCCGTCGTTCAGCGTGATATGATGGCGATGCCGCTGGCGCCGCGCGGGCGCACGCCGTTTTCGCAGGACCTTGATCGCCTATCGTCAGGCTACGGCAGCGTCGTCTGTGGTACAGGCGATAGCTTTGTCACGTCCGCCGATCCGTGGCTGACGGAGAACAATATCGACGTCGTCGACATGGAATTGTTCGCCATCGCGCATGTTTGCCATCGCCACAGCGTGCCATGGCGAGCCTTCAAGTTCATCACTGATGATGCGGATGACAATGCTGCCGATCACTGGACCGAGAACATCGCGGATGGTGAAGAGCTGTTCTGGGATATCTTGAAGCGGCAGATCATCAACCGATCTTGAGCGCGAGGCCCGTGATGGAACGACGCAGCGTCAACGCCGCAAACGCTCCACAACCGTTCGGTTATGCGCAGGTTTGCGAAGTGAGCGATGTGAGGCGCTGGGCCTTCGTCAGCGGCCAGATCCCGCAATCAGCCGATGGTGTTGTGCCCGAGACCTTCGAGGCGCAGTGCCGCCAAGTCTGGGCCAATGTGGAGACTCAACTCAAGGCCGTCGATATGGGGCTGCGCAACATCGTCAAGGTGACGACGTTCCTGTCCGACCGCAGATACAATCTGGAAAATCGCACGGTTCGGAAAGATGTTCTCGGCAGCCACGCACCAGCTCTGACAGTGATCGTCGCCGAAATCTTCGACAGCAAGTGGCTGCTCGAAATCGAAGTTATTGCGGCTGCTTAATAGTCTACCTGCACCAGATAGAGCCCATCCGGCGGTGCGACTGGCCCGCAGGCTGCACGATCGCATGCGTCCAGCGCCGCGCGCATATCATCGGCATCCCAACGTCCGTGACCGACCCACACCAGCGAGCCGACCATCGAGCGCACCTGGCTGTGTAAGAAGGAGCGCGCGGAGGTGGTGACGATCACATTCTCACCGTCGCGCGTCACATCGAGTGCATCCAGCGTCTTGTCTGGCGACTTCGCCTGGCATTCGGTGTCACGGAACGTGGTGAAGTCGTGTTTGCCGACCAGAACCTGCGCCGCTTCGTGCATGGCTTCGACGTCGAGGGTCTTTGGAACGCGCCAGACATGGCCCGCGCCGAGCGCAAGGTTCGCGCGGCGATTGGCGATGCGATAGACGTAATGCCGCTTGATGGCGGAAAACCGCGCGTCAAACGTCTCCGGTGCGATCTCGGCCGAAAGCACTGCAATGGGATGGGGCCGCAGATGCGCGTTCAGTGCGTCGCGCACGCGATCCGCGCGATACTCTCGCGTCAGATCGATATGTGCGACCTGTCCCAGCGCGTGCACGCCCGCATCTGTGCGCCCCGCCCCGCTGACACGCACCATCTCGCCCGTCATTGCCGTGACAGCGGCTTCCAGCGCACCCTGCACGGATGGAGCATTGTCCTGATACTGCCAGCCGCAGAACGGCGCGCCATCATATTCGATGATGAGTTTGTAGCGAGGCATCAGCTCACACGCAGCGGCGGTTTCAGCGGCGTGCCGCGGAGGAATTCCATCGCCTTCATCGGCTGCTTGCCGGCGCGTTGCACGTCGAGCAGACGGACGGCGTTTTCTCCGCAGGCGATGGTGAGCTGATCGTCGAGCAGGTCGC
The DNA here is from genome assembly GCF_055386385.1 of Afipia dichlorophenoxyacetatis. Classification (NCBI taxonomy): domain Bacteria; kingdom Pseudomonadati; phylum Pseudomonadota; class Alphaproteobacteria; order Hyphomicrobiales; family Nitrobacteraceae; genus Afipia; species Afipia dichlorophenoxyacetatis. The sequence goes on along the minus strand of NZ_AP029250.1, from coordinate 5,694,643 downwards.
CCGGCGCGCCCGCGCCTTTGGCGAACTGACAGCGCAGCACTTTCACGCGCACAGCTTCACCTTCCAGCGGCAGTTCAAACCAGGCGCCGGGAAATGGAGAGAGGCCGTGGATGTGGCGCAGCACCTCGTTCGCCGGCTTGGTCCAATCGATCCGTGCTTCAAGCTTGTCGATCTTGGCTGCGTAGGTGACGCCTTGCTCGCTTTGCCTGGTGAATTGCAACCCGCCGCGTGCCAGCCCGCCGATCGCACGCACCATCAGGTCGGCGCCCAGTGGTGCCAGCGTATCATGCAGATCTTGCGCGGTCATGTTGTCGGTGATGGCGAGCCGTTCGGCCATGGCGACGTCGCCGGTGTCGAGCCCGATATCCATCTTCATGACCATGACGCCGCTTTCCGCGTCACCGGCCATGATGGCGCGGTTGATCGGGGCAGCGCCGCGCCAGCGTGGCAACAGCGACGCATGCAGGTTGAAACAACCAAGCGGCACGGCATCGAGAATGTTCCGCGGCAGGATCATGCCGTAGGCGACCACAACTGCAGCATCGGCATCGTGAGCACGGAATTCCGCCTCGGCCTCGGGTGTTTTCAAGGTCTTCGGCGTCAGCACGGGGATGCCGAGCCGCCGCGCTTCAACCTCGACCGGCGTCGCCTGTAATTTCATGCCGCGGCCGGCGGGCTTCGGCGCGCGCGTGTACACGGCGACGATCTCATGACCGTGGTCCGCCAGCGCCAACAATGTCGGCACCGCGAAATCCGGCGTGCCCATGAAAATCAGACGAAGCGGCATGCGATCGGCCAATACATTTCAGGCATGATCTCGCTGGAAAACCGAAGGATCGATTTTCTGGATCACGCTTATTTCGCCGCGAACTTGGCGGCCTTGGTGAACTTTTTCATCACGCGGTCGCGCTTGAGCTTGGACAGATAATCCACGAACAGAACGCCGTTGAGGTGGTCGATCTCGTGCTGGATGCAGGTGGCGTAGAGCTCCTCGGCGTCTTCTTCATGAATCTTGCCATCAAGATCCATGAAGCGCACCCGCACCTTGGCCGGCCGCTCGACCTCTTCGTAATATTCGGGGATCGAGAGGCAGCCCTCCTCGTAAACCGACAATTCTTCGGATGAGGACAGGATTTCAGGATTGATGAAGACGCGCGGTTCCTTTTCCCCCTCCTTCTTGGAGAGGTCCATGGTGATGAGCCGCAGCGGAACCGCCACCTGGATGGCGGCCAGACCGATGCCGGGCGCGTCATACATGGTTTCCAGCATGTCGTCGGCGAGCGCGCGGATGTCCGGCGTGATCGCTTTGACAGGTTCAGAGACGAGCCGCAGACGCTTGTCCGGCAAGCTGATGATTTCACGAATAGCCATGCTGCGCGATGTAATGGGAGCGCCTGCCGGGGTCAAATCCTTGTTTCGCGAAGCGTTTGCGGAGGTGTAGGCGCGCCGTTAACCCGCGGTTAACCATAAAAATAAGGGCTTTGTTAACCATAAATGTTCTCTATTCGTTCGCTGGAGTTGCCGAATCGCGCTAAAAGGTCGCCATGAACGACATTCTTTTCATGCTCGGCGATATGCCGGTTCGTACTGGGGCTGCCCTCATCGTCTTCGGTGTGCTGGCGCTTCTGCTGCTTGTGGTTATTGCCATCGTCATTGCGCGCTCCGGCCGGAAGGGCGCGGAGACGGCGATGGCGCAGGCCATTCGCGCCAACGAGCTGGAAGAACGTCTCAGCCAGATGGTGCGGTTGCAGAGTGAGGCCGCAGGCCGTGTCGATGCCATGGGGCAGGCGCTGGCCGGCCGGCAGGCCGAGATGGCGCGCGCGGTCAGCGAGCGGCTCGACTCCGTGACCCACAAGGTCGGTCAGTCCATGGAGCAGACCACGCGCAACACCATGGACTCGCTGCGTGTGCTGCACGAACGTCTCGGCATCATCGACAACGCGCACAAGAATCTCACCGATCTGACAACGCAAGTGACGACGTTGCGTGACGTGCTTGCCAACAAGCAGGCGCGCGGCGCGTTCGGTCAGGCGCGGATGGAAGCCATCGTGCAGGACGGGATGCCGAAGGGCAGCTACGAATTCCAGCATACCCTGTCGACGGGGAAGCGGCCGGACTGTGTGGTGTATCTGCCGGACCAGCGGCCATTGTGCATCGATGCGAAATTCCCGCTGGAAGCTGTGACAGCGCTCCGCGATGCCAGAAGCGACGAAGAGCGGAAATACGCCACGCAACGGCTGCGTCAGGACGTGATGAAGCACGTCACCGACATCGCCGACAAATATCTCATTCCCGGCGAAACGCAGGATACGGCATTGATGTTCGTGCCCTCGGAATCGGTTTATGCGGAAATCCACGATGGCTTCGACGACATCATCCAGAAGGCTTATCGCGCGCGCGTGGTGCTGGTGTCGCCGTCACTTCTGATGCTTGCCATTCAAGTGATGCAGCAGATTTTGAAAGACGCGCGCATGCGCGATGCCGCCGACCAGATCCGCACCGAAGTGGTCAACATGATGGGTGATGTCGAGCGTCTGCGTGACCGCGTCAGCAAGCTCGGCAGCCACTTTGATCAGGTCAATGAAGATGTTCGGCAGGTGCTGATCTCGGTCAACAAGATCGGCAAGCGCGCGGCCAAGATCGAGGAACTCGATTTCGATAAACCCGCCGATCAAGGCGATGCACCACAGGCGATCCCGCCCGCGAGCGATCTGTTTCAGTCACGCGCGCCACGGAAGCTGCAAGCCGGCGAATGAAGAGCAGGTTATCTGCTTGTGGGGTGCTGCGCCTCAGCGCTTCGCTTCGAGAGTTCCCAGGAAACCCGTCAAATCGTCCGTGATGTGATCGACGTAGGCTGCGTCACGGCCCTCAAGCTCCCAATCCTCGCGCACGACATTCTTGGTGCCGTCGGGCACCACGAGAACGGTGGTCATGCCGAGATCGTGCGGTGTCACCAGATTGCGGGCGAGATCTTCGAACATAGCTGCCTTTTCGGGATCGACGCCATGCAGCTTGAGAAAGCGCAGATAAGTTTGCCGCGCGGGCTTGGGCTCAAGTTCGGCAGCAACGATATCGAACACGTCTTCGAAATGCCTGTCGATGCCAAGCCGTTCCAGCACCTTGCCGGCATGGGCGCGTGACCCGTTGGTGAGGATCAGCTTGCGGCCCGGAAGTTTCTCGATCGCCGACCCCATGGCCGGATTGGGTTCGAGTGGGGAGTGATCAATCTCGTGGACATATGCGAGAAAGTCGTCGGCGCGCAGGCCGTGCTCGGTCATCATGCCACGCATCGTGGTGCCGTAGCGACGGTAATAATCCTTTTGGATCTTGAACGCTTCGTCCTTTGAGACATTCAAGAAGTTCGCGACGAAGTCGCGGATACGGACATCGACCTGCTGCCATAAATTCACGTGATGCGGGTACAGCGTGTTGTCGAGATCAAACACCCAGGTCTCGATATGGGTGAAAGACCGCTTGGCTCTTTGAATCATGGCATCCCAAATCGTAGCGTCTTGCCGGCGGTCGGGCCGATATCTACCTGCCCATAGCCGCTGGAGTTCAGGCCGCGCGCGCCGCAATCGCTTTCGGCGGTGAATTCGAATTGCGTCTCGCGCGTACAGAGCGTGGTTGTTCCGCCCCAGTTCAGCGGACGGCCGTTGAGCTTGATAGTGCGTCCATCGGTATCGACGGCCTCAGCGAAACTATACACCTTCCGCGGTTGCCCCGTGACGTCGGGATGCACGCACTTACTAGGCTCGATGCGATACCAGCCGCGATTGGTAATCGCCTTGCCGTCATCGGTGCCGATCGAAGCCATGATTCGGTAAGAGGTGTCGTTGCACCAGGTCAATCCCGTGGCTGACGGCGATTCAACGGCCGCAATCATGGTGTCGAAGAAGTTCGCTGCCTGTGGGGCGTCCGCGGCGAGGCCCCGCGCTTTTAAAAATGCGGACAGCGCATTTTGCGTCTTTGGCCCATCCACGCCGTCGATCGGCGCCGCGTCATAACCGGCAATCACCAGTAGGCGCTGGATTGCGGCGAGCCGTGCCTGTTCATCATCGTATTCGGAATCTTCGGCGAGATAAGCCACCTGGTTGCCGTCGTCGTCGATACTGGGCTTGATTTCTGTAAACGGCACGGCGCTCTGACCACCGCGACACTGCCGCGCGGCTGCAATCACGAAGTCCGTAGGCGCGATGCACAGGGTGTCGCTGCCGTTCTGCGGCACAGGCGACGCCCCGTAGACCGGAAGCGAGCGGGCGTGAAGCAGGATACGATCCGCTGTGAGCGTGCCTTGTACAACGACGCGGCATTGCGCGGGATCGATGCGAAACCAGCCGCGGGTGGCAGTTGCGCTCTGGTTGTCAATCCCGATGGCGGCTTCAACCACATAGCTCATGCGGTTGCAGATCTTCAGATCGGCATGAGCAGGGCTTGCAGCCAAGGACTGAGCAAAAGCTAGAACAAACAGCGCTGCGGCATTTCGCGAATAGGAATATGATAGATGCCGCATTGCTTTCGCAATGACGGCATCGATCAAACTCATCGCGGTTTCGCCGAAGATCACTTGTGCATCAAGGTGCCGGTGCCCTGGTTGGTGAACAGCTCCAGCAGCACTGCGTGGGGAGTCTTACCGTCAAGAATGACGACACCTTCAACGCCCGCTTCCAGCGAATAGATGCAGGTTTCGACCTTCGGGATCATGCCGCCGGAAATGGTGCCATCCGCGATCAACTTGCGAGCGTCCTTGATCGACAGTTCCGGAATGAGCTTCTTGGACTTGTCGAGCACGCCGGGCACGTCCGTCAGCAGCAGCAGACGCTTCGCCTTCAGTGCACCAGCGACCGCGCCGGCAAACGTGTCAGCATTGACGTTGAATGTCTCACCGGTCGCCGAGGCTGCAACAGGGGCAAGCACCGGGATCAGTTCGTAACCGATCAGCTGATTGAGCAGCGTGAGATCGACCGTGTCCGGTTCGCCGACAAAGCCGAGATCAACGATCTTCTCGATGTTCGAGTCCGGGTCGACCATGGTGCGGGTGGCTTTAACCGCCGTTACCATGTTGCCGTCCTTGCCGGAAAGGCCAACGGCCTTGCCGCCCGCTTCATTGATGTGGGTGACGATCTGCTTGTTGATTGAACCGGCCAGCACCATCTCGACGATCTCGATGGTCGCCGCATCGGTAATGCGCAGGCCAGCCGCGAATTCCGATTTAATCCCCAACCGAGCGAGCATCGAGGCGATCTGCGGGCCGCCGCCATGAACCACCACGGGGTTGATCGCGGTCTGCTCCAGCAAAACGATATCGCGAGCGAATTGCTTGGCGAGGGATTCCTCGCCCATGGCGTGGCCGCCATATTTGATGACGATGGTTTCCTCATCGTACTGCTGCATGTGCGGCAGCGCCTCGGAGAGGATGCGGGCCTGATCTTGCGGGCTGATATTGGGCAGATCGATCATGGGGAATCTCGTTCGCTGGCGGGCGAGGACGGTTTAGCCGATTGGCGCCGATGCGGAAAGCACTTGTCGCGCGGATCAGCCCCGGCGCTGCGGCCATCCCGCGGAGACAGCGAGCACGAGCCAGCTCAGGATCAATAAAGTCCCACCGGTCGGTGCGGCCATTGTGAACAGGCTGTGACCCACATACTGGCGCATGGCGAGGTCGCCCGCGAAAAGTGCAGCGCCCAAAATAAAGCCGTAGGTCGCGGCTAGGCCAAGATACCGCTGAATCAGCCCTTGGCTGACCAGAAGGGAAGCTCCAATCACCGCGCTGGCGTGAAACAGCAGCATGGAGGACGCCGATCCTAGCCGCGTTGCGTCAGGCTGATGGGCTGCAGCGGCGGCAAAAGCCACGCCAAGAGCGCCCATCAGTCCGGCCAATATCACAGCGAGCCGGATTGCGGTGTCAGCAGCGGCGAGGGGAGCATCGGTGCGCATGTGTCATTGTCCTGAAATGATTTGTCTTCCGTTATCCGATTTCCGGAACAGCGGCCTGCAGATTGGCGCATGCCTTATGCGTTTTGGCTGTTTGCCGATTCAATTACGCGCAATGAAGCACGTAAAAAGCTGTAGCATCACGTTATGATGAGTGACGTGCTAGCTTCCACGCTCGCGTAACAGCTTAATCATTGCGGCGCGCAGCTCCGGCATGCCCGCGCCGGTGCGCGATGACGTGACGAGAATCTCCGGGAATGCTGCCGGATGCTTGCGAAGCGTCTCAATGGTGGAAGCCATGGTGCCTTCAAGCTCCGATTTTTTCACCTGATCGGCCTTGGTCAACACCACCTGATAGCTCATCGCGGCCCTGTCGAGCGTCTTGAGCACGTCGGCGTCGACCTCCTTGAAGCCATGACGGGAATCGATCAGCACATAGACGCGCGCGAGGTTGGCGCGACCTTGCAGGAATTTATGGATCAGCGCGGTCCATGACGCGACTTGCGTCTTCGGAGCCGATGCGTAGCCGTAGCCAGGCATGTCGACCAAGTGTAGCCCCACGTCTTTGCCGTCGGCAGGCGTCGGGCCCTCGAAGAAAATCAGTTCTTGGGTGCGGCCGGGCGTATGCGAGGTGCGCGCCAGTCCGTTGCGATTGGTCAGCGCGTTGATGAGGCTTGATTTGCCGACATTGGAGCGGCCAGCGAACGCAACCTCCACGCCTTTCATCGGCGGCAGGCTTTCGATGGATGGCGATGCCCAGAAAAACTTCCATTCGCCGGCGAAGATCTTTCGTCCGGCTTCAATCAGCTCCGCATCGTTATCGGTGGTCATGCGAAGGCTCTCGGATATGAAACGCCCGGCGAAGTTGCCGGGCGTGTACGTTTAAGGAAATCAGGTCGTTTTCTTACTGCCGGCGAATGTCGACTTCAGGTTGTCGAACAATTCAACCTTCGCGCCGTTTTTCCGCATGATGTAGCTCTGCTGAAGCACCGACAGCGTGTTGTTCCACGCCCAGTAGATCACAAGGCCGGCAGGGAACGATGCGAGCATGAAGGTGAAGATCAGCGGCATCCAGTCGAAGATCATCTTCTGCGTCGGATCGGGCGGTGTCGGATTCAGCTTCATCTGGAACCACATCGTGATCCCCATGATGATCGGCCACAAGCCGAGCGCTAGATAGTGTCCGATGATCGGCAGCTGCGTCGGATCGTAGGACAACAGGCCGAACAGAGTGAACAGATTGGTCGGATCGTGTGCCGACAAATCCTTGATCCACCCGAAGAACGGCGCATGCCGCATTTCGATGGTGACGAACAGCACCTTGTAGAGCGAGAAGAACACGGGGATCTGGATCACGATGGGAAGACAACCCGCGATCGGATTGATCTTCTCCTTCTTGTAGATCTCCATCATCTCCTGCTGCTGCTTCATCTTGTCGTCAGGATACTTCTCCTTGAGCGCAGCGACCTGCGGCTGAATGGCCTTCATCTTGGCCATCGACGCGTAGGACTTGCTCGCCAACGGGAAGAAGATCCCCTTTACCAACACCGTCACCAGCAGGATGGCGACGCCGAAGTTGCCGACGATGTGGTAGAGGAAGTCGATCATAAAGAACATCGGGCGCGTGATGAAGTAGAACCAGCCCCAGTCGATCAGGCGATCGAACTTGTTAAGTCCGAGCTGCTGGTCATACGCGTCGACGGTCTTGGATTCCTTTGCGCCGGCGAAGAGACTTGTGGTCGTTGTGGCCGTGCCGCCAGTCGCAACGGTGATCGGATCGAGCAGATAATCGGTCTGATAGGTCCGTAGCGAGTTGACCAGGTTTGACGAAAAGCGCGCCTGCACCGCAGCCTTCGGGTCCGGAAGCAGCGTCGCGGCCCAGTACTTGTCGGTGATGCCGAGCCACGCATTGGTCGCCTTGAACTCAACCGCCTTGGCCTCGTCGATTTTCTTGTAGTTGTATTCCTGCAAGCCATGATCGCCGAGAACGCCGATCAAGCCTTCATGCAGGATGTAGTAGCCGGAGACGGGCGGAGTGCCGTGGCGCGAGATCAGGCCGAACGGATACATCGTGACCGGCGCACTGCCGGCGTTTGTGACCTCGTCCTTGATTGTGAAGAGGTACTTGTCGTCGATGGAAATCGTGCGCTTGAAGGTGAGGCCCTGTCCGTTATCCCAGGTCAGTACGGCCGGGGTTGAAGGCGTGAGCGCGTTCGCGCCTTCCTGCTTCCAGACAGTATCGCGGTCCGGCATCTTGACGGTCGAGCCGGCGGCAGGGACGAAGCCGAATTCAGCGTAGAAAGGCTCTTTCGTTCCGGACGGCGAAAGCAGCTCGATCGCCGGTGACTTTGGATCGACCGTCTCACGGTACTTCACCAAGGCAACGTCATCGATCCGTGCGCCGGTCAACGAGATGCTGCCGCTCACGCTTGGGGTGTCGATTTTCACGCGCGGAGAAGCAGCGATCACCGTGTCACGCGGCTGTATAGGAGCTGCCTGTGTCGCCGCGGGCTGGGTCGCAGGAGCACCCGCCTGCTGTCCTGGGGCCGCAGGTGCGGGCGTCGCGCCTGCCGGCTGATTGGCGCCAGGCGCGCCGGCAGGATTCGCCATCTGGCTTTGGGCCTGCTGCGTAGCGCGCTGCTTTTCCATCTGCGGGATGTTGTACCAATACTGCCACGCGATCAGCACGAGGCCGGACAGGATGACGGCAAGGATGGTGTTGCGGTTATCGGTCATCGTTCAGGTCTCGTCATTCCGCTCGAGCGTGGATACTGAATGGGGCAGGTTGTTTAGCCGTTTCGAACTTTGCTGCTCGAGGCGACCGAGCGCCGAGCGCAAATCGTTGAACATAGTTTCGAAGCCGCGGTCCAGCGCAGCTCTACGGCCAACTATCACATAATCATGGTGCGGTCGCATGGATGTGACATCGAGCCGCTTCACCAATTCGCGAAGCCTGCGGCGGACGCGGTTGCGTTCCGTGGCAGTTCCAACCTTCTTGGTGACGGTAAAACCAACCCTAGTCGGGCCATCGTCATCGCGCATACGACTCTGGACCACGAAGGCAGCACTTGCCATTCGCGGTCCATGGGATGCTGCGACGAAATCCGCACGTTGTTTCAACCGGTTCATGATCTCGACGATCTCAACCGGAGCATAAAAGGTCTCGGATGCAGTCCGCTCAGGCGCTCAAACGCTTGCGGCCGCGCGCACGGCGCGCAGCGAGAACCTTGCGGCCACCCGTGGTCGCGAGACGGGCACGGAAGCCGTGACGGCGCTTGCGCACCAGTTTGCTTGGTTGATAAGTCCGCTTCACGGGTCGTTCTCCGCTGGCCGAGCAATTCGCCGATAAATTGAGATGAAATCCGGCGATGTCAGCCTGTTTGGGCCATTTTTCGGTTCCAAAAAGAGGCCTTTCGGCCCCAAAATGAACCGGCCCGGTCGAGCCGGGCCATCGTGGACAGTTGGCGCGGCTTATACGGGAGCGGCCTGTTTTCGTCAATCTTGGGATTTATTAAGTCTGTCATCCGCTTTGGGTTATACGCCAGGTCCCTGGATGGACAAACCTTAATGCTTTCTGGGGTTTGACCGAGGCGTCATCGAGGCGCATGTTCGGGCGGAAAATAGAGGCAGGCCATCGATCTCATGTCTGAATCCGGCGAGCAGCCAGCTCAAGCGGCTCCCCAGCCCCGGCCGGGGGCATGGCTTGGGCTGTCCGGAAAGCTGCTGCTGCTGACGATTCCGCTGATCCTGATCGCCGAAATCCTGATCTACGTGCCGTCCATCGCCAATTTTCGGGTGAACCGGCTCAATGACCGGCTGGCCACGGCGAATACCGCCGCGCTGGTCCTGGACGCAGCCCCCATGGGCATGGTCCCGGATGCCTTGGCACGGCAAATTCTCGCAAGCATCGGGGCGCGGGCGGTCGCTATCAAAACGGGTCAGCAGCGGCGCCTGCTGGCCGTTGCCGACATGCCGACGAAGATCGATCATGACGTCGATATGCGCGAGATGTCAGTCTGGTCGGCGATCTTCGATGCGTTTCAGGTGATGCTCGATAACGGTGACGAAGTCATTCGCATCATCGGGCCGCCGCCGGGCGGTGAGCAATTCATCGAAGTCGTCGTCGACGAGAAGCCGCTGCGCGACGCGATGTTCCGTTTCTCCCGCAACTTGCTGCTGCTGTCACTGGTCATGGCCATCATTACGTCTGGCCTCATTTACTACGCACTTCACCATCTGTTCGTGCGCCCGATGCGGCGTATGACCGCGAATCTTGTCGCCTTCCATGAAAACCCTGAGAGCACGGCCCGGATCATCGATCCATCGGGGCGAGGCGACGAAATCGGGGTCGCGGAGCGCGAGTTGTCAGATATGCAGCGGGACCTTGTGTCGATGCTGCATCAAAAGAGCAGGCTTGCGGCGCTGGGCCTCGCGGTCTCCAAGATCAACCACGATCTACGCAATCTGCTGGCGTCTTCACAATTGCTGTCCGACCAGCTTGCGAGCGTCCCGGATCCGCGGGTGCAGCGTTTCGCGCCGAAGCTGATGCGCTCGCTCGAGCGCGCCATCGCGTTCTGCCAGTCAACCCTGTCGTATGGGAAGGCACAGGAAGCGCCGCCTGATCGTCGTCTGGTCCTCGTCGAGCCGATCGTCAATGAGGTGCGCGAGTCGGCAGGGCTTGCGTCGGACGCGTTGATCGAGTGGGTCAATGCCATTGAGCGTGGTCTAATGGTGGATGCCGATCCCGATCAACTGTTCCGGGTTCTGCTCAATCTGGTACGGAATGCCGCTCAGGCGCTGGAAAGCCAGAAATCCAAGTCCGCGCCGGCACATCAGATTCGGGTCACCGGTCGCCGCGAGGGCGCCGTGACGATTCTGGAGATTTCAGACACCGGTCCGGGTGTTCCGGTGAAAGCCCGCGAACACCTGTTCGAGGCATTCCAGGGCTCGTCCCGCGACGGCGGGACGGGGCTCGGCCTCGCTATCGCCGCCGAGCTGGTCCGCGCTCATGGCGGAGACCTCAATCTGGTGGAGGGAACGATCGGCGCAACGTTCCGGATTACGATCCCGGATCGGGCCGTGGAGCTGCTCAGCCTGCGCGAAGCACGGGCTCGCGCCTGAAAAACTTCACCAGTTTTGCGTTTTGGGCTGAACTTGCCCCAATCAATCCGTGAATCGACTCTTGCCAAGCCATGTCGGAGCCGTTAGCTATGGCGCTCTTTCGCGGCGGGCCTTCTTGGCCCCAATTGTCCGTGAAGCGCGCGCTCGTAGCTCAGCTGGATAGAGCACCAGACTACGAATCTGGGGGTCAGGAGTTCGAATCTCTTCGAGCGCGCCATTTCCAAAGAAAATGGATCATTCAGGCCGCGCACTCCTTAGTCACGATGATCGTGGTCGCCTCATGATGTCTGCTTAGTCGTGCCGCCCGGGGCGGTTGTTCGACCGCGTTTGTCGGCCTGCACTCCGCGTGTGAGCGCAAGATCACCACGCGAGGCGACCAAGTCCATTGCGACAGCCGATAGACGGACAGAGATCCGCATTCCAGCATCCAGAGGCCGTTACGACGGCGTTTACCAATTATCGCAAACAAGTCGTAGCACGGATTTCGGTATACGGTCTGCGACCGGACTCGAACCATGCCGCTACTCTACATTCCGACAATCTACGCGCTGATGCTGTTGGTCCGCGCTCGGTGGTGGCCTGTTTCTCGTGCGCATTCCGTTCGCCGCGATTGTCAGTGGGCCTAATCAACAGGCGACGATTGCGGCCGCCGAGCGTGTGCGCGAGAGCTTCACGGCGGAGGCGCGTATCGTGGATGGCATCCCGGTCGCTGCAGCGCAGCCAAGTCTTACTTGTAAACGTGACACTCATAAGCCGTGCACTCGTAAAATCGAGGCGGTCAGATCAGCCACACTCATCATCTGATTGTATCGCGAATCTGCGAATCAGAATGGAGCTGATTGCTCGTTATTCGTCCCATCATCAACGATAGCCCAACCACGACTATCACTTCGAATTGTATTGGAGATGGTCAAGGCCGCAAGTCAGATGTGACGTCTTGCGGCGCAGCACAGCGATCGGTGCTGACTGCATATCAAACACATCGCGGCGCAAACGCAATCTGATGCCGACAATGGGAGATTGGTCGTGATAGCGTGTCGACACGAGATCTGGCTTTGGTAAGTCGGGGGCGGCGATGAAGAGACTCCTTACGTGTACCCTGATCGTTGGTCTTAATTTATTCAATATGTTTGGTTTCTCGCCGGCTCTTGCACAAGGAGCGGCTATCGACCGTGACGGCGATCAGGCCGCTCGCGCATTCCACCGTGAATTCAATCGCCAGGAAGCGCTTCACATCGCAAGGTTGAGTGGCGTTTCTCGCGTTCGCAACGTTGATCGACGTGGTCGATACTGGATCGTGTTGGGAGAGCCCCGCCGCGGGCGGGACCTGTTGAACGTTCGCATCGATGCCCGAACAGGGCGTGTCGTAGGAATGAATCGTTTGCGTCGCTAAGCTTCGAGTCTTTTGCCTGCGCTGTGACTGATAGCGCATTACGGCTTGCGGCACGCTTGAGAGCTCTGGAATTGGAATAGGTGGGTACCTAAACATTCTTGACAAGAACGTACGATAAACTGGCTACACTTCGCTTCATTCGGGGATCTTCTTGAGGAGATGAAAATGTCGAGGCTATGGGTTGTGGCGACTGCATGCTTACTCATCATTGGATCGGCTCTGCCTGCGTCTGCGCAAGATCGTCGTGGCAGTCGCGTCGGCGGACTGACCTGCAATTCTGGTCCAACAGTTGGGATGATCGTCGGTTCGCGGCAGAGACTTCGATGCGTGTTTCGATCTGTCGACACGGGGCGGAGCTATACGTATCAGGGAACGATTAGCCGTGTTGGTCTCGACGTTGGCGTGACGACAGGAGGAAGGTTGTTTTGGGCCGTTTTCGCGCCAAGCCGGCACGTTGGCCGCGGGACATTGCGAGGCACCTATGTGGGGGCGAGCGGTGATGTGTCGTTTGGTTTTGGTGTTGGCGCCAATGTGCTCATCGGCGGCTCCAACCGGACGATTTCCCTGCAGCCACTTTCCGTCGAAGGCCAAACCGGCGTCAATCTGGCTCTGGGAGTCGCGAGATTGGTTCTTCGCTAGGGCGATAGCCACAACGCACGCGATGCAGGGGCGTGAAGTGTGAGATGATATGAACCTACGACGCCTCACGGATGTGTTGGCTGTCATACCGGTTACCCTGATGCCGACGAGTGAGTTTCGGTGGATTGCTCCTTTCCACCGAACCACGCGACGTAAAGTGTTGGCAAGAAAATCAGCGTGAGAACGGTTGCGACCAGCAATCCGCCCATAATCGCATAGGCCATCGGTCCCCAGAACACCGTCGGCGCAATCGGGATCATGCCGAGAACTGTCGAGATCGCCGTCAGCATGATGGGGCGAAAGCGGGCGCTGCTGGCATCTATGGCTGCGTCCCAGACAGTTTTACCCTGCGCCCGCTCCGCTTCGATCTGTCCGATCAGGATCACGGCATTTTTCGTGATCATTCCGATCAGGGCAAGGATCCCGAGGATCGCCACAAAGCCCAATGGCTTGCCGGAAAAGAGAAGTGCCGCCACGACGCCAATCAAGCCCAGCGGCGCGACGCTCAGAACCAGAAACAGTCGCTGAAAGCTGTGCAACTGCGCCATGAGAACAGTCAGCATCAACAGCAACATCACTGGCACGACGGCAATGACTGAGGCCTGGGATTTCTTGCTCTCTTCGACCGTGCCGCCCACCACAACGTGATATGAGCGCGGAAGATTTTTTATCAGCGCGTCGACCGCGGGTGTCAACGCGTTGATGACCGTCTCCGGCAAGGCTTTCGGCGCCACGTCGGCTTGGACTGTGAGCGTAGGTACGCGATCACGGCGCCAAACCAAGGGATATTCCTGCTGATATTCGAACGCCGCGAACTGGCTCAGCGGAACTGTTTGTCCGTTCGGGAGGGGCACCTGCAGGGTCCGCATGTTCGCGAGCGAAACACGTTGTTCATCGGTTGCTCGCGTCACCACGTCGATCAGATAGATATCGTCGCGCACCTGAGTAACAGGCGTCCCCGATATGACGGTGTTGAGGACCGACGCGATGGCCTGCGTGCTCAGGCCCAAGAGCCTCGCCTCGTCTTGATCGATGCGGATGCGAACCTGGCGCGCCGGCTCCATCCAGTCAAAATTGATCTTTTCGGCCTCCGGGTTGGTTGCAACAATCTGAGCGAGCTTCAGGGCAATGTCTCGAACCTGAGCAATGTCTGGGCCGCTGACGCGGTATTGCAACGGCCAGCCCACGGGAGGGCCAAGTTCGAGTGGGGAGACGCGCGTGACCGCGTTTGGAAACTCATTCGCCAGGAATTTCTCCAGCTTGGTGCGAAGGCGCTCACGCGCTGGAACGTCCTTTGCAACGATCACTGCTTGGGTGAAGAAGTCGTTCGGCAGTTGGACGTTCAGCGGCAAGTAGAAGCGGATGGCGCCGCGCCCGACGTAGGTGCTCCAGCGCGCGACATCTGTGTCACCCTTGAGGGCTGCATCGAAGCGCTTTGCTGCAGCCTCGCTGGCATAGATTGACGCGCTCTGGGGTAGGCTAAGATCGACGAGAAGTTCCGGACGATCGGACGATGGGAAGAATTGTCGCGGAATGAGGGGAAGCGCGAGAAAGGACGCAGCAAAGAAGGCCAGTGCGAGAATGATCGTCAGCCATTTCGCTTTCATGGCCGTGGTGAGAAATCCCCGATACCATTGCGAGATTTTCCCGGGGCCGGCGTCTTGGGCTGTGTTGGGCGGCTTCAGGATCACGACACCCAGCAGCGGTGCGAAAACGACCGCGACGAACCAGGACACGATCAGCGCGATGCTGACGACAGCAAAGAGAGAAAACGTGTATTCGCCCGCAGAGCTTGCCGCGAAACCGACTGGGACGAATCCTGCGATGGTGACGAGCGTTCCGGCGAGCATGGCAAACGCGTAAGTGCGGAACGCGAATGTCGCAGCTTCGACCTTGCTGTCGCCTTGGGCTAACCGATTTAACGTTGCGTCTGTGGTGGTCATGGCATCGTCGACGAGCAACGCGAGGGCGATGATCAGAGCGCCGAGCGAGATGCGCTGCATGTCGATGCCCGCCATTTTCATGATGGGGAACACGATGGCGAGGGTCAAAGGAATGGAGAGCGCGATGATCAGGCCTGGGCGAATGCCAAGACTGATGAAACTCGTGACAAGAATGATCGCAATCGCCTGCAACAGGGATGTCATGAATTCGGAAATTGCGCCATCGACGGTTACGGCCTGATCAGCCACCAATATCGGTTCGATACCAATTGGCAGGTCGGCGGTGATCTGCGCCATTGCGTTCTTAATGTTCTTGCCGAGAGCAAGAATGTCACCGCCATCGCGCATAGCGATGGCCAAGCCGATTGCTGGTTCACCATCGACGCGAAACATTGGCTGTGGCGGGTCGGCGTAGGCGCGGCGAACCTGCGCGATGTCGCTGAGACGAAGGGTGCGTCCGCCGACGACGAAATTGACGTTCGCGACGTCCTGCTCGGATCGAAACGCCCCCGATACGCGCAGTGAAAGGCTTTCATAACCCGTTTGAATCGTGCCGGACGGGCGTACGATATTTTGCGCCTGGAGCGCCGCGATCAGTGCGGAGCGGTCAATACCCAAACCGGCGAGCTCTTTCATCGAGAATTCAACAAAAATTCTCTCATCTTGAGCGCCTAGTAATTCGATTTTCGATACATCTTTGACAAGAAGCAGCTTCGAGCGAACTTCTTCAACATAATCGCGAAGGTCACGATGGGTGAAGCCGTCGCTCGTGAAGCCGTAAATGATTCCGAATGTATCGCCGAAATCATCGTTGAAGCCGGGTCCGACGATGCCCGCGGGAAGCGTGTGGCGAATATCGCCGACGTTCTTGCGAACCTGGTACCAGGTATCAGCAACCTGTTTCGCGCTCGCGCTGCCCTCAAGGTTGACAAAGATCGTGGTAACGCCGGCACTCGTATAACTGCGCAGAAAGTCGAGATGAGGCGTTTCCTGAAGCTTGCGTTCGATCCGCTCGGTGACCTGCTTGAGCGTATCTTCGACAGTCGCGCCGGGCCATGCGGCCTGGACGATCATTGTCTTGATGATGAAAGACGGATCCTCGCTGCGCCCGAGGCGAAAATAGGATAACACGCCCGCGATCACAGCGATGATCATGAGATACGCGACAAGTGAGCGGTGCCTCAGTGCCCATCCTGATAGATTAAAGCGAGTCATGGCGTCGATCCGAGCACGCGAATCTTCTGACCGGGGTGCAAGGCTTGTACACCTGCGGTGACAACGATTTCGCCGGTGTCGAGCCCCTGGGAGACGGCCACCTGGGCCTGATCGAAACGCAGGACGTCAACATTCCGCATCGAGACGGTATTGTTCGCCGGGTCGACAATCCAAACCGCCGGTTGCTGATTTATTTTCGTCAGTGCCGTTGCCGGGATTTCGATGATCGGGACAGCCACCGTCTCCATGCGCCCGGTCACTGTTGCCCCGAGGCGCATTGCTGGCGGTGGATCGGTCAATCCAACCTTCACCTCGAAAGCTCTCGTTGCAGGATTAGCCTGAGGAGCGACTTCTCGGATGCGCCCGCGCGCAGTCACCGCTGGGTCGTCCGCAAGACTTACGGTGATTTGAGGATCGCTCGGCGCTGTTCGGATGATTTGCGACGGAATGTCGAAGATTGCATCACGCCCGTCCTTTCGCGCGATGCGGACAATGCTTTGTCCCGCCTGGACCACCTCACCCGCCGAGGGGCCGGTGGCCGTCAAAACGCCGGGCGCGTCCGCCTTGAGTTCAGTGAAGCTGACTAGATCATGCGCAACCTTGAGTTGGGCTTCGGCAGCGTCAACTTGCGATTGGGCGGTTTGTTGTGCCTGTTTCGCCTGATCGAAATTTGCACGGGTTGTCCAGCCTTGCGCCAAAAGTGTTTCCTGGCGCTCAAAATGATTGCGCGCCTGGGTCAATTGGCCCTGCGCTGCAGCGAGACCTGCCTGGGCTTGCCGCAGCGTGTTTAACTCGTTCTGGGATTCGAGGCGCGCTAACACCTGTCCCGGTTCTACGCGATCTCCGAGCTTTCTGTTGGTTTCGAGCAAACGCCCCGAAATACGGAACGCAAGCGCCACTTCGTCTTCCGCTTCGACGCGACCGGTGAATATCAGCGGCGTTCCGGCTTCGCGTTTTTCAACTGTTATAGCTCTTACGGGCCGTGCTTGCGGGGCAGCAGAAGTTTCCGCCTCACGCTGACATGCGGCAAGCACGGCTGGGATTATGAAAGCGATGAATAGCAACCGCGTCGCACGACATATCTGACTCATACGATCGACGTATGCAGACATGACAAAGCCCTTCCGGCTGCGTCGCTTTATCTATCGCGCTCTTATTCCCATTTTGTTTTTGCGGCTCTTGTTGCGTGACGCTATGGCAATCACGCCCGTTTCGTAATTGTCTAAAATCTTCGAAAACCACGATAGCCTTCGCCAATCAGTTTATCGGATTTTGCGGATTAAAGATAGCAATTGCGGTTGAGCAGTACCCAAAGGTATTACGTCAACGAGCGCATGTAATGAAGCCGCCAAGAGGCGCTCATTGCTCGCTGGCGAGATAGCGCAAACCTACCCAGTTCGTTGAACGACAGTATTTGCAGGTTGCGCCGCACGCATTCTTCGAATGAGAAATTTCTCGCCCTCGACCACCAGGAAGAAGATGAGGCCACCTAACAAGAGCCGTGGCCATACTGCGAGCGGAATGGCTTCAGTTTCGAACAAGGCCTGAAGAGGCGGCGCATAGGTGAACAACAACTGCAGCACCACAACCGCGCCGATACCCAGCGCCAAGTATTTGTTGTCCATGTGCGCCTTTAGAGACAGGGATGAGTCAATTTTGTACCGGCTGTTGAGCAGATAGAAGACCTGACCGATGACCAGCGCATTCACGGCAACAGCCCGGGCAAGTGCATCGGATGCTCCGTTCGACTTCATCCAGAAGAATGCCCACAGGGTGAGTATGAGCAACGCCAAGCCGACGAAGGCGACGCGCCACACACCGAACGAATCCAGGATTGGAAGATCGACGGCGCGTGGCGGTTGTTGCATGACATCAAGTTCGTGTGGTTCGAACGAGATCACAAGCCCGAGTGCGACGGACGTCACCATATTCACCCACAGGATTTGAGGTGCGGTAATCGGCGCAGTAAAGCCGACAAAAATGGCCGCCATGATCACAAGTGCCTGGGCGACGTTCGTCGGCAACATGAACAGGATCGCCTTTTCAATGTTGTTATAGACCGTCCGTCCCTCTTTAACCGCCGCCGTGATTGAGGCGAAGTTGTCATCGGCGAGCACCATCTCAGCGGCTTCCTTGGTCACCTCGGTGCCCTTGATTCCCATGGCAACGCCAATGTCGGCTTTCTTCAAGGCTGGCGCGTCGTTCACCCCGTCGCCGGTCATCGCGACGACTTGCCGATTTGCTTGAATCGCTTTCACGAGGCGAAGCTTGTGTTCCGGGCTGGCCCTCGCAAAGACGTCGACGTCTCGGACGCGGTCCTGCAACGTCGCAGTATCCATGTCCTCGATTTCGGCGCCCGTGATGGCGGTTTTCCCGTCGCCGATGCCCAGCATTTCTGCAATGGCGGCAGCGGTAATCTTGTGGTCGCCAGTGATCATGGTGACGCGGATGCCGCCGCGGTGGCAGTCTTTAACGGCTTCAATGGCTTCCTGTCGCGGCGGATCCAACAATCCAATGAGTCCGATCAGCACCAGATTTCCCGGTAAATCCGCTGGTTTGAGCGTACCTGCTTTGAGTGTTGGTTGCTCCAGCCATGCCAAAGCCAGCACGCGTTCGCCCTGCGCGGCGAGGAGATCTGATGCTGTCAGCCAATAGTCGCGTTCGATCGCCGCAGACTGGTCATCTTGAATATGCTGCCGATCGCAATGATCCATGATGACTTCCGGCGCGCCTTTGACGAGGAGCATCGTCCTGCCGGTGGCGTCTTGGTGCACAGTGGCCATGAACTTATGTTCTGATTCAAACGGAATGATATCGATTCTTGGAAACGCGGATTGTTCGGCCTGCCGTTCGAGTCCGATCTTGGTGGCGAATGGATAGAGTGCGCCTTCCGTGGGATCTCCTTCAACCTTCCAGACGCCATCTTCCTGCAGCAGTTCTGCATCGTTGCAAAGCATCGAAACCCTGCCCATGAGCTTCAAGGTCGAATCTGGGCCGGCGGGCTTGCCGTCCTTCAGTATTTCGCCCGCCGCTGCATAGCCTTGTCCTGTCACCGTGTAAGTTGTTCCGGCAGTCACTGCCGAGACGACCATCATCTCCATCAGAGTCAGCGTGCCGGTCTTGTCTGAGCAAATTCGGGATACTGAACCGAGCGTCTCGACGGCCGGCAACTGACGAATGATAGCGTTACGCTGGGCCATCCGCTGCACGCCGATTGCCAGGGTGACCGTGATGAGAGCCGGCAGCCCTTCCGGAATGGCGGACACGGCAATGCTCACCACGGATTGAAAGATGTCAATGAAGGGCATCTGCCTTACAAAACGGCCAAAGAGAAAAACGATCACGCTGACGACGCCGATCACCGCGGTGATGGCATATCCGAATTTCTTGATTTGGCGCAGCAGGGGTGTTTCGAGAGCACTCACGGCCGTCATCATCTGATTGATGCGGCCCAGTTCTGTGTTGGCGCCTGTTTCAACAACGACACCGGTGCCGCGCCCTGAAGCCACCATTGTTCCGGAAAAGGCCATGCCCTCTCTGTCGCCCACGGTCGCCCGCTCAGTCACAGCGTCCGTGGTTTTGTCGATGGGCACGGATTCCCCGGTGAGAGCCGCTTCCTCGGTCCGCAAATTCCTGACATCTACGAGACGGAGATCGGCGGGGATCTTGTCACCGGATTCGAGCAGTACGACATCGCCTGGGACGAGGTCCTCACTTGGGACAAAGCGAGTTTCTCCAGCGCGCAGGGTTCTTGCCTCCGCGGACAGCATGCTTCGGATTGAATCCAGCGCCTCCTCAGCTTTTCCTTCCTGGATAAATCCGAGAAGCCCATTGAGAATGACGACGCCCAGAATGATGGAGGCATCGAGCCAAAGGCCCATCATCAGTTTAACGAAACCCGCGGCGAGCAGAACGTAAACCAGGACATTATTGAACTGCATAAGGAATCGCATGAACGGTCCGCGTTTGCGGCCTTCAGGCAATTTGTTCTGGCCATATGTCTCAAGACGGCGCTGAACATCGGATGAGGCGAGGCCGGATTGCAGATTAGTGTCCAGCCGCCGCAGCACATCGTCTGCTGCAACCGCATGCCATGGTGTTGAGCCGTGTTCGGACACGTTGCTCGCTATCGTGGTCATCGGCGTACTCCGTGGTTTTGATTTGCACCAGAGTTCGACCAATCGACGTGCAGCGGAGCGAAGAGTTCACCAAACCGCAATCCGCCGGGGATGGAGTTTAGATCGTCTTGGAAACGCGAGTAAAGGAGGTGCCTCAACGTTCGATGAGCACCTCATCCAAGGGGCTCTGGGCTTGGCCGCCATGATGCCGAGCTTTCTGAGTTGCAACGCAACAAGACGGTCTCATCGCGATCACCAAGTTATTGATAGTCCGCATCCTTTCAACTGGCGATAAAAGACACTGTCGCGCGAAGGACGACCGGCTATCATGCTGTTTGGCTAATTGCTGCACCAAGGCTGCGAACCTTAATCCAATCCGGAGGGTACAGTATGGTCGTCGCATCCGATAAGCCAATGGCGCGCAAGGACTATGAGAATGCGCTCCGCGGCCTGCAGGTTGAGCTGTGTGCTCTTCAGGATTGGGTGAAGGAAAAAGGTCTCCGCGTGGTCGTGGTCTTTGAAGGGCGCGACGCGGCCGGCAAAGGAGGCACGATCAAGGCCCTGACCGAACGCGTAAGTCCGCGCGTCTTCCGCGTTGTGGCTTTGCCTGCTCCCTCGGATCGCGAGAGATCGCAAGTTTATATGCAGCGTTTCTTTCGGCACTTTCCCGCAGCCGGCGAGATCGTGATTTTCGATCGCAGCTGGTACAATCGCGCGGGTGTCGAGTACGTCATGGGTTTTTGTTCAAAGCATCAGCACCAGCGCTTTCTTGAGGTTTGTCCGGAATTCGAACGATATGCTGTGGATGACGGCATTTTTCTGATCAAATTCTGGATGGAGGTGAGTGACGCGGAGCAGAAACGTCGCTTCGAGGCACGCATCACCGATCCGCTTCGTCAGTGGAAGCTGAGCCCAACGGACCTTTGCTCCCGGCGCAAGTGGTTCGAATACTCACGCGCGCGCGATATCATGTTCGAGGCGACGGACACCGATTTCGCTCCATGGTTTATTGTGCGCTCCGATGACAAGCGTCGCGCACGCCTCAACTGTATCAGTCATCTGCTCGGCTTGATTCCCTATAAAAAGACACAGAGGAAGCTTGTGAAGCTTCCCAAGCGCGATGTTAAGGGCGCGTATGATGATCAGGCAACGCTCGAGGGGCGGCACTTCGTGGAGGAAAAGTTCTAGATACGTGTATCGAATGTGACGTCAGAAGACGGCGGACAGTTTAGCCTACGGCACGGCATGCCTGGTCAGCGCTGGTGTCGCAGAGGAGCATGCTTTGCTTCATATTCATGTCGTCGCTCTCCGCAATCTTAACTGATGTGGTGGTTCAGCCCAGGAGCTGGCATGTCGACAACGATCGCAGTTATTGGTGGCGTAGGCTTGTTCTTGCTTGGCATGTCGGTCATGACCGGCGGCCTTAAGGCCATGGCCGGAGCATCGCTGCGAACCGTGTTAAGCAAGGCGGCGGCGACGCCCCTGTCGGGCGTGTTCTGGGGAGCGATCGTAACCCTCCTTGTGCAGTCGTCGAGTGCGACGACGATGACGACAATCGGCTTGGTGAGCGCCGGCCTGCTCACGTTTCCTCAGGGGCTCGGTCTCGTCTTCGGCGCGAACATCGGAACGACGGGGACCGGCTGGCTGGTTGCGCTCATCGGTGTTCGTGTTTCGCTCACGTCCTTTGCACTACCTCTGATTTTTATCGGTGCGCTGGTTAAGCTCCTGGGTCGCGGTCGTATCTCTGCAGCGGGTGCATCCCTTGCGGGCTTCGCTCTTGTGCTTTTTGGGCTCACAACTTTGCAGCAGGGCATGGGAGGACTAGCCGAACAACTGCATCCGGCGGACTTGCCCGCTGTTACCGCTGCAGCGGGAGCCGGCTGGTGGTCTGGCTTTTTGGGAGTGCTGATTCTGGTGATTGTCGGGCTGGTGATGACCACGCTCATGCAGTCCTCGACCGCAGCAATCGCTGTGACGTTGTCCGCTTTTTATGCCGGGGCCGTCGGGCTCGATCAGGCGTGTGCTCTCATCATTGGTCAAAACATCGGGACGGCAACCAGTTCTGCTTTGGCGGCGATTGGTGCGAGCAGCACCGCCAAACGACTGGCGCTTGCCTACATCCTGTTCAAGTTGATCGCCGCTGTGATCGCCCTGGTGCTCTTTCCAGTTGTCACGCCTCTGATGGTTCGCGCCTCAAACACGATCGATGGCGTTAGCCTGTTGGCCGCCTATCACACGGCGTATAACGTTGTCGGCGTGTTGGTGTTGCTGCCGATCGTCGACAAATTCACGAAATTCGTTGAACGTCTCCTGCCGGAGCGAGGTTCTCTGCTCACCCGATGTCTTGATCCCGCAGCCCTTGCAATTCCGATTGCGGCTATTGAGGCCGCGCGACGAACGGTTGCACGCGCCCTTGAAGCGATCTGCGGTTCTATCAATGCTCAACTGGAGTCCAACAATCCTGGAGGAGCCGTTCGCCCTGGCAATGCCTCAATGGCAGAGGCGGCCGACGCCCTTCGCCAGACGCAAGAGTTTATCGCGGACGTGAGTGGCCCGCCGGAAACAGAGGAAGATCACCGCCGATTAACCAGTACCCTACACGCGCTCGACCACGCCTCTCGGCTTGCGGAAGCAGCAAGTAAAGACACTGACGTTGGTTCGGGAAAAGACAGTCCCGACAATACGCGTGTCACGCAATTGTGCGCGGACGCAATGCGCAATGCGGCCTTGGTCGCTGCTAAAGTTTCTCAAACCGGCGTTCATGAGGGGGCTGATGCTGTGGCCCCCGCAGAGGGTGCGACGTTGGCTGACGGGGCTCTTGTTCAGCTTGAGAATTCTGCGAAAGCTCTGAAAGATGCGCAGCCCGCTTATCGCACGGCGACCTTGGGTGCGGTTGGAAGCGGAGGCTTGACTGCCGACGAGGCGATTGTCCGTGTCGACGCGGCGCGACGCCTCGAAATGTTTGCGCATCATGCCTGGCGTTGCGCGGCTCATTTGATTGGTGACGGTAAACAGAACTGACGTGCGATATCCAGGCTCTCGATTTGGTACTTCTCTTGCTGAAGATTACTTTGCTCCCGCCTGCAGAGATAACGACATTTACTGCTGCTTTATGCTGATACTCACATGTTCTCCTGAGTGGCGAGCCGATGCTTTCAGGTCTGTGAGCGCGGAGAATCAAAACCGGTTCAATTCTTATCGATTGACTGAATTGGCTGTGATGAGAACGTCCACAATTCGGCTTTGCGCAACACTTGCGTCGGAGCGAGCTTTATCGCTCGATATGAAGGTCCGTAGAGCCAGAACGTCATAGCGCTGAAATCGTTGCCGGCGTACATTTTGATGCGCTGTAATTGGGGAGTGCATGATGTCTGCTCCTTCCGATACTTCTGTTCGTCAGGCTCGCGATACGATTCTGGTTGATCTGGCGCTGCAAGGCGGCGGATCTCATGGCGCCTTTACCTGGGGCGTGCTTGATCGATTGCTTGAGGAGCCGTGGCTGCGGATCGACGGAATTTCCGGCACGTCAGCGGGGGCGATGAATGCGGTTGTCCTGGCAGATGGATACGCCGCGGGCGGGCCGGAAGGCGCGAGGGCGGCGCTTGAGGTGTTCTGGCAGCGCGTATCGGATGCGGCGCGGTTCAGCCCTATCCGGCGAAGTCCGTTGGACATGCTCCTGGGCCGCTGGACGTTGGATACGTCGCCTTTCTTTGTCGCCTTCGACCTGGCCGCGCGCCTATTCTCTCCTTATGACATCAACCCGCGAGGCGTTAATCCGCTGAGGGAAATTCTGGAAGAGTGCGTCGATTTCAAGCGAGTGGCAGAGTCGCCCATCCGCTTGTTTGTCACGGCAACCAATGTTCGCACCGGCCGCGGGCGTGTGTTTCGGAACGCCGAGCTCACGCCCGATGTGTTGCTGGCCTCCGCCTGTCTGCCGACGTTGTTTCAGGCGATAGAGATTGATGGCGAGCCTTATTGGGATGGCGGCTATTCCGGCAATCCCACCATTACGCCGCTGGTGCGGGAGTGTGAATCGAGGGATACGCTGCTGGTCGCGGTCAACCCTGTCGAACGCCAGGGGACGCCGCGGTCAGCACGTGAGATTCTCGATCGATTGAATGAGGTGTCGTTCAACGCCACGTTGCTGAAGGAGCTGCGCATGATCGCGCTGCTTCGGCAGGTCGCTGACGCAGGCACCGGTGAGGGGGCGCGCTGGGCAGGGATGCGGATGCACCTGATTGCGAGCGCGGCTCTCGCCAAACTTGGAGCATCTTCAAAATTCAATGCGGAATGGGATTTTCTAACCATGCTGCATGGTGAAGGCCGCAGTAGCGCCGAATCCTTCCTGGAAGCTAACGGTGAGCGCGTGGGAAAAACGTCTACGCTCAATTTAGATGTTCTTCTGGAGCAGGTCTGAATCATGGGCCTTCTAGGAATTCTCTTCGCACTCGGGATACTGATCTTTCTGGCTTATCGCGGCTGGAGTGTTCTGCTGCTCGCGCCCGCGGCCGCACTGGTTGCAGCCGCCATTTCGCGAGAGCCGCTGCTCGCTCATTGGACACAGACATTCATGAGCAGCGCGACACAGTTTCTCGCGCAATTTTTCCCGCTGTTCCTGTTGGGCGCCTTGTTCGGCAAGCTCATGGACGACAGTGGCTCGGTTGAGGCCATCGCGAACTTCATGACGGAACGATTGGGGCCGCGTCGCGCTATACTGGCAGTCGTGCTGGCGGGTGCACTGGTGACATATGGCGGCGTCAGCTTGTTCGTCGCCTTTTTTGTGCTGGCGCCGATGGCGCAGGCACTGTTTCGGACCGCAAACATCCCGCGGCGGCTGATGCCGGCGGCTATCGCGCTCGGCACATCGACGTTCACGATGACGGCATTCCCGGGCACGCCCGCGATTCAGAATGCGATTCCGATGCCGTTCTTCGGCACGACGCCGTTTGCAGCGCCGGGATTGGGCATTATCGCCTCAATCATCATGCTGGTCTTTGGTTTGTGGTGGCTTGCGCGTGCCGAACGGGCGGCGCAACGTGCGGGTGAGGGCTTTGGCGTCGAAGCCGATATCATTCCCGATGCCATCGCCGCTGATGAGATCATCCGGGAGCGAGCGACGACCGCGCGCGAGTTCGATCCGGCGGAACTTCGCCATGGTCATCACAGTGATGCCGCGGTGCCAATCGGCACCGCTGTGCTGCCACTCATCGTTGTCGTCAGCGTCAATCTTCTGATGTCGCTTCTCATTTTGCCGCGGCTCGATTTTTCCTTTCTGGCGGAGGAGCGCTGGGGAGGTACGTCGCTGTCCGCGGTCGCGGGCGTTTGGTCCGTGGTGGTGGCGCTCGCGGCTGCGATCCTGACGCTCGTTCTGATCAACCGTCGGCGGCTGCCGGCACTGCGTCAAAGCATGGACGCGGGTGCCAACGCCTCCGTCTTGCCGGCATTCAGCGTCGCCAGCCTTGTGGGCTTTGGCGCTGTCGTTGCGGCGCTGCCGGCGTTCTCGCTTGTGCGTGACTGGGTCCTCTCGATCGAAGGCGGCCCGCTGGTCTCGCTAGCGGTCGCGACCAATGTGCTCGCCGCTCTGACCGGTTCGGCCTCCGGTGGCATGACGATCGCGCTCGATGCGCTCGGCAGCACCTATATGCGCATCGCAGCGGAGCAAGGTATCGATCCCTCGCTTATGCACCGGGTCGCCACGATCGGCTCCGGGACCCTCGATAGCCTGCCGCACAACGGCGCGGTGGTAACGCTGCTCGCTGTTTGCGGTTGCACACATCGCGAAAGCTATCTGGACATCGTCATGGTCGGAATTGTCAGCGCGCTGATCGCGCTCGCTGCTGTTATTGTCCTAGGATCCGCATTCGGGTCGTTTTGACGGTGGAAAGCTATCGATGCATGTCCGAAAGGACTTTTCACATTGGCTGCTTTTCTGCGTAAAATCTGCAGGGCGGCCTAAACGGCTCGCCTGGAATGGCCGCGCTAAATCGGCACGAAGAGGATTGTTACAAGCTGGCGAGAGATCCCGTTGCAATTAAAGCAAAATAGGAGATCGACGTTATGACCACGACAACCTTGCAGCCCTCGCAATCAAGTATCTGGTGGGTCTTTCTACTCCAGGGCATCGCCGGAATTCTCCTGGGCTTGATGCTCCTCACTGCGCCCGGCACCACGCTCGTCGCGCTGGTCACGTTTCTTGGTTTCTACTGGATCGTCAGCGGCGTTCTTTCGCTCGTTCAAATGTTTGTCGATCGCTCTGTGCCGTGGATATGGTCGTTGCTGATCGGACTTGTGAGCGTTGCGGCAGGTATTTTGATTGTGAGGCATCCATTGGTCGCCGCATTGACGGTGCCAACGGCCATTGTCATCGTTTTCGGCATCGAGGGGTTGATTATCGGCGTGTTGGAACTCATTGGCGGGTTCTCGGGTGGTGGCATTGGTTCATTCATCCGGGGCGTTATCAACCTGCTCATTGGATTGCTGCTATTGAGCGCTCCCATGGCCGCTGCATTGGCGGTGCCGTTTGTGTTCGCCGTGCTGCTCCTTATCCAGGGTGTTTCACTCATCGCGCTGGCGTTTCGTGCCCGGCGCTGACTTCGCTGACCGAAGGAAGATGCTTCTGCAATGAACTGGCGCCGCTCGCGCGTGTGGGAGCGGTCGCCTTTTATCATTGTCTCAAGAAAACTTGACCAGGAAGTTTGCGGTATTCGATCAACGTGCCGAGGTGCTTTGTTGCGCCCGTTGAAAAAAAACTGAGCTAACGAAACCGCATGGATTACGCTGAGGCGTTCGATCCACGTCTGTGCTCTTGCGAGCGCCCTCAACCGCGACCTGAGCACGTTACGTTTGTAACGAAACTCTTCGCTGATGAAATCTAGCCGTTACACGACGTCTTCATCGTTCGCTTAGCGTAGAGGTGGACAAACGGAATCCGTCAGTAGGTCTACTCATGCTCATAAGCCGTCACGAGTTGCTGCAATCCCTTATTCCGACGGTCGAAAATTATAGTACTGGGAATTGAGAAGTGACTCTTTTATCGCGGCTACTTGTGCTGGTGTTTGTCGCGCTACTGCCGGCGATTGCGATCCAAGCTTACAATGAATTCGATCTCCGCCGTTCGCGCCAGATCGAAGTGCAGAACCACGCGGTTAATCTGGCCGACCTGGCCGCGGCTGAGCAACGGCAGACCATCCAGGGAATTCGTCAAGTCCTGATCGTGCTATCACAACTCCCATCGATCAAGGCGAGGGATGCGCTGGCATGTAATGCCTACCTGGGAGCAGTAAAGCAACGCTTTCCTGCGTTTCTCACTCTCGTTGTTACGGATCTGAATGGCCAGACCTTCTGCGATCCCTACAATAGCCATAAGCCGGTCAATGTCTCCAAGCGGGCCTATTTCGCCAGTGCTCTTAAGACTGGAGATTTCGCAGTGGGAGAATTTTCGTACGGTCTGTCATCCGGTCGAAGAGCGATACAGTTCGCAGAGCCGTTCTACGGCGACGACAAACAAATAGGTGGGGTTATCATTGCGACTCTGAGCCTCGACTGGCTCGCCGATTACATCGCAAAAAAAGGCGCCCCAGCCGGAGCCGCGCTCGCCATTATGGACCGCAATGGCGCCTATCTTGCGCGCTATCCTGACAATAGTCTGTTTGTCGGGCGAAAGACCGCTGAGAAAAACCTCGACGTCGGTCATCGACGCGCTGCTGACATTGTCGATCTTGATGGCGTGCAGCGGATTGTTGGCTATTCATCCCTCGGAGACGACTACGGCGGGCTTCTGATCAGTTTTGGTATCGACAAGGTCCAAGCGTTTGCTGAGATCCAACGCCGCACTGAGCGCGGCATTTTCTTGATTTGCTTGAGTACCGTGTTGGCGCTGGTGTTGATATCACTGGGCGCAAGACGGTTCATTCATCAACCGCTTGGGAAATTGGTGGACGCAGCGAACCAATGGCGGATCGGTGAGTTCTCCCGCCGCGTGGAAATCCGAGGGAAATCCGAGATCGCGGGGGTTGCGGAGGCCTTCAACACGATGGCGGATGCGTTAGAGCATCGTGAACAAGAGTTATCGGAGGCGAAAGAGAGAGCGGAGGAGGCCGCCGCCCGCATCACGATGATCTTTGAAAGTACCACTGACAGTGTGGTCATTGTCGATCCAAGTGGGCGCATCACCTATCTCAATGGGCCAGCTTGGAAGCTGATCGAAAATCGTAATCTCCTTGGGATGACGTTGCTGGAGGTTCTGCCAGATGTTGGTGACAGCGAGGTTATGAGTCAGTTGCGACTCGCCATTTCAGATCAACGTCCCGTTTCTGTCGAAACGTTCTGTGCTCGTCGAAATGTTTGGTATGCGATCAACGCATTCCCCTCGAGTGAAGGCATCGCAATTTTTCTCCGCGATATAACCGAACACAAGAATGCAGTCGAGGCACGTCGCGCCATTGAGGTGCAGTTTCATCATAGCCAGAGAATGGAAGCCGTCGGCCAACTCACCGGTGGCGTGGCGCACGATTTCAACAACCTGCTTACGGTGGTTTCTGCAAATCTCGAACTCGTCGAAGGCGCCATAGATGTTTGCAAGACCCGGCAATACGCGACCACTGCGCGGCGGGCTATTGACCGCGGAACGAAGCTGACGTCACAGCTCCTCGCTTTTTCGCGGCAGCAAGTCCTCAATCCAAAGGTGGTCAACGCAAACCAGCTGATTTCGGCGTTTCAAGGACTCATTGATCAAGCTGTCGGAGCTAGATGCGAGGTCGCGGTGCAGACCGATGACAAGTTGTGGCTGTGCCGTGTTGACCCAGCGTTGTTGGAGACAGCGCTCCTCAACCTGGCTTTGAATGCGCGCGACGCGATGCCGGATGGTGGTATGCTCATGATTAAGACGCGGAACGTCGTTGTGGATGCGAGATCGGCTGTCGCCGGACGTGTGCCGGGATCGTATGTCCAGATCTCCGTCGTGGATACCGGCTGCGGGATGACTGCAGAAGTGAGGGATCGGGTATTTGAACCGTTCTTCACGACCAAGGAGGTCGGAAAGGGTACGGGGCTCGGTCTAAGCATGGTTTATGGGTTTGTTCGGCAGTCCGGCGGACACATTGATATTGTCAGTGCCGTCGGTGCAGGCACGACCATCGATTTGTATCTCCCTCAGGCGACGCAAATGCCAGATGCGGAAGCAAGCCATATCCAACCCACGGCGATACCGGCTGGATCAGAGCGTATCCTGTTGGTTGACGACAACGAGGATCTCCTGGACGTCACATCGACGATGCTCACGGGCTTGGGCTATCAAATTACCATTGCCCGCAATGGTGCGGAGGCGCTTCAGATACTCAATAGTGGTCAGGAATTCGAACTCTTGTTGAGCGATATCGTCATGCCCAACGGGATGAATGGTGTGGAGCTTGCGCGCGAGGCCAGACGCTTGAGGGAAAATATCAAGATCTTGCTCACTTCGGGTTACGCGGAGGACGTGTTGGAGCGACACAACGCGGTGGGAGAATTCTCGATTATTGACAAGCCCTTCCGCTTGGCCGACCTGGCTCGGCGTCTTCATTCAATTTTGCGGGACACATAGTCTCTACACGAACCGGCGCTGCTCCGGGTTGCCCTCGTCGTCATCAAAAATCGTCCCGGCCTGCACCAATTTCAGAGAGCCGAAGGCCAGTTCAATCGCTTAAAAGTTGAACGCCGCGACGTGAAATTCGCGAAAACTAATTTTGCAAGCTGCTTTTTTAAGAGGAGAGGTGTGCGCGGTGAGCGAATTGTTCACTCGATAATCTCGGCATAGGGTTCTAAATCCGGCCCGCGTTGCACATGGTCATGCGCAATTGAAAGGGAACGAAAGCGGTCGCAACAAGAGCCGCTCATCGGATCGCAGGGGAAACGCGATAATTTGAAATGAGGGAGTGCAAGAAAATGGGTCGACTCAAACTCGCGACGTATCTTTTGGTCGCTTTCTCCGGCTGGTCCGCGCCGTTGCATGCACAGCAGCAAGTCGTTGGGGCGGCTCCCGAAGCCAAGAACATGAAGCTTGTGGGGATGAACGATCTGCAGGCGCGCAGCGGCTATCAGCCCACCATTCATCATCAGGGTGATCGCTGGATCGCCTATATCGGACACCACGGCGGTACGGACGAGATTCCTGATCCGGTCAATCCTCAAACCGGCAAGCCGGAGCCAAATGGCACATCCATTGTTGATGTGACGGATCCCGCTCATCCGAAATATCTGCGCCATATTCCCGGACAAGAGGGAAAGTACGAGAGCGGCGGCGCGCAAATGGTGCGCGTGTGTGACGGAAAGGCGCTGCCGAAGGGTGATCCCTCAGCAGTCTACATGCTGCGCACTTTCGGTAGTGAGGCGCATGAGATCTGGAATGTTGCCGATCCAGCCAATCCGGTTCTGGTGACGCGAATTGACGGATTGAAGGACACGCACAAGAGCTGGTGGGAATGTGACACCGGCATCGCCTTTCTGGTGTCCGGCGCGCCGGACTGGCGAACGAAGCGAATGACGCAGGTCTACGATCTCAGCGACCCTGCCCATCCAATCAAGATCCGTGATTTTGGTCTGCCAGGTCAGGAGCCCGGTGCGACCGGTGCCGTTCCGACAGAGGTCCATGGCCCGATCTCACTCGGACCGAAGGCCAATCGCATCTATTTCGGCTACGGCACAAACAAGGGGGGCTTCCTGCAGATCGTCGATCGCGACAAGCTGATTAACGGGCCGAAGGAGCCGACACCGGAGAATCTGCGGTATCCTGAAATCTCACGCATGCCGATGTCGGCCTTCAACGGAGCGCATACGACCTTTCCGATGAAGGACATGCCGATCGCGGAATTTGCCAAGGATAAGGACGGTAAGACCCGCGACATCGTGATGATTGTCGATGAAGCCATTCTCAACGAATGCGGCGAGCCGCGCCAGATGGTGTGGTTCGCCGATGTCACTGTCGAGAGCCGGCCGATGATGATCTCGAGCTACACGGTGCCGGAGGCCAGTGGATCGTTCTGTGAGCGAGGAGGACGGTTCGGGTCGCATTCGTCAAACGAAAGCATGGCCCCGGTCTTCTACAAGAAGATGGCCTTCATAGCCTTCTTCAATGCAGGCGTGCGCGCACTCGATATCCGTGATCCATATCACCCAAGGGAGGTCGGATATTTCATCCCATCGATTACGCCGGCGACTGACAAGCGCTGTGTGATCGTCGATGGCAAGGAACGCTGCCGCGTGGCGATCCAGACCAACAATGTGGAGACCGACGAACGCGGTTACATCTATAGCGTCGACCGCGCCAACACGGGTTTGCACATTCTCGAACTGACTGGCGAAGCGCGCGACGTCGCAGGGCTTAAGCAGGACTGAAGCGGGGGTGCCTATGGCGCGCAAGGCGACGCTGATCGGGGCGGGTATGCTGGCGATCATCGCGTCTTCCGCCATGGCTATCGCAGCCTATATCGGAGCTCCCGCGCGCGGTAACGCATGGCAGAACATCGCCTGGCCATTTCCAAGAGATGGCTGGCCGCCGGGCCACGCTTACCGCTGCCCGGCGGCATCCTGCGGCAGCGAAATGGAGCTATATGTTCGCCCCAAGATCGGGTTTTGCAATTGCGATACCGGGGTTGCCGATGATGATGAGGTCGATCGGGTGGCCGATCTTGATTTGATCAGCCCGCGTTTCAGGCCGTTACAGCAAGGTGAAGTGGTGCATGTCGCCGGGATGGCAGGCCGAATCAGACGTTATCGTCTCGATATGAACGATGGGTCGACGCGGCAGGCCGTTGGCATAGCGGTGTCGCACCGGTGTGATCTGATGGTTGCCGCGGCACAAGGCAGAGCCAGCGCAGCGGATCTTCAGCAAAAGGCGCTCGACTTGCTTTCTTCAGGCGGTGAAGTCGGTTGGATCACGTCGACGATGCAATGAAAGTCGAGATTGTACTGATGGCGAGTTCACCATTCCGCTCGCTGTGAACGCCTACGCCCGTCTGTACCTCATGAGATGCGATTCTTTGATCGATGCTCGATTTTTTGTGCCTGCCCTCCGGCGGCTCCGGACGACATCATTTTCGACTTGGGCATGGCAAGAGAGTTCACGCCGTCCAGGAAATTGTTGACGATCATGTCCGCGATATCGTCAGTCTGAAGACTGACTGCGGTGCCGTGAATATGCTTGCGGATCAGGTAATAGATAACTGTCGAATGCAGGTGCCAGGCGAGTTCCAGCTCCATCGGTGAAAGTTCGTGTTTTTTCTTGGCATCTGTCTCGCTGCGCAGTTCTAGCGCAATTTTGCCGAGCAAGCGTGTGACGTGTCCCTGGATATATCTTTTTGTAAGATCGCTTCCCTCCAGACTGGAATGCATGGCCACCCGAATCCAATTCCGGTCATCGACAGCCACCAGATAAGATCTGAAAAATTCCTGCAGCCGTTCACGGAGCGGGCGACTGCGATCGGCAAGCGTTTCTTCCCACGCTGGATTCCATCGCGACAGAAAGGTCTTCTCGTAAACGCGTTCGATCAAGTTCTCCTTCGAACCGAAGTAGCGATAAATCAGTGACTGCGAAACGCCGATGCGATCTGCGAGCGCGCGGGTCTGAGCCCGAAAACCTTCTTCAGCAAAAAAGTCGATAGCTGCGTCCAGAATCATGCGTTCCCTCGTTTGAGGGGAAAGACGCATGCGACGCTGCGTCACGGCACTCACGTCCTCGCTCATTCTGGCTTTAGGGGAGCGCGCGTTTGGCTTCGTGGTCATCCAAATTCTCTAGGGTTCGTCCGGGCTTTGCTGCAGTTGCGAGTGCATCTTTTAAATATGGGGAGCCGCTGCGCCAAGCGCAGAGCCGAATAAAGTCATCCAACGGTCGCTTGACAACTCCTCATCTTAATGAGCAAATGATTACTAACAAGGGTCCAATTAGCCCATAGAAACATAAATAGGGAGGCATTCATGGCCGC
Organism: Afipia dichlorophenoxyacetatis; assembly: GCF_055386385.1. NCBI lineage: Bacteria > Pseudomonadati > Pseudomonadota > Alphaproteobacteria > Hyphomicrobiales > Nitrobacteraceae > Afipia > Afipia dichlorophenoxyacetatis. The sequence continues at coordinate 5,661,324 of NZ_AP029250.1, read as the reverse complement.
GTTAAAACGCAAGGTAATAATAACTTGCGCAGTTACGGGGGCGATTCACACCCCCTCCATGTCGCCTCATCTGCCCATCACTGCAGATCAGATCATTGCCGACGCGCTGGGGGCTGCCGAAGCCGGCGCTGCCATTCTTCACCTTCACGCGCGTGACCAGGAAAACGGGAGGCCCGATCAAACTCCCGAGGGCTTCGGCCGCTTTCTCTCCCGCATCAAGCAGCAGACGAAGGCTGCGATTAACATCACAACAGGCGGCAGCCCGTTCATGCGCGTCGAAGAGCGCGTCAAGCCTGCCGAACATTTCAAGCCTGAAGTTGCCTCGCTGAATATGGGATCAATCAACTTCGGCTTGTTTCATTTATTGGATCGATACAAGGAGTTCAAATACGATTGGGAGCCGCAGTTTCTGGAATCAACGCGCGATCTGGTCTTCAGGAATTCCTTCAAGGACATCGAGTACATTCTGAAGACTTGTTACAACAACAACACGCGATTTGAGTTCGAGTGCTACGACATCGCGCATCTCTATAATCTAAAGCATTTTCTCGATCGCGGTCTCGTTAAGCCGCCACTCTTCGTACAGTCGGTCTTCGGAATTCTCGGCGGCATTGGCACTCACCAGGAAGACGTGATGCACATGAAGCGCACAGCCGACAGATTGTTCGGTGATCAATATGAATGGTCGGTCCTCGGCGCAGGGGCTTCCCAAATGCGTATAGCCGCAATGGCAGCGTCAATGGGTGGCAACGTGCGCGTCGGGTTGGAGGATTCGCTTTGGGCGGGTCCAGGTAAACTTGCAACGTCGAACGCCGATCAGGTCCGGTTGGTTCGCTCGATTATCGAAGGAATGGGCCTTGAAATCGCCACCGCCGATGAAGCGCGTGAGATTCTTTCGCTGAAGGGGGCTGATCAAGTGAATTTCTAAGCAGCTGCAGGAAGCGGGATGCCTGGATAACTCTGCATCCCGCTGTGCGACTGTGCGTGCGTCGATCGTCGTCTAGCTAAAAAAAGCACAAGGGCAAAAAGCCCGGCAGCAAGGGCACAAGCCCATCTTAGGGAGAGAGACTATGACGAAACTTACGCGTCGCGAAACGTTGTCGCTTGCCGGTGGTGCACTGGCGGTGATGGCGTCTTCCGCAAGAGCTCAGGCGGCTCCGATCAAAATTGGTTTCGGTATGGCGTTGACGGGTGGGCTCGCTGGAGGAGGCAAGGCCGCGCTGCTGTCCTATCAAATCTGGGCAGAAGAAGTTAACGCCCGCGGTGGTCTGTTGGGCCGCAAGGTTGAACTGGTCCACTATGATGACCAATCCAATCCCGCGACGGTACCGGGGATCTATTCGAAGCTGATCGACATCGATAAGGTCGATATCGTGATCTCCGGTTACGCAACGGTGCCGACGGCGGCTGCAATGCCCGTCGTGATGCAGAAGAAAAAGGTATTTCTTTCGATGTTCGCTTTGGCGGCGAACGATGAATTTCGTTACGACCAATATTTCCAGATGCAGCCGAATGGACCTCAGGCGAAGTTCGAGTTTTCTCGGGCTTATTTCGAACTTGCATCGAAGCTCTCTCCCAAACCCCAGACAGTGGCTCTGGTTGGCGCGGATGCCGAATTCGGTGTTCTCTGTATTGAAGGAGCACGCGAAAACGCGAAGAAGGCCGGAATCAAGATCGTCTACGACAGGAATTACCCGCCTAACACCCAGGATTTCGGTTCGATTGTTCGCGCGATCAAGGCGACCAACCCGGATCTGCTGTTCATCGGTTCTTACCCGCCGGACTCGGCCGGCATGATCCGCGCAATCCACGAGGTTGGTTTGAACGCTCGAATGGTTGGCGGAGGCATGATTGGGCTTCAGTTCGCTGCCTTGAAGCAACAGCTCGGCCCGATGTTGAACAACATAGTCTCCTACGACCTTTATGCGCCAGAACCGACGATGAATTTTCCTGGCGTGGCGCCCTTCCTTGCCAAGTATCGCGAGCGTGCGGTTCAAGCTGGTGTCGATCCGCTTGGCATTTACATCCCGCCGTTTGCCTATGCGGAAATGCAGATTCTCGAGTCGTCGATCAACGCGGTCAAATCGCTCGAGGACAAGAAGCTCGCCGACTATATGCGCGCGACGAAATTCTCCACAATCGTTGGCGACATCAAGTTCGGTGATCGCGGGGAGTGGGCTGAACCTCGCGTGCTGCTGATCCAGTATCGCGGCATCGTCGGCAATGACGTCGAGCAGTTCAAGCAGGCCGGCAAGCAGGTCATTTTGGATCCGGTTGCGTTCAAGTCGGGCGATCTTGTGACCCCGTTTGAACCCATCAAACGCTGACGGAGGTGAGCGCGACCGGAGACGATCAATGATTTTCAGTCTTGACCTCTTCTCCAATGCCATCGTCTCCGGCGTCCTTCTAGGCGGCTTCTATTGTGCCGTCGCCGTCGGAATCACGATCGCATTTGGAATGCTGGACATTGTAAATATCGCCCACCCGGCCTTCATTATGGCCGGGGGGTTTATCGCCTACTACTGCAACACGTATCTGGGCATTGATCCCGTGTTGGCTTGTGTCATCGCGGCACTGCCGGCCTACGTGGTCGGGCGGCTCCTCTATCGATTTTACTATCTCGCCTTTGAGAGGCGCGGAGAGGAATCGCTCCAGGGATTGGCATTCTTCTTCGGCATTCTCTTCATTATCGAAGTCGGATTAATCCTGACCTTCGGTGTTGACTATCGTTTCGTCGAAGCCGCCTACATCGGTCCGACCATATCGATCGGCTTCATCGCCATTCCGTGGCGGCTGCTCGTTCCGCTCATTGTCGGGCTGGCCGTCATCGGCGGGATTATGGTCTTTCTGTCGAAGACCTTTATCGGCAAGGCAATTCTGGCGGTCTCACAGGACCCACTGGCCCTTCGTCTCGTCGGTGGAAATCCGGTAAAGGTCAAGGAAGTTGCTTTCGGATTATCGATTGCGACGGCGATCATCGCGGGCGCGTTGCTCATCATCATTCAACCGATTGAGCCGTCGTTGGGACGGGATTTCATCGGGCGCGTCTTCGCTATCGCTGTGCTTGGCGGCATGACCAGCCTGCCGGGCACCATCGTAGCGTCGATGATCCTTGGTATCGCGGAGAGCTTTACGACGACGTTCTTTGGTCCGTCGTGGTCCCCGGCGGTAGCTTTCGGGCTGCTGCTCGTCGCTCTTGCCGTCAAGCCTGCGGGGATATTTGGGCGATGAAGGAAATCGTAACACAGTTGCCCGAGAGCCGCGCGTCCGCGAAATTGATGCGCTGGCTCCTGCCCATCGTGATCTGCGCGGTCGTTGGTGTCGCATCGGTTTTGCTGCTTGACCTCGCAAAGACGGACTACGCCTTTCTGGCGGCTTATACGGTTCTACAGTTCGTGGCGTTGGCGACGGCGTGGAACATTCTTGGCGGCTATGCGGGCTACGTAAATTTCGGTGTCGCGGGTTTCTTCGCGGTCGGTGTCTACACCAGCGTCGTTATCTACAAGACCCTGCAATGGCCCTTGGTCTTTACTATTCCACTAGCGGCGGTCCTCGCGGGCTTGCTCGGACTGGGCATGGGCTATCTGACCCTGCGCTTAAGGGGCGTCTTCTTCTCGATCGCGACGCTCGCGATGTCTGTGGTCCTCAATACACTTATCGTGAATTGGTCGTTTGTGGGCGGTTCTCGCGGCGTTTACATTCTTCACCCCGAAACGATGCCGTTCTTCGGAACTTACGCGCGGTATCTGTTTGTGGTGATGCTTATCCTCGCCATGGGAACGATCCTGATTGCGCGGTTCATCGAGAATTCCTGGATCGGCAACGGTCTGGCGGCGCTCAAGGATGACGAGATGGCGGCGGAATGTGCCGGTGTGCCGTCCCTGCGGATGAAGCTGTTTGCAACCACGGTCAGCGGCGCATTGCTTGGGGCCATTGGCGCGCCGTTCCCGTATTTCGTCACCTATGTCGATCCGAGTTCCACGTTCAGCTTGACCATCGCGGTCAACGCTATCGCCATGCCGCTTATCGGGGGCACGGCGACATGGCTAGGCCCTGTGATAGGCGCATTGCTGCTCGGAACGCTCCAGCAGATTGCCACCGTGACGATTTCGTCAGCCCTGAATCTGCTCATTGTCGGTGTGTTGCTCGTATTCTTCATCACGGTCGCACCCAACGGGATTATCGGATTCATCAAGGACATGAGGGAGAAACGCAAATGAGCGGATCTGCCATCCTATCTTCCCGAGGGGTCACAAAGCGCTTTGGCGGCTTCACGGCCCTGAACGGAATCGATTTCGATCTGGGAGAGCGCGAACGCGTCGGTTTGATTGGTCCAAACGGCTCTGGGAAGAGCACGTTCGTCAATTGCCTGACGGGTGCTCTCCCGCATGAAGGCAAGGTGGTATTCGCAGATACTGACATCACTGGTACGCCTGCGTGGAGGCGAGCGCGTGCTGGCCTTGCTCGAAGTTTTCAGATCCCGCGGCCATTTCGTGGATTGACGGTTCGACAAAATATCGGCGTCCCACTCTCGTTTATCTCGGGTATCTCCGACCGGGATGAATTGAACGCGAAGGCTGACTATGTTCTTGCACAGGTGGGACTTCTGGCGAGAGCGGATGCCAGTCCGAAGAGCCTCAGCCAGGTCGACTTACGAAAACTGGAATTGGGGCGGGCGCTTGCTGCGCAGCCTCGCGTTCTCATCGCCGATGAAGCGATGGCCGGGCTGTCGGACTCTGAGGTCGATGAGATTCTCGATCTGCTCATGCGGCTCAATGACAGTGGCATCGCGATCATTTTGATCGAACACATCATGCGCGCGGTTATTCGCTTCTCCCAGCGTGTCGTCGTCTTTGTCGCTGGCGCAAAGATTGCGGACGGCGATCCACGCGAAGTCATGGACCATCCAGAAGTGGTGAGGGCCTACCTTGGGCAATAGTCTGACCATTGAAGGCGTTGATGCGGGCTACGGTGCTGTCACCGTTCTGTCGAATGTCAGTCTGCGGGCAGGCGACGGGGAAACTGTCGCGCTCCTCGGGACCAATGGCAACGGCAAGACCACGCTGATGCGCTGTATCACCGGACAGATTGTTCCGAGCCGAGGGACCATTGTCGCAGAGATCGATGGGCAGCGGCACAATCTCGTTGGTATGTCGACGGAGGAAATCGTCGATATTGGAATTTCGCTGGTGCCGGAAGGCAGACGACTGTTTCCGAAGCTGACGGTCGAAGAAAATCTCACGCTGGGCGCCTATCGGAGAACAGCGCGGGCCCAGATCGCGAAGAATATTGAGTTCTGCTTCGAGGCGTTTCCGCGTCTGAAGGAACGTCGCAGCCAGATGGCCGGCTCGATGAGCGGCGGCGAGCAGCAGATGCTTGCGCTGGGACGTGCGTTGATGGCTGGTCCGCGCATTCTTCTGGTCGATGAGCCATCGGTTGGCCTCGCTCCCATTCTGGTCGCACGCATGATCGACAAGATCGCGGAGCTTTCATCCGCGCTCGGTCTGACTGTTTTGATGGCGGAGCAGAATTTCGAACAAGCGACAAGAATAGCAAACCGCGGCTACGTGCTTGTCCACGGGCAGGTCGCGCTTGCCGCTGACAGTGTCGCCGATCTGAGAAGCAGCGACGTTGTTCGTCGTCTCTATCTCGGAGGCGATTGAGACCCACTACACCCAGCTCAATCAAGAAGAACGGGAGTCGAGAATGGATATCAAGGTTGGCAAGGCCGCAATCGCCGAGGCGAGCGAGAAGCTTTCGAACTGGGGACGGTGGGGGAAAGAGGACCAGATCGGTACCCTGAACTTCGTCACGCCGGATCACGTTACTCGGGCCGCCAAGCTCGTGAAGAAGGGCAAGGTCTTTGGGATGGGAATTCCGCTCGATGCGAATGGCCCGCAGAGCGGCCTGTTCGGCGGTCGTTGGAATCCCATTCACACGATGTTGGCAACCGGGACAGATGCGATCGCCGGTCGGCAGGATGAAGTCAATCGGATGCGCTACGCGGATGATGCCATCAACATGCCGGTTCAGGCGGCCACCCATTGGGACTCGCTTGGACACGTCTTCTACATCGACAAGATGTATAACGGCCACGATGCCAAAAATGTCGATAGCCGCGGCGTTCATCGACTTGGGATTGAACATACCCGCGATCGCATGGTGGGACGCGGTGTCCTCCTGGACGTCGCGCGGTTCAAAGGCGTCGATTCACTCGACGATGGTTATGCCATTTCGAACGACGAACTCGATGCTGTCGCGAAGAAGCAGGGAGTCACGATCGGGGAGGGTGATTTCGTCATCATCCGCACGGGTCACATGGAGCGCTGTATCAAGAACAAGGCGTGGGGCGGTTATGCGGGCGGCGATGCACCAGGCGTGAAGTTCGAGAACTGCTATTGGTCCCATGAAAAGAAGATCGCTGCGATCTGCTCTGATACCTGGGGTGTTGAAGTGCGGCCGAACGAAGGGCCAGAAGTCGCGCAGCCCTGGCACTGGGTCGTCATTCCCGCCATGGGGCTTACGATGGGCGAGATCTTTTATGTGAAGGAGCTTGCGGAAGATTGCGCGGCTGACAAAGTTTACGAGTTCATGTTTGCCGGCCCTCCGCTCGTCATCACCGGCGGTACGGGTTCGCCGATCAATCCGCTTGCGATCAAGTAGACAGCTATCAGACAACGATGGGAGTCCGGCCAGCGCCGGACTCCACCGCCGGGACCGGCGGGCCACTTCAGAGAGAAATTTCTCGATTGGGTCGTGTGATGTGGTTTCGGTTGATGCGGCTGTTAAGACGTAACCCACTGGCTGCTTGGATCTTCCACAGCGGTTTCCCGTCGCACGTCACGAGCGATGGTTCAAAAGTCGGCGATTCATCCAATGAATATCCGTCATGGCCGCGGGCCATACTGCAATTCCCACCATTTTGCTGAGCCGCTAAGGTCGGTTCAGCCGAACCTCTCGACGAGGAAATCGATAAACAGCCGCACCTTGACAGCGAGATGCTGTGTGGGCGGATAAATCGCATAGAGTGTAAGTTCCGGCGGGTGATAGTCGACGAGACAGGTTTTTAATCGCCCGTCACGCAATGCGTCCGATGCGATGAACACCGGCAAAACAGCGATGCCACGCCCATTGATAGCCGCATCGCGCAGAACCTCGGCATTGTTGACGCATAAGGTCCATCGCGGTTGGATCCAGTGGTCGCCGTCTTGCCCGGTCAGCTTCCATTGGTTGCCGGTGGTGAGGAAGCCATAGGTAAGGCAGTTATGATCGCGCAGGTCATTCGGGTGTTTCGGTTCGCCGTGACGTGCGAAATAATCTGCAGACGCGCAGACAACCCGTTCAACCGGCATGATCTTGCGGGCAATCAGGCTGGAGGATTCGAGCTCGGCAATGCGCAACGTGACGTCGAGTCCGTCCTGCACCGGATCCACCTGCGCGTCGCTTAGCACGAGCTGAATGCGAAGTTCGGGATAGCGCTCCATGAAATCGGCAATGGCCGGACCAAGTTGCAGTGTGCCGAACGACATCGGCGCGTTGACGCGCAAGAGGCCGCGTGGCGTTGCTTGCAGATGCGTAACGGCTTGATCGGCTGCATCAAGCTCGCTCAGTACACCAATGGCCCGTTCGAAATAGACCTGGCCATTCTCTGTCGGGCTGACCTGCCGCGTCGTCCGGTTCAGAAGCTGAACGCTGAGTTCGTTTTCCAGGTCATTGATATATTTGCTGATCGCGGAGCGGGAGAGGCGCAGCGCCCGACCTGCCTCCGAAAAGCTGCCGAGCTCGACGACTTTAGTGAACGCGCGAAGGCTGGCTAGCTTGTCCATGTCGGCATCCTATTGTTGCCAAAACGTAGACAGTAATGCTCTGATTTGCCTAATTGTCCATGAAATAAGGATGACCCACATTCCCCTCAACACGGGCGGCGAGCCCGCTCAAATGAGGAGAAAAGACTATGTCAGGCATCCACCATGTCACTGCAATTGCTGGTAACGCATTGCGAAATTTCGATTTTTATACTCGCGCCCTGGGGCTGCGCTTCGTCAAGAAGACGGTCAATTTCGACGATCCCGGCACCTATCACTTCTATTATGGCAATGAGACCGGCCAGCCGGGGTCGATCCTAACATTCTTCCCATGGGAGAATGCCGCAGCCGGTCGTGGCGGCGTCGGCCAAGCTCAGCAGACATCTTTCCGCGTTCCGGCGAGGTCCTTGGGTTACTGGACGCATCGCTTCATCGAGAAGGGCATTGCACACGAGGCCTTGGAAAAACGGTTTGGCGAGGCGGTGCTTCCCTTCACCGATCCAGACGGGATGAGCCTCGCACTTGTCGGCGTATCAGGCGCAGAGAACGAGCCGGGCTGGAGTAATGGTGATGTTCCGGCGGAGCATGCGATCCGTGGTTTTCATGGCGTAACGCTGCTGCTCGACGACGCGACAAAGACCGGCACAATTCTGACCGACGTGTTCGGCTTCAAGGAACGTGGGCGGGAAGGGTCGGTTGTCCGCTACGCCGCGGAAGGCGCGGAGCTCGGACACATCGTCGACATCTATGAAGCCAAAGGTTTTCTGCCGGGAAAGCAAGGCCGAGGTTCGGTGCATCACATCGCGTTTCGTGCGGCAGATGATGCTGAGCAAGCGGTGATGGCGCGAAAACTCGTCGCCGGTCACGGCATGCATCCGACGGAGCAGAAGGATCGCAACTACTTCCGTTCGATCTACTTCCGCGAACCCGGCGGTGTTCTGTTCGAGATTGCGACCGACATTCCGGGCTTCGCCGTCGACGAGCCAGTGGCATCGCTGGGCACGGAATTGAAGTTGCCGTCTTTCCTTGAGCCGCATCGCAAAGACATCGAAAACGTGTTGCCTGCGTTGGAAGGAGCCACGAGATGACACAGAAACAGTCTTTCATCCATCGCTTCGAGCCGGCCATCCGGCTCGAAGCCCCGCCGCTTCTTCTGTTGCACGGCACCGGTGGTGATGAGAATGATCTGTTGCCGCTGGGGCGCGCGGCCTCGCCGGGGTCTGCTTTGCTGTCAGTTCGCGGGCAAGTGCTTGAGCATGGCATGCCCCGTTTCTTCCGTCGTCTCGCGGAAGGTGTTTTTGACGAGGATGATGTTGTGCGGCGTGCGAATGAGCTCGCCGATTTCGTTGAGGATGCTCGCAAGCAGTACGATATCGGCGCGCCAATTGCGTTGGGTTATTCCAACGGTGCGAATATCGCAGCCGCGATGCTTCTGCTCCGGCCAAATGTTCTTGCCGGAGGCTTGCTATTACGTGCGATGGTGCCGTTGTCGCGGCCGCCTCGAGCAGATCTCAGCGGAAAGCCCGTGCTCATTCTGTCGGGATTGCGAGATCCGATCATTCCTTCGGACAACGGCGAGGCACTAGCTGCAATGCTGCGCAACGCTGGCGCAGATGTTGATCGGCGTATTGTACCCGTCGGGCATGAACTTTCGCAGGCAGATCTCCTGCTTGCGAGACAGTGGATGGCGGAGAGGAGCGTTCCGGCAACGCACGAGGCCTGATAATGATTTCATGCAACGCGGTCGGGTAACTTCACCAGCAGTCATCATGAAGCCCGCTAGTCGAATATGATTGGCGGGCTTCAACTTTATGTATTGGTTTTATGTCTGGCTTTTCCAAACGGGGTGAAAAGCTGCTTTTTGATATTCCGCATTTTTCACAATTTTTAGTCGCCGAAGATGAGTGCCCACTCCGTCAGCGTTGCTGCCATATCACACGCGTAGACATGCGCTTTCCAATATTAAATAAAGCAATTAAACTGCGTGTGCGTTCTTTAAATAGCGAGTATTGCCGCCGCATTTTATTTCAAACATACATAAAAGGGGGTTCATATGAAGGAGCCTGTAAAGTCTCGGACTCCCAAAAGAGCAATTACACTTGGGGGTGGCGGTCCGGCCGCAGGATTGCACATCGGAGCTTTAAGGGCGCTTCATTCCGCCGGCATCACGTTTGATGTGTGGTCGCTGTCGTGCATCGGCGCATGGGTCGGGATTGTCTACAATCAATGCGACAAGGGCAGAGAGGTTGAGCAGACCTATCAATTTTTTCGGGACGGCGTGTTTCGCGATGATGAAAGCTATGAGCGCTTTCCCATCAACTCGGTGTTCGGTGCGGACTGGTTTGGCAATTCGCGTGCGATGATGGAATTTGCGTCCGATCCCGATAGCTACAAGCACCTTTGGCAGCCGCATAAGATGATGGACGCCTTCAATGAGACGATGTCTCTCTTGTACGATCACTCTCCGATGCGCAGAAAGTACAAGAAGTGGGATAGAGGTGACATTAACGGATGGATTCTCAATCAGGTGTTGGCGCCTAATCCGGCGGTTCGTTATCTGACCTCGCTCATGTATCTATCCAACATCACTGGCCTGTCGAGGATCAACTATCCGGACAGCGAATTTATGAAGCGCATTAGGTTCGACAGACTTTTTGGCGAAGACAAGCCTTGGATCTTTCACAACGCTTGGAATTTGGACACACAAGAGCTCGCGTTCTTCTCGAACTACCCAATGAAAGACAAAGGATATAAAGGCGATATCGAAGCCTCGACGCTTTGCGCGTGTTCAGCGCTTCCGTTTGTCGAGGAGACCGTCAAGATTGACGGGGAGACATATTGTGAAGGCGCGCTGGTCGACACAGTCAACTTCAGGAGCTTGCTAGAGGAGCATCCCGATCTGGATGAAATATGGGTAAGCCGGATCGTTGACGCCAAACAGATTCGTAAACCTGAAAACCTTCACGACGCGCTGGCAAATCTATGCCAGCTCTTTGCCGCTACTGTAGGCGAAGATGACGTCAAGCTCTTCAAGTATCACCTTCGATATCCCGACCCAGGTCAGAAGCAGTGGAAGGGCACAGTGGTCGAGATTCAAGTGCCAAGCACCATTGATTTCAAATGGAACCACAGCAACCTCGACAAAGGGCAGAGATTGGGGCGGGCTGCGGCCGAGAAGGCAATCCAGGCTTACAGCGATGCAGGCGAGAATGGGACTGGGAAACCTCGGTTTCTTAATGAATGACCATGAAGACAAATGTCGGTCGTAAGGCAAAGGGTTGCATCAAGTCAGTGCAGTTGATCGAGCAGTGACTTCGCTTCGATGAGATCTCGGGTTTCAAAACCTTCCGTGAATGAAGCGTAGATCGGCGCGAGCAGGGCGAGGGCCTCTCGATGTTTGCCTTCGTCAATCCATAGTGCTGCCAAGCTTTTCGCCGCGCGAAGCTCAAGCGCCTTTGCTTGCTGGCTCTTGCCCAAGGCCAATGCCTGCTCGAGCAGCGACTGCACTTCAGGGTCGCTGCCTGGTACCCCACGGACAAGCAGCGCCTGTGCCTTCAGCCGATACAACTCAGCTTCAAATATCCGTTCGGAATTGCGATCGGTCATCGTCAATCCCTGCTCGATCAGGTCCAGCGCAGCCTCCCTTTTGCTGTTAGCGAGAAGGGCTGGGCATAATAACACATAGAGTGCCGTGATGCCGAGCTGATAGCCAGCGCCGCGATACTCCTCCAAAGCCATATGGACTTCCTCGAGTGCGGCGGAGGATGGGGACAACAGATCACTGCATATGCCTCGCACCGCATGCGCCAGGCCACGCCATTGCCGGAAGCCGTGCTCATCCGAAAGAGCGAGGCAGCGCTCCGCATAGCCCTGCGCCTGCGTGAATTCTCCCCGCAAGGCGTGAAGGACAGATGCGTAGTAGCAGGCATAGGCTTGCGAATGGGGATGGTCGATATCATCGGCGCGCTTAATGGCAGCTGCAGCCTGTGCGATGGCTGTATCGGTGCTGCCCAGTAGCCAGAGGGCCCATGACATGAGGGCCATGTCTGCAACGCCGGCATCTTGTCCAGCCGCGCGGGCAGCCAACCGTTCGTCTTCGCTGCTGATGTTGAATGCTTCGATAGCTCGCTCAAGCACGTCACGTGCGCCTGTCAACTGTCCCATGAAAAGTCGGATCATGGCCTGTCCGCGCATGGCGTTAAGCAGTGCCGGACGATCGCCGCGTGCTTGCGCAAGATTGAGCAAGACCGCAATTGTTTCCTGGGCGATCGGCAGTTCGCCGCGAATGACACTTGCGGTGGTTAGCCAGAACATCACCTGGAGATGTTCGGGGGGATCGCCGAGGCGCTCGCATAGTTCACGGGCGCGGGCGAAGGTAGCGATCGCATGGTTTGATGCAGGTCCCTGGGTTGCGATAAGGCAGGGGCCTAAGGCAAACTGAAAATCGAGCTCCCGCCGATCCTTTTCTTTTCCGTCGGGCAAATAAGCCAACGTCTCTATGCCGCGCTGCGCATGTGCGATCGCCTCAAGATTGGCAGAGCGCATGGCGGCTTTCTTGCTGGCCTCCAGCCAATAGCCCTCCGCTTTTTCAATCAGACCTGCCTCTGTGAGATGATGTGCGAGAGTTTCGGGTTGAGCTTCCACGATCTCGGGGAAGCGTTGTTCGAATGCGTCCGCAATCGTGGCATGAAGTGATGCACGGCGGCTCTTCAGCAGACCGGAATAGGCTGCATCGCGAACCAACGCGTGCTTGAAAATATAGACCGCATCCGGATTTTCGCCGCGGCAGAAAATCAATTCAGATCGAACCAGCTGGGCAAGCGCGTCGTCGAGTTTCTCTCGGGGCAATCCAGCAACGGTGCTTAGCAACTCGTAAGAGAACTGGCGGCCCACAACGGCGCCGATTTGTGCCACTTCCCGCACGGGAGCCAGGCGGTCGAGCCGGGCGATCAATGATGCGTGCAATGTGGTTGGGATTGCCAGCGCAGGTAACGGGCGTTTGAGGGTGTAACGACCGTCTTGTTCGTCCAGCAATTCCGTTTCGAGTACTGCTTTGGTCAGTTCTTCAACGAAAAGAGGTACGCCGTCGGTCCGTTCGAGAATTTCGTTCATGACCTCTTCGGGAAGCGCTTTGCCGGCGGTGACGCGGTCGATCAACGTCGCCCCGTCGCGTCGATTCAATCGTGTGAGGGAGACGGTTGTTACATGTGCATGGCCTGGCCACGGCGGTGTGAACTCCGGCCTTGCGGTAATGAGGAGCAACACGCGGAGGCGTGGCACACGATCCAAGATCGCGGTTAGCAGCTCCCGTGAGGTCGGGTCTGCCCAGTGAACATCTTCGAAAATGAGAAACACCGGCCGTCTCGCCGACAGTCCGTCGAGCAGCGCCAGAAGCGCCGTCAACGTCATCTCTCTCCGTTTCTGCGGGGTCATTTCCGCAAGATGGTAAGGATCGTTGCAAGGTATCGAGAGAAGATTGGCGACAAGCGGCATCGTCTGGCTTGTTTGGGGACCGGATAGTGCGAGCAAAGCCTCGAGCTTCGTGAGTCTTTCAGCCGGCGTGTCACTTCGTTCGAATCTGGCTGCGCGTTCGAGTTGGCCGAGGAACGGATACAGCGCGCTGTTGGTATGGTGTGCGGAGCAGAAAAAGCGCAACGTATAATGTGGCTCGGTCTGGACGTACTCCTGAAGTGCCAGAGTAATATGCGACTTGCCGATACCGGGCTCTCCCGTCAGCACTGCAACGGAGCCCTGGCCGTGGGTGGCGGCACGCCAGCGGCGTGTCAGCAATTCGAGTTCTTCGTTGCGTCCAACGAGTGGGTGAAGCCTGCTCTTGTGTTGTGCTTCAAACCGGCTCACGACACCCGTGGTTCGCAGAACCTGCCATGCAGAGATCGGCTCCGTCCAACCCTTCAATGTGATTGGCCCGAGATGCCGGTACTCAAAATATCCATCGGTGAGGCGGTGCGTGCTTTCAGAGATAACCACTGTGCCGGGCTCGGCAAGCATTTGCAGGCGTGCTGCAAGATTCGGCGTCTCACCAATGACTGCCTGCTCCTTGGCTGCGCCCTCGCCAATCAAATCGCCGACAACCACGGTCCCGGTCGCGATACCGACACGCACCTGTAACTTCTCGCCGATATCCGTCGGGAGGCTGGCGACAGCTTCCACGAGCGTCAGTCCTGTGCGCGTCGCTTGTTCAGCATCATCTTCGTGCGCGACCGGATAGCCGAAAGACGCAAGCACGCCGTCGCCAAGGTACTTAACGATAACACCGTCATTTTTGCCGATGATCTTCGCGATGCAGTCGTGATACGCGCCGATAACGGCCCTCAAGTCCTCAGGATCAAGGCGGACCGATAACGCAGACGAGCCCACCAGATCGCAAAACATCAGGGTCAGCTGGCGCCGCTCTGCAGCATCGCGCGGCATCAGTCTGGTTCTGGTCTGGGGCGTTATGAGGATGCCGGCCTTGAGCTCTGAAATAGCGCGCAACATCTTGCGGCGATGCCCGAGCAGAACGCCGAGGTCCTTGAGGTCCTGTTCTGTAAGATCGCGAACGACCGATAGGTCAATCGCATTCTCGCCGAAACGCTGGGCGTACTCTCCCAACCCGATCGATGCTAGCCACTCCGCAATACCAGTCATGGTGGCGCCCACGGTTCCGCGGGATCATAGCATGACAAGTGGGCATGCAAAGCGGCTTTCAGAGCTCGGGTATCGATCGGCGTTCGCCCCGAGTGGGCTAGTCTATCCTCACTGGCATCGCCGCCAATCCCTTGTGCCAGCGCGACGGAGCCGCCGGTGGTTGTACGCGACAATCCCCGCGCCGTGGCTCCGACTGCACACGATGCGCGGGGACTGACCTGGAAAGTATCAGTTCGTTTTCACGATCTTGTACGTTCCCTTCTTGTGGCCGATGGCCTGGCTGATGCCATCGAAATTGCTCTTGGCGATCTCGAAGGTAATCACCAGTTCGCCCTGCAGGCCGTCGAACTTACCGGTGCCTCCTGTTAGCTTGCACTTATTCGGTTGACCTGGCAGGAAGTCGCACTGCTCGAACGTTTGATCGCCGTCCTTGTCGACGTAAGTGCAAAATGCGCGCACTTCCATGCTCTTTACGGCGGTATCAATGAGACGGCTGCCTTGGCAGCGTCCTCCCATATTATGGAGCACAGGGTTTCCGGCGTCGTTCGACGCTGCCATAGCCTGGTTCACGACGGCAAACTCTGCCGCCGCCGATCGGCATCGGTTTTGGAGGTGGAATTTGTGTGGCCGTGTATGTCACGGAGACAGGACCCTCCGGTGGAATTCCCTGGGCGTAAGTACTGGGGGCCGTCAAAACGGCAGCAAGGGACGACAATGCGAAAAGTGCATGAGTCATTGCCATGGTTCTCTCCTTCAGCTTTTTAAAAAAGAAATGCGACTGAGAACGCTATAGCTCTCCGAGCGACTGGCTCGGTCTCTGTATTTCCGCAGTTTTTGTATTGGCGAAGATGTCGTTGATGATGCGCCGATGGGATCGGCACCGCTCCGATGGAGCCAATCAATTGGAGGGACTCCTTAAAAGCCATCTTTGAGCGAGATGGATCCATCGCCGATTCGGCGATCGCTGGAGACGTTGTGTCCATGATGTGCCACGCACGCATACGCGACTCGCATTTGGTTCGGGCAATGCATTGGCATCGATAAGAGTAGCACTTGGTGGCCACGGCCACTAGGCAACGGGACGATACCCTTTTGGAGGTAGGCCGGCCGCAACAAAGGAAAATGTCACTGACATTGTCCCGTTAGGATGTCAGTTTCTGAGCGCGCCTACGGAATGCCGCTAGGCGCAGCACCAAACCGATGCAGGAGCGAGTGATTGAAGTGAAATTCGTCTCCGTCGAGTGCTCTTCCTATCCTGAAACATCTGTGGCCCAATATGAGAGGGCGCTCTATCTAACTTTACTGCTCATCGTTTTGTTTTTGAAATCGACGGAGCTTGAAATGAATACGTACAAGAGCAAGTGGCATTCATTTTACAGTGGGCACATGGAAGAGTCCGTGCACGCTGTCTTTGGTTACGTTGAGAGAATTATTGTGGGGACGTTAGTGGTGTCGGCCGGCACCCATATCTCGACGAACGAGCCGGCCATCATGCTGTTTGGATACTTGCGGCACGGTCTTGTCGGGCGCGGCGTTGTGTTGTTCGGCGTCATTCTTCTTGTGCTGAATTTCCTTGATGGCCTGTATCGGCTCTCCAAATCGGAATGGCACACCGTTCTGCAGATCATCATGGCGGTATGCTACATCGCGCTCTCAGTGCGCCTTGTGCAGCTGATCCTCGCCTTCCGCGGCGAATAGAGAGCAATACATAATGGCTCCCGCTTCGGGAGGTAAGCGACCCGAAGCGGATGCGTCAGTAAACATCTGTCGCTCGCAATTCAAGCACGTTCGAAAGGTCAAGATTTAGCGCGACTGGCGCAGCCCCATCAGCGCGCTCTGACAGCCCGGGGAAAGCGACGCCGCGTTCGCGCGTAGGCATTGGGCGACCCGGCCTCCACCTAAGGCAACGTTACCGCAGTAGGTGCGATAATCCCCGCTGCAGGAAAGCCGGACAAGCCTAAATTCCTGACGTGGAGTAAGCGCGACTGCTGGAGCCATGGGAGCCGCTCCAACTGTCGCCTGCGTGGCCGTGCCACCCGGTGGCGGAGCGGCTGGGGCCGGTGCAGCACCTGTTGCTGCTTGCGCTGGTGGTGCTGCTGCAGGAGGTGCTGCTGAAGATTTGGGTGTCGCTGCTGGAGGGGGCGCCGTGGAAGATTTTGGCGCTGCTGCCGGTGCCGCTGATGACCCCCCGACAGCATTCACCGCCTTTTGACAGTCCGGCGACAGACTGGCCATGTTCTTCTGCAGGCACATGAACGACGGCTTGCCACCGGGCGGAACGCTTGCGCAGTGGGCTTCGTAGTCGGAGCGGCACGCTGAGCGAATTGCATCGCGTTGCGCCGATGTGGGCTGCTGCGCTGCAGCGGGATCAATCAGAAAAATTAGACCTGTCGCAATTAAAGCAAATAGTGCCGCCAGGCGGCATTCAATAACCACGGGCATTTCGATCTCCAGTGCTTTGCCTTGTAGAAGACGTGTCAGCAGCGAATAAAATCAAGCAGTGACGAGCAGAGACCTTGAAACGGAGAAAGACTGCACGCTTTTAGATTTTCCGGCAAGAAGAATATGCTATCGTCCTAGAGTCCCGATTCCGAAGTTCGCATCATGCCACTGCTCGTTCGTCTGCGGACTTCGGAATCGAAGGACTCTAGCGAGTTATTGTTCTAGTGTGGCTTTGGTTCTGAAGTCCGCATTCCGGACTCGCCGCGCGAATGATGCGGACTTCAGAACCGCCACACTAGTGGAGCGGATTTGACGTTCGCCTCCTTGTTTGCCGCGAGTTCGTGATGCGAACGTCAAATCCATAAGCTCCACTAGAATTATATATTTGCTAGTGGTCCTTCGCTTCTAACGTTCGCAAGAGTGCCTAGCGAAACGGGATGCGAACGTTAGAAACGGACCACTAGTGCGAGCCTGCTTGCCGAAGACACGTCGACAGGGAGGGATGGGAATGAATTTGAGTCATTCGCTGCTCGACACATTGCTTGGGGGCCGTGCACAAATTACGAAGGCCCGCGTGCAACGTGTTTCATTTTCTTTAGCAGCAGTTTTTCTACTCACTGCATGTGAGCAAAACACGTTTGTTCAGCCGCCTCCACCAGTCGTGGATGTTGCTCCACCGCTTCAGAAGTCGATCACGCGCTATCTCTACGCAACGGGAAATACAGCGCCTGTCAAAAGCGTCGACCTCGTCGCGCGCGTGCAGGGCGTGCTGCAGGCGATCAATTACAAGGACGGCTCATTCGTCAAGGCAGGCACGACGCTTTTCACCATCGAGCCTGAGACGTACAAATTGAAGCTGGATCAGGCTCAGGCTGCGGAAGTCGGTGCTCAGGCTTCGCTGAAGCAGTCTGATGCGGAATTCAAGCGACAGCAGGAGCTTGTCGCCAAGCAATTTGCAACCCAATCTTACTTTGATCAGGCGACGTCCGCGCGCGACAACGCTCAGGCCAATCTCCAACAGGCCCAGGCAAATACCAAGATTGCTGCTGTCAACTACGGCTACACGAATGTGATTGCACCATTCGATGGCATCGTGACAGCGCACCTTATTTCAGTCGGTGAATTGGTCGGCGTCGCGTCGCCGACGCAGCTCGCGACGATCGTCCAACTCGATCCAATCTATGTGAACTTCAACGTGGGTGAGCAGGACGTCCTGCGCATCCGTGCTGAAGCCATGATGAAAGGGCTCACGTCGGCCGATCTTCTGAACATACCGGTTGAGGTTGGCCTGCAGACCGAGACCGGCTATCCCCACACAGGCAAGCTGGATTATGCCGCGCCGACCGTCAACCAGTCGACCGGAACGCTTCCAGTTCGCGGCATTCTTCCGAATGCCAACCGCGCGCTGCTGCCCGGCTATTTTGTGCGTGTGCGGGTGCCCATCGAGGAATCAGTGAAAGCACTGCTCGTGCCCGATGTTGCTCTGGGTAGCGATCAGGGCGGACAATATGTGCTGGTCGTCAACAGCGACAACGTTGTCGAGCAGCGTAAGGTGGAGATCGGCCCTGTGGAAGGCAATCTCCGTGTGATCGAAAAAGGTCTTGGCCCCGAGGACCGCATCGTAATTGCAGGCGTCCTGCGGGCCATACCGGGGCAGAAAGTCAATCCGAAGCTACAGACGATCGAGCAGCCACGCGCGTCAGCAAACTAGGAATCGCGCATGATTTCGAAATTTTTTATCGAGCGGCCGGTTCTCGCGAATGTAATTGCGATTCTGATGGTTCTCATCGGCGCAGTGGCGCTGCTGCGTCTTCCCGTTGCCCAATATCCCGATGTGGTGCCACCCACAGTTCAGGTGACAACGCGTTATCCGGGTGCGAGCGCGCAGGTTGTCATCGACACAGTGGCGCTGCCCATCGAGCAGCAGGTGAACGGCGTTGAGGATATGCTTTACATGCAGTCCTACAGTGCCGCAGATGGCAGCTACACGCTGACTGTCACGTTCAAGATCGGCACCGATCTCAACTTCGCGCAGGTGCTGGTTCAGAACAGAGTCTCGAGCGCGTTGTCGTCTCTGCCGCAGGCGGTGCAAACCCAAGGTGTTACGGTTCAGAAGCGCTCCACCTCTATCCTGCTCTTCGTGACTCTGACGTCGTCCGATTCCCAGCGCGACAGCCTTTACTTAAGCAACTACGCCACCATCAACCTCAAGGATGAACTTGCGCGCTTGCCGGGCGTCGGCAATGTCACAGTGTTTGGCGCGGGCCAGTATTCCATGCGTTTGTGGCTCGATCCGGAGAAGCTGCAGGCAAGGGGCTTGATGCCTCAAGATGTCATTCAGTCCGTGCAGCAGCAGAGTCAGCAGGTCACTGCCGGCCAAGTCGGCATGCCGCCGACGCCGGGCGGAACGGCCTTTCAATACACGCTGAATGTGAAAGGCCGCTTCGACAACGCTGAGCAGTTCTCCAACATCATCGTCAAGACTGGCAACGCGGGAGACGTCACGCGCCTGCGTGATGTCGGGCGCGTTGAACTGGGCGCACAGACATACAGCCAGGTTTTCTCGCTCGACAACCGCCCGGCAACTGGCATCGCTGTATTCCAGTCGCCGGGCGCTAACGCCATCAATGTCGCGGGCGAGGTGAAGAACAAGATGGCCGAACTTGCCAAAAACTTTCCGCAAGGCGTCACCTACGACATTCCATTCGACACCACCAAATTCGTCCAGGCGTCGATCAACGAAGTCTACAAAACGTTGATCGAGGCGGCATTGCTGGTGTTGATCGTGATCCTTGTGTTCCTGCAGGATTGGCGGGCCATGCTGGTGCCGGCCACAACAGTGCCCGTCACGATTATCGGCGCGTTTGCGGCCATGGCGCTGCTTGGCTTTACCATCAATCTTTCAACCTTGTTTGCGATCATTCTCGCTATCGGCATCGTGGTGGACGATGCCATCGTTGTGGTCGAAGGGGCTGCACATAATATCGAGCGTGGAATGTCCGGGCCGCAAGCTGCGATCAGCGCGATGGATCAGCTCTTCGGCCCGATCATTGGCATCACTCTTGTTCTAGTTTCGGTGTTTTTGCCCGCAGCATTCCTGCCAGGCCTGACGGGGCGAATCTATGCGCAGTTCGCGCTCGTGATCGCCGCGACGGCGCTGATCAGCGCGATTAATGCGGCGACCCTGAAGCCGACGCAGTGTGCTTTGTGGCTACGGCCAGCGGTGCCACCGGAGCAACGCAACTGGTTCTATCGCGGTTTCAATGCGATTTACGCGCGGATCGAGCGCGGTTACGCCAATTTCATCCAGCGTCTTGTCGCTCACAGCGGCATCTCCGTGATCGTTGCTCTGGCTTTGATTGCTCTCGGTGGCTACGGCTTATCACGCGTGCCGACTGGATTCCTACCGATCGAGGATCAGGGCTACTTGCTCGCGGCCGTGCAGTTGCCTGATGGCGCATCACTGGATCGCACCCAGCGCGTCATGGATCGCGTGAGCGAGATATCCGCCAAGACGCCGGGGGTTGCGCACGTGCTAGGCATCGCTGGAATTTCTGCACTCGACAATAGCGCGAGCCTTGCGAATGCCGGCGTGGCGTACTTGGTGTTGAAAGATTGGAGTGAGCGCGGGCCCGGTCAAGATTTGCGGTCGCTGGTGGTTGGCCTGAACCAGTCGATGGCGGAGGTCCCCGAAGCGCGGGTGATCGTGCTGCCGCCGCCGCCGATCCAAGGTATCGGAAACGCGGCTGGATTTGCCATGCAGATTGAGCTGCGTGATGGCAGCTCCGACTATGCCAAATTGCAGACCATTACCAATGCGGTGGTCTCCAACGCCCAGACGCAAAGCTCACTCCAGCGAGTGAGTTCGCCTTTCCGCGCACTGGTGCCGCAATTCAATGTCGAGGTCGATCGCGTCAAGATCCAGACGATGCAAGTCTCGACGGATCAAGTGTTCTCGGCCCTTGCTGCCTATCTGGGCTCGACGTTTGTCGCCCAGTTCAACAGATTTGGACGGACATTCCAGATTTATGCGCAGGCCGACGCGCCATACCGGCTGCGCCTGGTGGACATCGAGAACATGACGGTGCGTAATCAGCAGGGTAACATGATCCCGCTCGGGACCATCGCAAAGATCACACCCACGGTCGGTCCTTCGCTGATCAGCCTCTACAATCTCTATCCGTCCTCGACCGTGATTGGACTACCTGCGCAGGGCTTCAGCTCCGGTCAGTCCATAACGCTCATGGAGCAGATTGCAGCCAAAACGCTGCCCCCCGGCACTGCCTTCGAATGGACGGCGATGTCGTATCAGGAAAAAATCGTCAGCAATCAGATTTACTTCACGTTCGGTCTGGCCCTGTTGCTGGTTTATCTTGTCCTGGCCGGACAATATGAGAGTTGGTACGCTCCGATCTCGGTCATTCTTGCGGTGCCGCTTTCGCTACTTGGACCGACGTCGGTGCTGACGGCTCTGCGGATCGACAACAATCTCTATGTGCAGATCGGATTGATCCTGCTGATTGCGCTATCGGCAAAGAACGCCATCCTGATCGTGGAAGTCGCGCGTGAACTGCGTGTCCGCGATGGTAAGCCTTTGCAGGAATCCGCAGTCGAAGCCGCTCGGGCGCGCTTCCGTCCCATCCTGATGACATCCTTCGCGTTCATTCTTGGCGTTCTGCCGCTGGTCCTTGCGACAGGAGCCGGTGCCAGCGCTCGTAAATCAATCGGCATTACCGTGTTCAGTGGCATGCTGGCGTCAACATGCCTTGCCGTCCTGTTCGTGCCGGCGTTCTTCGTTGTCGTGCAGCGGTTCGAGGAATGGCGTGCGAGCCGGAAGAAGCCGGTGAAGTCGGTCGCTGCCTGACTCTTTCAAGCGCACTTAGAACGGTGAAGCTGCCGAGAAGGCCGTCTTCACTCGCAGCGCTGGCGTTAACTCGCAACGGTATATTGCTCCCAGAAACCTTCGGCGGGTGCGGTCTGTTCGACCACGTCGATCCATATCCCCGCCGGGTCGCGCGTCAGGAAACGGCGTTGCCCCCACGGTTCATCCGCCAAACCGTGCTGGATCGGCAGGCCCTTGGCCCGCATCTCCTTAAAAGCGGCCTCAGCATCTTCCACCTGCAGGGTCAGGATCAAACCTTGGCCTGAATGAGCTTCTCGGCCTGGAGGGCGTGAGGGATGGTCGGGCAGCATGAACATCAGGGCGAAGCTTGGCTCCCCTTTTGAGCGCATATAGACGCACCAATCGGATTCGAACTGCGGTGTGAAGCCGAACCAGCGAACGTAGAAGTCACGAGCCTCCGTGAGCTTGTCCGTCATGATGAGGGGATAGAAATCAGCGAGTTGCATTTTGGCCTCCTGGTTTCTTGCCTGGGTCCAAAAATACATACATACTGTTTGTATGCAAGAATTGAATCGGAAGCAGGCCCAGGCTCTTAAGACCCGCAATCATCTGATTGCTGTGGCGCGTAAGCTGTTTGGCAAGCACGGGTATGCCGATACGGCCACGGAAGACATTGTGCAGGCGGCCGGTGTTACGCGTGGCGCGCTGTACCATCAATTCGAAGACAAGGCGGCGCTGTTTGCTGCGGTGTTTGAAGATGTCGCGCGAGATGTGCTCGTCGCAATCGAGCGCGAAGCCGAAAAGTCCGCAAGGGCAATCGATGCATTAAAAGCAGGATCGATCGCGTTTCTCGAAGCGGCCACCAATCCTGCCATCAAGCGCATTTATCTGATCGATGCGCCAAGCGTGCTCGGCTGGGCGCATTGGCGCGCGGTCGATGCAAAGCTCGGCATGGCATCGCTTCGCGCTGGTATTGAAGCGGTGCTGGCAGAGCGGCGAATGAAGAAGGGTGATGCACAGGCGCTGACGCACTTGCTCTCCGGCGGATTGAACGAGCTGGCGTTGTGGGTGTCGGAGGATAAAGCTGCGCGGGCGCGCGCCCATGCGCTGGTCGGTCAGGCGATTAATGCTCTTTTCCCCGAATGAGTTTGGGGCGACTGCGTGTTTCGTTCATTTTCCGCGGTGGTGAGTAGCCAGTCGCGGAAGGCGTTGATTTTCGGCATCGTCGCTTTGCCCTGCGGCGCAACGATGTAGAAGCCCGCGTCGGCAGGCATCGCAATGTCGAACGGAACGACGAGACGCCCCTTGGCGATGTCGTCCGCGACATACGCGGTTTGGCCCATGGCTACGCCGATGCCGTCGATCGCGGCCTGGATTGTCATGAACGCCAGATCGAAAGTCAGGCCAGGATTCTGTGAAATTTCGGGCGGTAGTCCTGCGGCGGTGAGCCACAATCGCCAGTCATCGTGCGCGTTGGTGTGCAACAGCGTGACGCGTGACAAATCTTCCGGTCGCCGGAGAGCCTGCTTTCCTTTGAGCAATGCTGGGCTGCAGACCGGAAAGAGATGCTCGGCCATCAGCCAGTCGGCTCGAAGGCCCGGCCACTGTCCGCGGCCGAACCGGATTGCGAGATCAACATTGTCCTTGCGAAAATCGACCAGCTCGACGGATGTCGTGATGCGGACATCGATATCCGGATGTTTTTCCTGAAAGCCACGCAGCCTCGGCATCAGCCACTTCACCGCTAACGAAGTGAGCGTGCTGACGGTCAAAACGCGGTCGCTGTCATTGCGCAGCAGGCGATCGGTGGCCGATCGCAGATCCTGAAACGCGGCTCGGATGCCGGGAAGATATTCGATGGCTTGCGGCGTCAGCGCCAGTGACCGGTTCTGACGAATGAACAGGCGGATGCCGAGTTCTTCCTCCAGGCGGCGGATCTGATGGCTGATCGCTGTCTGCGTGACGTTCAGCTCCTGCGCTGCGAGTGTGAAGCTTAAATGCCGGGCGGCCGCCTCGAAGGCGCGTAGCCCATTCAGCGAGGGTAGCCTTGCGATCATCGGTCTGGCATCCCAATACATGATAATATCTCATATATCGGAGGACAAGCTGTCGTTTGTCAAGCTGCATCGCAACGCAGATATTAGCGGCATCAGGTTATTTCAGGAGGCGAAAATGTCAGTTTGCAACAGCGAAGTGATGAGAAATCATCATCATTCAAACATAGCGCATCCAGTGTCTTACATCGCCGATATTTTGCAGAAGTGGCGCTATCGCTACCAATATCGGATCGAGTTGGCCCGGATGAGCGATCAAGATTTCCACGACATCGGTGCCAGCTGGTCGGACTATGAAGTCGAAGCAAACAAGCCGTTCTGGCGGGCATAACCCCAGCACTGGGAAGCTGAATCTCGTCAGAGATGGAGCGATCAGAAGGTGGCCTTTGGCACAGATCAAGCTGGCTTGAGTTCGCTTGGCAGGTTTACCGATGTCGTACGGTTGCGGACCGGAGAAACATTGATCATTCGGTTCGTCACCTCGGGCGATGGTGATGCTCTTCAGTCTTACTTCCGGTCGTTGTCACAGCGGTCGCGCTACAATCGTCTGATGGGAGCAGCGAGCGAGCTGCCCCCGTCAGAGCTCGATAAGACCCTTCACGTTGGTGAGAATGGCGGCTTTGCGGTGGTTACCGAGATGAAGGTTGGCGGCGTGAGCACTGTCGTTGGCGAAGCGCGCTATAGTTATGATGCGGACCAGCGCAGCACCGAGTTTGGACTGTCGATCGGTGATGCCTGGCAAGGCCGTGGGATAGGATCGGCGATCCTGGCTAACCTTGAATGCCGGTCGGCTGCGCTTGGTGCTGCTCGCCTGGTCGGAGAGACCTTTCGCAACAATGAACAAATGATAGGGCTTGCACAGAAGTCGGGCTACGAATTTTTGCCGGCTCCGTATGACTGGCGGCAGGTTCGTATCCAAAAGACTCTGCGGGGCGGCCGCGCGAATATTCCGTGCGCGGGCTGGAAAGATGCGGCGATCATTGATCAACTGTACGCTGCGCTCGCCGCTGCCTAACCGTGTCTTTTCAGCTCGTGTGTCTTGGCTGCTTGTGTGTGATCGGTCGGATCGACTAGGATTCAAGTGCGCCGATGGCGGCGTTTTGATCCGGGAGTGGTCCGATGGCACAAGCCGCAAAAACCGAAGTCTGGCTGGCGGCAGGTGTCCGTACGCCCTTCGCCAAGGTCGATGGACCATTGAGCGGTGTCGATGCGATCGCGCTATCGGTCCCGGTGGTGAAGCACATGGTCGGGCAACTCAACGGCGGCAAGCCCGACTTCGCAGTCTGGGGCAATGTCGTCCCGAACCTCACCTGGAGCAATATCGCCCGCGAAGTCTTGATGGATGCCGGCGTGGACGCAACAGTCCCGGCCTATTCCACGGTCATGGCGTGCTCGACCAGCATGATGGGCGTGTTTGAAGTCGCCGGGATGCTCGATGGTGACGCGCGCAACCTCGCATTGGTCGGCGGCGTTGATAGCCTCAGCCAGGTGCAACTGGGATTAGGGACATCGCTATCGAATTGGGTGCGCCAGTTTCAGTCGGCGCGTTCGCTCGGGCAGAAGCTCAGCCACGCTATCGATCTCAAGCTGCGCGATGTGCGGCTCTATATCCCCGCGGTCAGCAATCGCACCACGGGCATGAGCATGGGCGAGCATACCGAGATCACCGCGAAGGTCTGGAATATCTCGCGCGAGGCGCAGGACCAGATCGCGCTGGAAAGTCATCAACGCGCCGTTGCAGCCTGGGAGCGCGGTTTCTTCAATGATCTGGTGATCCCGTTCGGCGACGTGCGCCGGGATACGATTCCACGCAAGGACACATCGCTTGAGAAGCTGGCACGGCTGTCGCCTTCGTTCGATCGTACCAGCGGCAAGGGCACTCTGACTGCGGGCAATTCCTCGCCTCTGACGGATGGCGCATCCAGCATCTGGGTAGCCTCACCCGCCGGTTTGAAGAAACTCCCGACTGAGACGCCGCGCGTTAAATTGATCGATTGGGAAATAGCCTCGGTGGATTTCCGCACAGAAGGTCTTCTGATGGCGCCGCCTTACGCCATTCCACGCCTGCTGGCGCGGCACGGCCTCACCTATGCGGACATCCATCTCTGGGAGATCCACGAGGCGTTCGCAGCCCAGGTGCTCGCGCACATCAAGGCACTAGAGAGCCCTGAGTTCATTCGGGACAAAGCCAAGGTGACGGCCGACTTCGGAAAATTTCCGCGGGAGCGGCTGAATCCGACAGGTGGCAGCACGGCCATCGGCCATCCCTTCGGGGCAACGGGTGCGCGCATCCTGAGCCAGGCCGTGAAAGAGCTGGCGGCGATGCCGTCCGGGCAACGTGCCATCGTCAGTATCTGCGCCGACGGCGGCCAGGGCACGGTGGCGTTGCTGCAGGCCACCTAGTGGAGCGGATTTGACGTTCGCTACCCTGCTTGCCGCGAATTCGTGATGCGAACGTCAAATCCCAAAGCTCCACTAGAATCTTATATTTGCTAGTGGTCCTTCGATTCTAACGTTCGCAAGAGTGCCTGCTGAGATGGGACGCGAACTTTAGAATCGGACCACTAGAGGCAATTAGGTGCCTTTGAAGTTCGGCTTGCGCTTTTCAATGAAGGCCTGCACCGCTTCCTTGTGATCGGCGGTGGCGGCTGCGCGCACCAGCCGCTCGGCTTCATGGTCGAGCGCGGTGTTGAAGTCGAAGGCCAGGGCTTCGTCCAGATTGTTCTTCATGTAGCGCAGGGCGATGGACGGACCTTCCGCCATCGCTTTGGCCATCGCGAAGGCTTCCTCTTGCAACTTGTCGTCGGGCACCACCCGATTGACGAGACCAATCGTCTCGCAGCGTCTGGCGTCAATCTTCTCGGACAGAAACATCAGCTCACGGGCGCGAGCGGTGCCGACCAGCCGCGTCAGCATCCATGCGATGCCGTAATCACCGCTGAGGCCGACGCGCATATATCCTGTGCTCACGAACGCCGATTCTGCTGCAATCCGGATGTCACAAGCGAGCGCAATCGAAAGACCAGCGCCCGCTGCGGCGCCGGGAAGTACAGCAATGGTCGGCTTGCGGACCGACATCAACGCGCCGGTCAGCCGGCGCTGGCGGTCCTGCAGATCCTCGACCTTTTGATCGAACGACCATGCTTGCTTCGTGCTGTTTGCGCCCATGCCTTTGACGTCGCCGCCGGCACAGAAGGCGGTGCCGGCACCGGTGATGACAATTGCGCCGACATTCGGATCTTCGCCGCGCTCCTTGATCATCGTGCGCAAGGCCGGAGTGAGATTGTCAGAGAGAGAGTTGCGAGCCTGTGGGCGGTTCAACGTGATGATGGCAACGCGATCGCGCAGCGAACAAAGCAGTTCATCCGTTCCAGTATCGATGTTGATGCTGTCTGCCGAGTTGCTCATGTGCCGTCCTACTCCGCGCGTGATCTCATCGGACTCTGAAGGCAACAGCGAGCTGATACCAGCGAAACCTCGCGCAACATGACAGGGTTGCGCGAGGTTGGGCTGCGGATGGGTGAGATGACCAAGTGGTCCGATTCTAACATTCGCATCACAAATTCGCGGCACGCAGGGGGGGCGAACGTCAAATCCGCCCCACTAGTCTACATGAACGTGTATGATAATTGACACGGGGCCATTGTAGGGTCGTATTCGACTTTGTTTATTTTGGAGATAGCCATGCGCAAGCTTTTGACGGTTTTAGCGGCGCTCGCCTCACTCAGCCTTACTAACTGCGGATACAATGCCATCCAGCAGAATGACGAAGCGGTCAAATCGGGCTGGTCGGAAGTGGTGAATCAGTATCAGCGCCGCGCGGATCTGGTTCCCAATCTCGTCAATTCGGTGAAGGGCTTCGCACAGCAGGAAAAGGATGTCCTGCTTGGTGTCACCAACGCGCGGGCCAAGGTCGGCAGCGTGCAGATGACGCCGGATGTGGTGAACGACCCGGCGGCGATGCAGAAATTCCAAGCCGCGCAAGGCGAGTTGACCGGTGCGCTATCGCGCTTGCTGGTGGTAACGGAAAACTATCCGCAGCTCAAATCCGACCAGCTGTTCCGCGATCTGGTGGCGCAGCTAGAGGGCACTGAAAATCGGATTACGGTGGCGCGCAATCGCTACATCAAGACGGTGCAGGACTATAATGTCGGCATCCGGACGTTTCCGAACAACCTGACAGCAATGGCATTCGGCTACAAGGAAAAGGCGAACTTCACGGTCGATAACGAGAAGGAGATATCGACCGCACCGAAGGTCGATTTCAACCCGCCGCCTCCTGCGTCGCCAGCGCCGGCAACACCCGCGCCCGCAAAATAAGCGCGCAACGCGAGCATCCGCGATGAGGGCGGCAAGAGCAGTCATTCTTGCGTTCATGCTGTGCTGGGCTTGGTCCGCAGTGGCCGAAGTCGCGGTGCCGCCACTCACCGACCGCGTGGTCGATCTGACCGGAACGCTGAGCGTCGACCAGATTGCGTCCCTCGACAAGACGCTGAAGGATTTTGAGGACCGCAAGGGCACTCAGATCGCGGTGCTGATCGTGCCGACGACCGCACCGGAGACCATCGAGCAATATTCCTTGCGCGTGGTCGAGCAGTGGAAGCTCGGGCGGAAAAAAATCGATGACGGCGCGCTTCTGATCGTGGCCAAAGATGATCGCACGTTGCGTATCGAAGTCGGCTACGGCCTTGAAGGCGTGCTGAACGATGCCACGGCAAGAAGGATCATTGCCGAGATCATCACGCCGAAATTTCGCAATGGAGACTTCGACGGGGGAATTGCCGACGGCGTCGAACGCATGGTGCGTGTGGTGGATGGCGAGCCGCTGCCCGCGCCCAAACCGAGGCCGGACACAAGCGGCAGTTTCGACAATTTCGGAGAACTTCTCCCCGTTATTATTATTGGGGCTTTGGTCGTTGGCGGAATTCTCAGGGCGATGCTCGGTAGATTGTTGGGCTCGCTGGTAATGGGCGGCGGCGTCGCCTTCATCGCGTGGGCGATGATCGGTGCGTTGCCGGTGGCTTTGATTGCGGGGGTGATTGCGTTTTTTGTGACGCTAATCGGCGACGCTGTGGGCACTGGTGGTGGCGGGCGTTACAGCACGGGTGGCGGCGGTTGGAGCTCAGGGAGCTCTGGCGGCTCAGGTGGTGGATTTAGCGGGGGCGGGGGCAGCTTCGGAGGCGGCGGCGCCTCGGGCAGGTGGTAGCCATGGGCATTCAACGCATCGGCAAGCACCTTCTTCCCTATCGCTGGAGCATTCGGCGCGCTTTTCCGCGCGACGCGTTGCTCAATATTGAGAAGGCCATCAAAGTCAGCGAGAAAGCGCACACCGGGCAAATTTGCTTTGCGGTAGAAGGTGCGCTCGATGGACGCCCCTTGTTCAGGGATCAATCGGCGCGTGCGCGCGCCATCGATGTGTTCTCGCAACTGCGGGTCTGGGACACTGAAAAGAATAGCGGCATTCTGATCTATCTTTTGCTCGCCGATCGCGACGTCGAGATCGTTGCGGACCGCGGCATCGATACGAAGGTTCAGCGGACCGAGTGGGAAGCGATCTGCCGAGCGATGGAAGCAGAGTTTCGCAGCCGAAATTTCGAGGGTGGCGTGCTGGCAGGCATTACGGCCGTCACCAAGTTGTTGGTGAAGCATTTCCCGGCGTCAGGACCGCATCCGAATGAATTGCCGGATAAACCGGTCGTGATCTAATTCGGCTCTTATTGCAGACTGTTACTGATCAGACATCAGTGCGACATTGCCGCCTGCGGCTGCAGTGTTGATCGTGATGGTTTGCTCAGTCGCGAAGCGCGCAAGGTAATGTGGGCCGCCAGCTTTCGGTCCGGTTCCAGACAGGCCCTGCCCGCCGAAAGGTTGCACGCCGACGACTGCACCGATCATGTTGCGGTTGACGTAAATGTTTCCAACTGCGAGCCGATCGATGATCTCGTCGATCGTCTCATCAATTCGTGAGTGAATGCCAAGGGTCAATCCATAGCCGCTGGCGGCGATGGATTGCAGAACAGCGCCCAATTTGTCGGATTTATACCGCACCACATGGAGGATGGGGCCGAACACTTCCTCGGTAAGTTCGGCAGCATTCGATAGCTCAAAAATATGCGGGGCGACGAAATTGCCTGTCGCCGGTGCGACGCCGGCAAAATGCACGCGGGATTGCGTTCTCATGCGTGCGATGTGTGCGTCGAGGCGCAGCTTTGCATCTGCATCGATAACAGGACCGATCTGGATGGCGGGATCGCGCGGATCGCCAACTTTCAACTCGTTCGCGGCGCCCGCGATCATCGCGATCATGCGGTCGGCGACGTCGTCCTGGACGAACAGCAGCCGGAGGGCTGAACAGCGTTGGCCAGCTGAGCGGAACGCCGATATCGCCACGTCATCGGCGACTTGTTCAGGCAGGGCGGTCGCATCAACAATCATGGCATTGATGCCGCCCGTTTCGGCGATGAGTGGCACAATTGGGCCGTCTTTGGCAGCAAGCGCGCGATTGATGGACCGCGCGACTTCAGTTGATCCTGTAAAGACAACGCCCGCGACATTGGGGTGATCGACAAGTGCTGCGCCGACTTTGCCATCGCCTTGAACCAAGTGAAGCGCTGACGCCGGTATGCCGACTTCGTGCAGCAGCTTGATAATCTCTGCAGCGATCAGTGGTGTTTGTTCTGCAGGCTTGGCAACGACAGTGTTGCCGGCCATCAGGCCAGCGGCGATCTGTCCGAGAAAGATCGCAAGCGGGAAATTCCACGGCGAGATAGCGACAATGACGCCGCGGCCGCGCAGCCGCAAAGCGTTGCTCTCGCCGGTGGGGCCGGGCATCTGGACGTCATGACCAAACAGCCGGCGTCCTTCCATCGCATAGTAACGGCAGAAGTCGATGGCCTCGCGGACTTCCGATACGGCGTCGTCGATGGTCTTGCCGCCTTCGGTCTGCAGAAATGCGATGAAGCGCGGCATGCGCTGCTCGAGCAGACTGGCTGCACGCTCGAGAGTAGATGCGCGGATCTCGGCTGGCGTTCTGCTCCATGCCGCGAAGCCGGATTGGGCTGCAGCCATTGTCTTTGCTAGGTCGTCGGAGCTTGGAGGCGGGGCTTTCGTAGGAAGCAATGCAGCCTCCCGGGTAACCGATTGCAGCAGGGCATCAAGTGCAGTTCGATCGCCGAACTCGATACCGCGCGAATTGAGGCGCAGAAGATAAAGATCAGGTGGCCGAGGCAAATGGGGCAGGCGGGCGTTGCTCGCAGCTCCTATGAGAGCTTCCGGCCGCTCCAGTAGTTTGAGGACAGGGATGGTCTCGTCGGAGGCCTGCGCCACAAATGATGAGTTCGCGCCGTTCTCCAGGAGGCGGCGCACGAGATAAGCCAGCAAATCGCGATGACTTCCCACCGGTGCGTAAGTTCGACACGGGAGAGTCGGTTTATCTTCGTTCAGCTGTGCATAAAGGGCGTCGCCCATCCCGTGCAGGCGCTGGAATTCGAAATCCCGACTGCTGCCCGCAAGCTCAGTGATCGTCGCGACGGAGAGCGCGTTATGAGTCGCAAATTGCGGGAACAGGCGCGGGCGAAGTGCCAGCAATTTTCGCGCGCAAGCGACATAGTTCAGGTCAGTCATCGCCTTGCGCGTAAACACCGGATAGTCGTCAAGGCCGCGCTCCTGCGCGCGCTTGATCTCGGTGTCCCAATAGGCGCCCTTGACGAGGCGGACCATCATGCGCCGGTCATAGCGGGAGGCGAGATCATGGATATGATCGATCACCGCTTCTGCGCGCTTCTGATAAGCTTGAATGGCCAGACCGAAACCATCCCAGCGCGCGAGTGAGCTATCGGAAAACACCTGATCGATGACATCGAGTGACAACTCGAGCCGGTCGGCCTCTTCGGCATCGATGGTGAAATTCAGGTCAAATGTTTTCGCGCGCCGCGCCAGCTCCGTCACGAGCGGCACCAGCTCTGCCACCACGCGGGTTCGGCTCAGTGGCTCATAGCGCGGATGCAACGCGGACAGCTTCACCGAAATGCCGGGACGGTCCGGCAAAGGCTTGCTTCCTGCCGCATGTCCGATCGCGTCAATGGCTGCGGCGTAGGACGCGAAGTAGCGCCTGGCGTCCGCCGCAGTGCGCGCGCCTTCGCCCAGCATGTCAAATGAATAGCGGTGGCCGTGAACTCGGTCACTGCCGGCGCGTGCGAGAGCCGCGTCGATGGTCTCGCCCAGCACGAAATGATTGCCCATGAGGCGCATCGCCTGACGCGTGGCCGTGCGCACGGCGGGAAGACCAAGGCGTTTGGCGAGAAGGCCGATGGTGCCACTCGGCGTTTCACCGGGCTGGATGACGCGTGCGGACATGCCAAGCGCCCACGCCGATGCATTGACCAACAAGGCATTCGACCGGATCTGATGATGGGCGAAATCGCCCTGACCCAGCTTGTCTTCGATGAAGCGATCCGCAGTGGCAGCATCGGGAACCCGCAGCAAGGCCTCGGCCATCACCATCAGGGCGAGCCCCTCTTTGGTGGAGAGCGCGAATTCCCGCAGCATGTCCTCGACGCCGCCGAACCCAGTATCTTGGCTGCGAATTGCCTCGATCAGCTTCGTCGCGGTCTGATCGATTCGGGCATTCTTGTCTGGCGTGAGCGGCGGCAAGGCAAGCAGCCGCGCTGCAATCCGGGTGTCATCTGCCGCGTAAGGCGCGGAAAATGGCGGGACCTTGGAATGGGCTGTGGACATGACATCCTCTTGAGCAAATCCTAGTCTTGGAAGCCGCCACAATTCCATCCGAATATGCATGGCATGCGCGATCTGTCTGTTGATTGCACATCAAATCCGCCATACTTCTTCCTCGCGAAACCTCAACAGGGCAGTCCGTTGTCTGGATTTTCTTCCCGTATCGCCATCGCTGTGGCGCTGTTTGGCCTTGTGTTCGGCGTGCTGCCGGCCCGTGCCCTTCAACTCAGTCCGCAGCAGGCGGACTTGTATACGTCGGTCTCGATCAACCCGCCGAACGCCAGCGAGATGACGGTTTGCTATGGCTTTGTCTGCCGTCGCCGCGCACTGCTTGATTTTTCAGCCGCCGACAGAAAGCAATTGGCGCAAATTCTGGCGACCGGGAAGGCAACCGCCACCGCTGAACGTGCTGCTATTCAGAAAGCCGTGATCTGGTTTGATCACCGCGTTGGCCCCATGATCGGGACCAACAAACGCGTGGAACGGGCGGACATCCGAACGGGGGCCGACGCCAGCAATTTCGACTGTTGGGATTCCACCCGGAATACGTCGAGCTTTCTGCTGGTGCTGCAGGAGTGGGGGCTGTTGAAACACCACACGGTCGGTAACCCCCGGTATCGAGGTAATATTCTTACGATGCAGTTGCCGCACAACACGGCGGTGATCGTTGAAAAAGAAAGCGGGATCGAGTGGTCCGTTGATATGTGGACCACCAAGTACCTGCAGGCGCCGGAGGTGATGCTCGTGGAGAAATGGCTGCGGGAAGACTGAGAGCCAGCTACGTCTGTGCCGGTGTTTTCTTCGTCGCCGCCCAATAGCGATCTCGCAGGTGACGTTTCACCAATTTCCCGGTTGGCGTCCGCGGCAGTTCAACTTCGAAATCCACGCTTTTCGGGCACTTGAGTGGCGACAGCCGTTGGCGGCAAAAGGCGATGAGCTCGGCTTCGAGCTCTTTCCCGGACGCCGACATGTTGTGTGGTTGCACCACGGCCTTGACTTCTTCGCCCATTTCCTCGTTCGGCACGCCGAAGACCGCAACATCGGCCACCGCGGAATGCGTAATCAAAATATCTTCGGTTTCCTGCGGGTAGATGTTCACGCCGCCTGAGATGATCAGGTAGGCCTTGCGGTCGGTGAGATAGAGAAATCCGTCTGCATCGACATAACCGACGTCGCCAAGCGTGGACCATCCTTTGGAATTGTAGGCGCGTTTGGTCTTTTCGGGATCGTTGTGATAGGCGAACTGCGGTGCATCGGCGAAATACACCGTGCCGACCTCGCCAACCGGCACCTCCTCATCGTTGTCATTGACAATCTTCACCTTGCCGACGACGGCGCGTCCGACGGTGCCGCGATGGGTCAACCATTCTTGCGAATTTGAAACGGTGACGCCATTCCCTTCCGAGCCGGCGTAGTATTCGACGATGATCGGACCCCACCAGTCGATCATCTTCGCCTTGACTTCGACGGGGCACGGCGCGGCGGCATGGATCGCCGATTTCAGCGACGAGATGTCATACCGGGTACGGACGTTGTCCGGCAGCTTGAGCATGCGGACAAACATCGTCGGCACAAGCTGCGAGACATTGACGCGATGCTTCTCGACGAGCTTGAGGTATTCTTCGGCGTCGAAGTGCTCCATAATGATCGAAGTGCCGCCAAGTACGCCGACCATCATGTTAAAGCGCAGCGGAGCGGCGTGATAGAGCGGCGCCGGCGAGAGATAGATGCTGTCCGAAGACATGCCGTACATGTCGACGCACAGATATTTCAGGAAAGCGTTGGGGACGAGGATCGAAGTTTCGCTCCCGACACGGCGGACACCTTTTGGCCGTCCGGTGGTGCCTGACGAATAGAGCATGTCGAAGCCTGCGGTCTCATCAGCAATGGGCGTTATGGGCTGAGCGGTGCGCTCATTGTTCCACGACCGAAATCCGGGACGGGCCTCACCCGTCATGAAGAAGATGGGGGCATCTGCACTTAATGAAATCAATTCTGCGATCGTCTCGCCGCACTTCGGGGTGGTGATGACAACCTTGGCCCCGCAATCCTTGACGATATAAGCGATCTCATCGGCGGTGAGGTAGCGGCTGATGGCCGTATAGTAGAGACCACTGCGCTGGGCCGCCCAGCAGATTTCCATGAACGCGAGAGAGTTCTCCATCAGGATGGCGATGTGGTCGCCATTGCGCAGCCCGAGCTTGCGAAACAGATGCGCTCCCTGGTTGGAACGCTGATCGAGCTCGCGATACGTAATCGCCTCGCCGCTTTTCGCCATTTGATAGGCGATCTTGTCAGGCGTCGTCTGCGCGTGAAGGGACGGATGAGTCATGCTGAAGCGACCTGCTGCGGCGGACATAGGAGCTGGCGTGAAACAATAAAGGCGGGTGATGAGCCCGCCTTTATTATCGTCAAAGTCGTTCGACGATTGTCACATTCGCCATGCCGCCGCCTTCGCACATGGTCTGCAGGCCGTAGCGCTTGTTGCGCTGCTTCAAGGCGTGAACCAGCGTGGTCATCAGTTTTGTGCCTGAACCGCCGAGCGGATGCCCGAGCGCAATTGCGCCGCCATTGACGTTGAGCCGTGCGGGATCGGCGCCGGTGTCCTTCAGCCACGCGGTTGGCACGGACGCGAAGGCTTCATTGACCTCGAACAGGTCGATGTCGTCGACTTTCATGCCGGCTTTTTTCAGCGCTTTGTGCGTGGCCGGCAGTGGTGCTTCCAGCATGATCACCGGATCATGGCCGATCATGGTCATGTGATGAATACGTGCCATTGGCGCGATGCCGAGTGCTTTCAGGCCTTTCTCGTTCACCACCATCACGCCGGAGGCGCCGTCGCAGATCTGACTGGCGCTGGCGGCGGTGATACGCCCGCCTTCGGCGAGCAGCTTGACGCTGCTGATACCGTCGAGGCTGGCATCGAAGCGGATGCCTTCATCGATGTGGTGGCTGTCGGTCGAGCCATCGGCGCGCGTAATTTGCAGCGGCACGATTTCGTCCTTGAAGGCGCCGGCCTGCGTCGCGGCGATCGCCTTCTGGTGGCTGTAATAGGAATACGCGTCGAGCTCGTCTTTTTCGATGCCGTATTTCTGCGCCATCATTTCCGCGCCGGTGAACTGGCTGAACTGGATGTTGGGATAACGTTCCTGAATATTCGGGCTCATGTACGTGCCGAAACCGTTCTTGAACGGAAGCGAGGCGGGCAGGCCCATGGGCACGCGCGTCATGCCTTCGACGCCGGCGGCAATCACGATATCCATCGAGCCCGACATCACGGCTTGTGCGGCAAAATGCAGCGCCTGCTGAGAGGAGCCGCACTGACGGTCCACCGATGTTCCGGGCACGCTTTCCGGCAGCTTCGAGGCCATCACCGCGTTGCGCGCCACATTGTTTGATTGTTCGCCGGCCTGCATGACGCAGCCCATGATGACATCTTCGACCTGCGCAGGGTCGACGCCGGTGCGATCCACCAGTGAATCCAGCACAGATGCGGCGAGATCGACGGGGTGCCAGCCCGCGAGGCGGCCTCCCTTGCGGCCTCCGGCGGTTCGGGCAGCGGCGACGATGTAAGCTTCGGCCATGTCATTCTCCCTGATTGTCGTTCTTGTTGATTGGCGAGAATTTAAGTGGCGGCTCGGGATTTAGTCAATCGGTCAATTAACTCTTGAGCAGCGTCCGATCATCGGCTTAGCTGTCATCCTTACGCAAAGGATTGCGAATGTCGCCTAGCCCTGGTCCAAAAGCGTCACGACGACAGTTGCCGGCCAAGCAAATACCGGAACGAGATGCTGCGCCGATGAATGCGACGGCTGCCAAATTGCTGGTGGCTGCGGGCGACTTGATGATCGAGCGCAATTCAACCGATATTTCGCTGAGCGATATCGCGGAGAAGTCGGGCGTCAACTCGGCGTTGGTGAAATACCATTTCGGCAACAAGGACGGTTTG
This sequence comes from Afipia dichlorophenoxyacetatis, assembly GCF_055386385.1. NCBI lineage: Bacteria > Pseudomonadati > Pseudomonadota > Alphaproteobacteria > Hyphomicrobiales > Nitrobacteraceae > Afipia > Afipia dichlorophenoxyacetatis. Next base: position 5,624,850 of record NZ_AP029250.1, on the reverse strand, counting down.
CTGCTTGCGCTGCTGGCTCGCGATGCCGGTGCTGAAATGGCCAACCTTGCGTTCGTGCTCGATCAGCCAATTTCACCGACCGAGAAATTGAAGCGGCACATTGCCGGTATCATCAACGCCTACTACCGTTTTCCGTATCTGAACCGACTGATCCATCTGCTGCTGCATCAAGGCAGCGAGGAGACGGCGAGAGAGGTCAATCGTTTCTTTGTCACACCGCTGTTCGAGTTTCAGCGCAGGCTGCTGGCGGAGGGCATTGCCGCAGGAGAATTCCGTAAGGCTGACCCGGCATTGTTCTACACAAGCCTGGTGGGTGCCTGCGACCATCTTTTCTACGGGCGACAGATGAGCGCGCGCTTTGGTGCGAATGGCATTACGGATGCCGTTCGCCGCGAGTATATCGCCCACATGACCAACCTGATCCTGGGCGGCATGCTCACCGACAAGGCTGATATACCGAGCGATATCAGTGACAGTCCGGTTGCTCGCGCGTGATAGGGATGACGCTTGCAAATAAGAAAAACAAATCTGGGAGAGACGGATGAAGGAGCAATTGGCGGCAAAGGGCCCGCTGCGTGGTATCCGCGTCATTGAGTTCGCCGGCCTTGGTCCAGGCCCGTTCGCATCGATGATGCTGTCGGATATGGGCGCCGATGTGGTCACCATTACGCGGCCCGGACAGGGAGAGCGTGATGCGCGGGATTTCGTCCACCGCGGGCGCCGTGTGGTTGAACTCGATCTGAAGAAATCCGATCACGTTCAGCAGGCCCTCGATCTGATCGCGGCAGCGGACATTTTGATTGAAGGATTTCGCCCGCAAGTGATGGAGCGTCTTGGCCTCGGACCCGACGTTGCAATGAAGCGCAACCCGCGTCTGGTCTACGGCCGCATGACGGGCTGGGGGCAGACCGGGCCTCTCGCTTTCGCGGCAGGTCACGACATCAACTACATCGCGATCACGGGTGCGCTGGATTCCTTCCGATCTTGCGATGGCGATACGGTTTCGCCGCTCAATCTTGTCGGCGACTATGGCGGTGGCGCGCTCTACCTTGCGGTCGGCGTATTGGCTGCGGTGATTGAGGCGCGCACATCCGGCAAAGGGCAGGTGGTCGACGCCGCGATGTGCGATGGCGTGACCAACATGCTGACCCTGTTTCACAGCATGCGCGCGCTGGGTCTCTGGCACGAGAAGCCACGGACCAACATGTTGGATGGTGGCGCCCACTTCTATCGCACTTACGAGTGCAAGGACGGGCGGTATATGGCGATCGGGGCGATCGAGCCTCAGTTTTATGCGGAGTTGAGAAAACTCGCTGGCCTCGATGAGGCCTGTTTTGACAACCAGATGAATCGCGAACAGTGGCCGGATCTACAGGAAAAGATGACGGCGCTGTTCAAGACCAGGACGCGCGAGGAATGGACGACGATCCTCGAAGGATCGGACGCTTGCGCAGCACCTGTCGTTGGAATGTTCGAGGCGCCGCTGCATCCGCATCTCGCTGCACGCCAGACCTTTGTTGATGTGCATGGTGGCGTTCAGCCGGCACCTGCCCCACGCTTTTCACGAACGCCATCGGCCATTCAAGGATCGCCCGCAACGCCGCCAGTCGATGCTGCAGACATTCTGTTGCAATGGTCCGAATTGACCGCCAACCACGTTGCGTAATCAACTTCAAAACAAACAGGAAACATCCCATGCAGCTCAAGGATATCTCGGTTCTCGTCACAGGCGGCGGCTCTGGTCTTGGCGCGGCGACGGCGCGCGCCATGGCAGCCAAAGGCGCCAAGGTTGCCGTGATCGACATGAACAAAGAAGGCGCCGAGAAAGTGGCTGCCGAGATCAAGGGACTGGCGCTTGTGGGCGACGTCTCGGAAGAGGCGCCGGTCAAGGAAGCAATCGACAAGGCCGAAGCTGCGCACGGCACCATTCGCGTGCTGGTGAACTGCGCAGGGATCGGCGGCGCGGTCAAAACCGTCGGCAAGAACGGCGCGTATCCGCTCGATCATTTCTCCCGTGTCATTAAGGTCAATCTCATTGGCTCGTTCAATTGCATCCGGCTGGTCGCCGCACGCATGCAGACGGCGGCTCCGATCGGTGAAGAACGCGGCGTATGCATCAATACCGCGAGCGTGGCTGCCTATGATGGCCAGATCGGTCAGGCCGCATATTCCGCATCGAAGGGCGGCATTGTTGGCCTCACCTTGCCCGTGGCGCGTGATCTCGCATCGCTCAATATCCGAGTGATGACGATCGCACCGGGCCTGTTCCTGACGCCGCTGTTGATGGGATTGTCCGAAGAGGCGCGAAACAGCCTCGGTGCGCAGGTGCCGCATCCCGCACGGCTCGGCGACCCGAGCGAGTACGCCAATCTCGCGGTGCATATTGTCGAGAACCCGATGCTGAACGGCGAGGTGATCCGGCTCGACGGTGCGATCCGCATGGCGCCGCGCTAACGCGTCCAGCAGGCGAGGGCGATAAGAACAACAAAGCCCTCGCCGATGAATTCTTCAAACACACCCCGGGTGGAACGCATGAATTTCGATTTCTCCAACGATCAAAAGCAGCTTCGCGACGAAGCGCGGCGATTTTTGGCGCAGCACTGTCCGCCCAAAGCGGTCCGGGTCGTGCTGGAGGGCAAGCAACCTTACGACCGCGAGCTCTGGAAAGGGCTCGCGGAGATGGGTTTCCTTGGCGTTGCCATCCCCGAACGATTTGGTGGTGCTGGCGCGGGGTATCTCGAATTGTGCGTGATCGCCGAGGAAATGGGACGGGCGTTGGCGCCGGTGCCGTTTGCATCGACAGTCTATCTTGCCGCGGAAGCGCTTATGCTGGCCGGCAGCGATGCGCAAAAAGCCAAATGGCTTCCGGCGATTGCATCCGGTGCGGCCGTCGGAACGCTGGCGCTGTTCGAGGGCACAGGCAATCCGGCGCATAAGTCTATCAAGGTGTCCGGTTCGCAAGGCGCAATCTCCGGCACCAAGGCACCTGTCGCGGATGGGACCATAGCTGATTTCGCGATTGTTGCCGCGCGGACAGCCTCGACGGGACGCGAGAGTGACATTGGATTGTTTCTGGTTGATCTCAGCGGAGACGGCGTTCAGCGCAAGACATTGACCAACATCGACCAGTCGCACAATCAGGCGGAAATCATCTTCGACCGATGCAAGGCGGAACCGCTCGGTGCGGCCGGCGAGGGTTGGGGCATTCTCGCACGCGTGCTCGATCGTGCCGCAGTGTTGACGGCGTTTGAGCAACTTGGTGGTTCAGACCGTGCGTTGGAGATGGGGCGGGACTACGCACTCGATCGTATCGCGTTCGGCCGGCAGATCGGCTCATTCCAGGCAGTGAAGCATTTGCTCGCGGATATGTATGTCTCCGCAACGCTCGCGCGTTCGAATTGCTATTACGGCGCCTGGGCTTTGTCGACCAATGCGATGGAGCTGCCGGAGGCCGCTGCAACGGCGCGCATCAGCGCCACGCAGGCGTTCCAGCACTGTGCGAAGAACAACATCCAGGTGCATGGCGGTATGGGCTTCACTTGGGATTTCGATTGTCACCTGTATTACCGCCGCGCCAATGCACTCGCGCTGTCGCTCGGCAGCTTGTCGTACTGGGAAAACCAGTTGATCGACCGCATGCGCTTCCGCAACGCCGTATAAGAGGATTGTATCATGAATTTTGATGATACCCCGCAGGAAGCAGCTTTCCGCACTGAGGCGCGCGCCTGGATCAGCGCCAACGCACCTAAAGAACTGGAAGCGGAGCTGTCGCAGCCGACCGTTGGTCGCATCGCGCTGAAGGACAGGGACATCCTTGTCGAATCGAAGAAGTGGCAAAAGAAAAAGGCTGAAGCCGGATGGGCGTGCCTGCACTGGCCGAAGGAATACGGCGGCCGTGGCGCTTCGCCGATCGAGCGGGTCATCTGGCAGCAGGAAGAGGGCGTCTACGGCAAGCTCGAAGGTGTTTTCCTCATCGGTCAAGGCATGTGTGGCCCGACGGTGATGACATTCGGTAGCGAAGCGGACAAGGCGAAGTATCTGCCGCGACTGGCATCCGGTGAGGATATCTGGTGTCAGCTGTTCTCTGAACCGTCCGCCGGATCAGACGTCGCCGGCCTCCGCACCCGTGCGGAAAAGAAGGGTGACGATTGGATCATCAATGGCCAGAAAGTCTGGACCACGGGCGCGCATTTCTCGGACTACGGCATCGTGATCACCCGCACGGATCCGACCCAGCCTAAGCACAAAGGGCTGACGATGTTTTTCCTCGATATGAAGTCGCCTGGCGTCGAGGTGAAGCCGATCAAGCAGGCCAACGGCCAATCGGAATTCAACGAGGTCTATTTTACTGATGTGAAAATTCCGGACTCGCAGCGCCTTGGCGCTGTTAATGACGGCTGGAATGTCTCGCTGACGACGCTGATGAATGAGCGCATGTCGATCGGCGCGCGACAATCGACCGGACTTCCGGAACTGTTCGCCTTCTGTAGCAATCTGATGCTGGAAGACGGACTTGCCATCGACGACAAGAATGTGCGTTCGAAGCTGGCGAGCTGGGCCGTCAAGGCGAGTGGTTTGAAATACACCAGCTATCGTTCGATCTCGGCGCTGTCGCGCGGTGAACGCCCAGGACCGGAAAACTCTATCGGTAAATTGGTTGCTGGCACGATGCTGCAGGACATCGCGATGTTTGCCATGGATCTGCAGGGTGCTGCCGGTGTTTTGACTGATGCTGACAGTGTCGCTGCCGCCGGACAGTTCCAGTCGATCCTGCTGCGGTCGCCGTCCGATCGTATTGCGGGCGGAACGGATGAGATCCTGCGCAACATCATCGCAGAGCGTGTTCTGGGACTGCCGGGTGATATCCGCGTCGATAAGGATGTCCCCTTCAACGCCATTCCGACCAAAGGACGCTAAGCGTTATGGATGCTCAGGTCGATAACGATGACATCGCGGTCGTGGAGAAGCTTCTGGCTGCGCGGTTTTCCTGCCGCGCATTCAGGCCGGATCCGGTGCCGCGCGCCACGATCGAACGCGTTCTGACCGCGGCGCAACGAACAGCTTCGTGGTCCAACAGCCAGGCTTGGCAGGTGCACGTTCTCAGCGGCAGCGCCGCCAGCACGTTCGCGGACGTTATGTATCAAGCTGCGAGCAATGGTGCCTCGCACGCCGGCGACTTTCCGTTCCCGCGCGAATACCGAGGCATTTATCTCGATCGGCGGCGTGAAACCGGGTTTCAACTCTATGGTGCGCTTGGGATCGCCCGCGGTGACAAGGACGCTTACCGCAAACAATCGCTCGAGAACTTCCGCCTCTTTGGCGCTCCCCACGTGGCGATCATCACCAGCGACGAAGCACTCGGAGTCTATGGCGCGGTCGACTGCGGTGGTTACGTCAGCAACTTCATGCTGGCCGCACAAGCCGTGGGCCTCGCCACTATCGCGCAGGCAGCCCTTGCCGTTCATTCGGATGTGATTCGCGAACATCTCGGCATCGCTGCGGATAGGCGCGTGGTTTGCGGAATTTCATTCGGATATCCTGACCAGAATCATCCGGCCAACAGCTATCGGACGCGCCGGGCGGCTATTCCTGAGGCAGTCACCTTTGTGGGCGACTAAATGCTGAAGCGGGCTACTGATTCGAATCACGTTCCACATTCCAGACCGGCGATCTTTCTACAAAAAGTGAATGCGCGGCCGAACCTGGTGGGTTGGTTAACCTTCCGTTAGGATATTGCATTGCATCCTTCCCATCAGGGAGATTTGCAATGTGGTCGAGCCGCACAGTCTTTGAAAACGATGCCTGCCCCGTCGGTGACGATCTGCTCGGGAGCCTCTATCGCGCGAGTCCGCACGGACTGGCCGAGCTGGTGGAAACCGTGTCTTCCGATGTTCGCGCGATGCTTGCCCTGTTCTGCTACCGACGCGCCCATCTTCACTCATTAAGCCTTGCGATTGCGGCAACCTGCAATGAGCGGGACCTGGTCGAACAAGGCGGAACCGTTGGCGCGACCCTCTTCGCGGTGTCACGCGAAGCTCCGGCGACCAACTCTTCCTCCGCGCCAAGCAGCCGCCGTTCCATTACGCTATCCACCGCGCCACTCAGCACTTTCGTCGATGTGAACGACGATGACTTTGACGGCGAGGATAACGACACCGCCGCAGCCTCGACCATCTCCGGGGATACAGATTCTTCTGTCGCCGCCGAAACGACCGCAGTCTAAGGACGTCTCTTAGCGCGATTTTAGCTCTGGCGTGGGCCGCGCATACGCTTCAACGCGTCTTCGACGCTTCGCCAGGTCTTGGCCTGGTCCGTCTTCCCTTCCGCTTCACATTCAACCGCGCGTTCTGCTGCCTTCGCGATGGCATTCTGACCGAATGTCTCCATCAACTGCCGGGCATAGGTATGAATTTCCGTCTGTAACATAGCCTTTGCTCCCTGTTCGGGAGAGTTGACGTCACAGCAGGCGCTTCGTTCCGCGATTATTCGATAGAATCGATAGCGAGTTCCGGAAGGCCGAACTTGCGCCGGGCCATGGCGCATTCTGGATCTCCGGGCATGCAGGTTCGGCAAACCTCTGGCCGAACGGCATAAATTCCACATGCCGTGGCCTCGCCGATTTTCCCGGTCAATGCACAGCATCGTTCGCCATCGCACCGCATGCCGGACAGCCGTTCGTTGACGAGTTCCGCAGGGATTAAATCCAGCGCTGCGTCGTCCTCAATGGTGAACCGTGGCCAGTTCCGGGAGTAGGAGCAGCACGCGCCACAGCTTTGGCAGGGACTATCCATCGTTCATTTGCTCACGCATGCGGGACATATGCATGCTCTTCATCCATTTGACTCGCAAGGCTGTCCGCCGCTCAGGATAATGCTCCTCAAGAAAGTGCGCCTGTACGATCCGGTCGATGCGAAAACTGCGAAAATCTGCGCGTAGCTCGCACCAGCCCGCCAGATGCCGGACGGCCTCGAGATAACCGACCGCAATCGGCCAAATCGTACGTCGTGTGCCGCGGCCATGCTCATCGCGGTAATCGAGCTCGATCTTTTTCTCCGCATGAATATGCGCGCGCAAACGCGTCATATCGATGGTGTCGTCCTCTTGATCCAATTTCGGCGCCGCGCGGCTGGCTGGTTCGAGCGCGAGCGGCTGGAGGCGTTCGGGAATGGTTTCGACGATCTTCGCAATCAGGTCGTGCGCCGCCTTTGCCAGCACTGGGTCTGCGCGTCCGGCGACCCATTGTGCGCCCAGTACGGCCGCTTCGATCTCATCCGGTGTTAGCATGAGAGGGGGCATATCAAACCCCTTTTCCAGCACATAGCCGGTGCCGGCTTCGCCTCTGATGGGCACGCGCTGCCCGATCAAAGTAGCGATGTCGCGATAAATCGTGCGCTTGGACGTTTCGAGTTCGCTGGCTATCGCCTCCGCCGTCAACGGTTTGCGAGTACGTCGAAGCACTTGAATGATTTGAAACAGCCGATCGGCGCGTCTCATTGAGTCAATCCCGCCCGAGTGAAGACCATGGTTTGCTGCTGACACCACGTTGGCAACAGGGGGTAGCTAGAAACAGGCATCTCATCAACAAAACAAGGATGCCGCCATGATCACGCTTTACGGCTTCGGCCCCTATTTTGGACTTCCGGAGGCTAGCCCCTTCGTGACCAAGACTGAGGTTCAGCTCAAAATGTCGGGTCTTGCTTATGCCAAGGAGATCGGCGCCCGTGACCAGTCGCCGAAGGGACAGTTACCCTACCTCGATGATGGTGAAACGCGTATCGCGGATTCGACCTTTATTCGCAAGCATATCGAGAAAACCCATGGTGTCGACCTTGATGCCGCACTCGACGAGCGTCAGCGCGCGGAAGCCTGGGCCATCGAACGGATGGTCGAAAATCAGCTCTATTGGATGCTGGTCCATATGCGTTGGGGTATGCCGGCGAATTTTACCAAGGGGCCGTCGCAGTTCTTCGACACCGCCCCGGAACCCGTTCGTGACCAGCTCCGATGCGAAGCTCAGGCACGCGTCAAGGATGTCGTCTACATGGCGGGACCAGGGCGCCACGCTTTGCCGGAAATAGTGGAACTGGGTACGAAGTCACTGTCATCGCTATCGATGCTTCTGGGCTGGAAGCCCTACCTTATGGGTGATCGTCCATGCGGAGTGGATGCGACGGCTTTCGGTGTTTTGGCAGGCTTGCTGACGCCATTTTTCGATTCGCCATTGCGTGATCACGCATCGGAATTCGCCAACCTTGTGGCCTATGTTGATCGGATGATGGCGCAGTATTATCCGAGGCATGCATGGCAGCCGCTGGAAGCGGCCGCCTAAGCTGTGTGAAGCAGTTGCTACGATGACTTCGAAAGCAACTGCTTCAGTTGCGCAACTTCTGCTTCGAGTGCCGCAATCCGCTCGTCGCGTTGGCCGACGACAGCTGCGACATCGGCCACATCAAGCTTCTGCGGGATGTGCTGCGGGCAGTTCATGTCCCAGGCGCTAACCTTGAACAGGATCACCTGGTCGGACTTCGCCTTGTAGCCGCGTGGCATCAGCGAAGCGACCAGCGCGGGATCATCTTCGACCACCCGCGCTTCTCCCCACAGCTTAACGCGGCGGCGGTGCACGTAGTCGATCAGGAAAATGTACGCCTTCGGGTTCTCCGACAGATTTCCCTGCGTGATGTACTGCTGGTTACCGCGGAAATCCGCGAACGCGAGCGTGCTCTTGTCCAGAATGTGAATGAAACCGGGGGGGCCACCGCGATGCTGGATGTAAGGCTGCCCATCAGCCGTGGATGTGGCCAGGAAAAAACTCGTCTGCTCGCTGATGAAAGCCGCTAGATTTTCATCGATTTCGGTTCGCCATCCGCCCCGTTCTTCGACGCGGGCGTAACTCTCGCGCGAGCCTTTGCGGGTTTGAATCGCTTTGACCGCCGGGGTGAAGGCAACATCGCTCGAAACATGGATATCGGTCATCAAAGACTTCCTAAGCACGACACGATTTTGACTACACAAATAAGCTGTTGCACATGTGGGCGCAATCTTCGCCATTGACAGTTCATCATTGCATAATATGAAATAATCCGATGGACCGTATCGATGCCATGCAAGCCTTCGTCGCGGTGGCAGATCTAGAGGGTTTTGCCCCTGCTGCCCGTAAGCTCGGGCTGTCCGCGTCGGCGATTACGCGATTGGTCGCCGGTCTCGAGGAGCGGCTCGGGGCGCGGCTTCTACAGCGCACGACACGGTCGGTAACGCTCACTGACGTCGGCGAGCGCTATCTGGAGCGGGCGCGGCGCATTCTCGGAGATGTCGAGGAGGCAGAGGCGTCGGCGCAAGCCGAGCGCAGCCAACCCTCAGGTCGGCTCGTCGTCTCCGCACCGTTGGTGTTTGGGCGTCTGCATGTCGGCAACATGATGTCGGCCTATCTGAAACAATACCCGGCCGTCAGCGCTGAATTGCGGTTGTCGGATCGCATGGTCAATCTTGTCGACGAGGGCATCGATGTTGCGGTTCGCATCGGACATCTCGCGGATTCAAGTCTGGTCGCGCGTAACGTCGGCGATATGCGGCAAGTGGTTGTGGCATCGCCGGCATATCTGGAAGAGCGCGGAACGCCGTTGAAGCCATCCGATCTTGCTCAACACGCGATTGTTCGTTTCACCGGCCGCAGCCCGCTCAGCGAATGGAACTTCAAGGAGAACGGGCGCGATGTTCGTGTGTCGCATGTTTCTCGCTATGCCACCAACAGCGCGGATGCCGCAGTTCTGCATGCTGAACAGGATGGTGGTCTCGCGATGGTGCTTGCTTATCAAGCCGCGGAAGCCATCGAGGCAGGACGACTCAAGATCGTGCTGGCCGATTACGAACCGCCGCCGATGCCAATCAATCTCGTCTATCCGACATCACGCCTGCTGTCCGCGAAGGTGAGAGCCTTTATCGACCTCGTCGTCGAGCAAGCAGACTGGCGTTTTTCAAAAACATACGACGAGAAGTAGTTGTCGGAACGTGTGAAGGAAACGCGTCAAAACTAGAATCTAGAGCTTCTTTCGCAGCACCTTGAACGTTGCATTGGCCCGCGCGCACGGTTCACCATCGGCGGTGACAAAACATTGCGCAAAACAGATTGATCCGCCGAGCTTGATAAAATCAGTCTCGACAGCCAGCCATTGCCCTACATTCGCTGAACCAAGAAAATCGATGCCGAGAGATACTGTTACAAGCCCGTGCGGATGTTCGGGCATTCTGCCGACACAGCTCAGTCCCATTGCGTTGTCGGCGAGTGTCGTGATCAAGCCGCCGTGGGCAATGCCACGCGAATTGGTGTGAACTTGTGCCAACCGAAGGCCGATGATCAAGGCATTGTCTGTCTTCTTCGCATAGATCGGTTCCCAGGGCTCGGTGACGGGGCTTCGTCGCGAATGACGTTCAAAGCCTGACGGAATATCGGCAACGGTCATGGTCTGTCTCCTTGAAGCGCACACGATTTCACTGCCAGAATTGATAGGCGATGCGTGTGATGCGCTCATTGGAAATCAAAGTTTGAAACGATCGCGTCTCGGTTGTTTCAAACGTGCGCGGAGGGTGACGGTTGCATGAACGCGGGCTAGCGATCTTGGTGCGGTATGCCGCCGCCATTTTCTGACGAGCAACCAGCGCCCCGATTCCATTTCGGAGCGTCCGGGTCAAGCGGTCCAAACCGCGTCGAAGCCATTGCAAATGACGGATAACTTGTATCTGTATGGCGGAGGTTTTGAGTGCGATGGTGCGCCGCAATGGCGCGATTGTCGTGGTGTTTCGCGGTTGAAGAAACCGACAGGGAGGACTGAATGAAACGATCAATTTTGGCTGCCGTGGCGTTTGTGGCCTCGGCTGCGCTGCCGGGTCTGACGACACCGGCTTCGGCGCAGGACATGACTGTGGGTATCAGCATCAGCACCACGGGGCCGGTTGCCGCCCTCGGTGTTCCGGAGAAGAACGCGCTGGACTTCGTGCCGACCGAAATCGGCGGCGTGAAGATCAAGACCATTGTGCTCGATGACGCGGGCGACCCGACCAATGCCACCACCAATGCGCGGCGTTTCGTGACCGAGTCCAATGCCGATATCATCATCGGCTCGTCGGCCACGCCGCCGGCGATTGCGGTTGCCACCGTTGCCAACGAAGCTGGTGTTCCTCATTTCAGCCTTGCGCCAATCCCAGTTACCCCGGCTCGCGAAAAGTGGACCGCCGTGCTGCCGCAGCCCGTGCCGATCATGGGCAAGGTGCTTTATGAGCACATGAAGAAGAACGGCGTGAAGACAATTGGCTACATCGGCTTCTCGGATTCCTATGGGGATCTGTGGCTCAACGATCTCAAGAACCAGACCAGCGCGATGGGCGGTCTCACCATCGTTGCCGACGAGCGCTACGCGCGTCCCGACACGTCAGTGACGGGGCAGGTGCTGAAGCTTGTGTCTGCCAATCCCGACGCCATTCTGATCGGTGCTTCCGGCGCGGGTGCGGCGTTGCCGCAGACCGCGCTTCGCGAGCGCGGCTACAAGGGCCTGATCTATCAGACCCACGGTGCCGCGGCGATTGACTTCATCAAGATTGCTGGAGCGTCGGCGGAAGGCGTTATCATGGCTTCCGGGCCAGTGATGGCTCCAGAAGAGCAGGCTGACAGCGCGCTGACGAAGAAGCCGGGTCTCGCTTTGGATACGGCCTATGAAGCAAAGTACGGCGCGAACACCCGCAGCCAGTTCGCCGGGCATATGTATGATGCGTTCGAAATGCTCAAGCGCGTTGTGCCGGTGGCTTTGAAAACGGCGAAGCCGGGCACACCTGAATTCCGCGAAGCCATTCGTCAGGCGCTGCTCACGGAGCGGGAAATTCCGGCGACTCAGGGCGTTTACAACTTCACCGAAAAAGATCGCTTCGGGACCGATGATCGTTCGCGCATTCTTCTGACCGTGAAGAATGGAAAGTACACGATGATCAAGTAACTGGATGACCTCCAGTCTTGAAGCTCAGATCAATGGTCGGGTTCGCCCGGCCATTTTTATTGCACTACGAGAATCTAGAGACCGAGATAGCTCGCCACCACGCGTTCGTCGGCGCCGATGTCCTTGGCCGATCCGCTCATGACGAATTCGCCAAGCTCCATCACGTAGGCCCGATCGGCGATGTCCAGTGCAGCGCGCGCATTTTGCTCGACAAGCAGCACCGAAACGCCCATTTGCCGCAGCTCGCCGATAATGCGGAAAATATCAGCCACGATCAGCGGCGCGAGGCCGAGGCTTGGTTCGTCCAACATCAGCAGCTTGGGATCGCTCATCAATGCGCGACCCATTGCCAGCATTTGTTGTTCACCGCCCGAGAGCGTCCCAGCGAGTTGAGTGCGACGTTCTTTCAGGCGCGGGAATAGCGTATAAACGCGTTCCTGTTCGCTTGCCGCCTTTGCGCGAGCGACACGGAAGCCGCCGAGTTGAAGATTTTCTTCGACGGTCATGGTGCCGAACAATTCGCGATGCTCGGGCACAATGCAAAGCCCTTCGGCGACACGATCCTCGATGTCGAGGCGGCTGATCTGCTTGCCCCTGAATGTCACGCTGCCGGTGAGGGGCAGGATGCCCATGATCGCATTCAGCAGCGTAGTCTTGCCGGCGCCGTTGGCACCGATAATGGTAACGATCTCTCCGGCATTCACGTCGAGCGTGACATTGCGTACGGCCTCGACATTGCCGTAGGAGATCGATACATCGGAGACGGTCAGCGGCGGAGGGCTCATGCCGCGCCTCCAAGGTAGGCCTTGATCACATCAGGATTGGTGCGAATGGCGCTAGGGACGCCCTCGGCAATCTTGGTGCCGAATTCAAGAACAACGATTCTGTCGGCAATATCCATGACGAAACCCATGTCGTGCTCGACCAGCAGCACCGACATGCCCTCATTGCGAAGCTGCCGCAGCAGTGCGGACAATTTTTGCTTTTCCATGTGGCGCAGCCCTGCAGCCGGCTCGTCGAGCAACAACAGCAATGGATTGACGCACAAGGCGCGCGCGATCTCGACGATGCGTTGCTGTCCGAGAGAGAGATTTCCAGCCAGTTGATGCATCTGCTCGCCGAGGCCGACGCGGTCAATCTGGCGGGCTGCTTCGGAAAGCAGCTTTTCTTCGTCCGAACGATCCAGCCGCAACATGCTGGCAATGGGGCCCGCATGTCCGCGCAGATGCGTGCCGAGTGCGACATTCTCCAGCACGGTCATGTCCGGCACGAGTTTGACGTGTTGGAATGTCCGGGCAACACCGAGTTTCACGATGCCTTGCGGCGACGCATTGCTGACGTTTTTGCCGAGAACGGAAATGCTGCCGCCCGATGCAGGCAACACACCAGTGATCAAATTGAACGTGGTGCTTTTTCCGGCGCCGTTCGGTCCGATCAGAGCGACGATCTCGCCAGTCCCAACATCGAAGCTGACATCGTTGACCGCGATAACGCCGCCGAATTGCTTGCGCGCCTTCACGATGTTTAGAAGAGGTTTCTCGCTTTCTTGCGGGCGGTGCGCCGCCGGAAGGGCTTCGCTCGCTTCAGGCCGGCGCGGTGTCGACGTGAATGGAAAAAGTGCTCCGAGCCGCGGCCACATTCCACCTGGTGCGACTTGCAGCAAAGCCACCAGCAAAATGCCGAAGATCACGGTTTCGAGCTGAGCCGAACCATGAAAGACAACCGGCAGGGTGCTTTGCAGAAATTCTTTGAGCACCACGACAATGCCCGCGCCGAGCACGGCACCCCACACATAACCGGCACCGCCGACCACGGCGATGAACAGGTATTCGATGCTGGCGTTGAGGCCGAACGGTGTCGGGTTCACTGCGCGCTGGAAGTGCGCGTACAGCCATCCGGACAGTCCGGCGAGCACAGCGGCATAGATAAACACCAGCAGCTTGGCGCGTGCGGTTTCCACACCGAAGGCTTCCGCGGCTACGTGGCCGCGTCGCAGGGCCCTGATTGCGCGGCCGGTGCGTGAGTCCAAAAGGTTCGTGGTCAACACTGCACAGATGATCACGGCAAACCAGATGGCGAAATAGATTCTGCCAGGATCTGCTAACTGAAACGAGCCAAGTGAGAGAGGGTGAATGCCGGAGATGCCGTCGTTGCGTCCGAGAAATTCCAGTTTGCCGAACAGGTAAAACAGGCTCAGTCCCCAGGCGATGGTCCCCAGCGGCAGGTAGTGACCCGAGAGCCGCACCGTCATCAGGCCAAGTACCACAGCGGCTGCACCGCTCACGATCAACGCGATTGGTAACGTCAGCCATGGTGACAGGCCATAAGATGTCGTCAGCAGCGCGGTAGCGTAGCCGCCGAAGCCGCAGAACGCGGCCTGGCCAAATGATGTCAGGCCGCCGACGCCGGTCAGCAGCACGAGACCCATCGCGACCAGTGCAGCCATGCCAATGTTGTCGAGCAGCACGATCCAGAACGGAGGAATTCCTGGAACGAAGGGAACGAGCGCCATGACCAGCGCGAAGATCATCACCATCCAGCGTTGCGAAATCGCCATCAGTCGTTCTCCTCTTCGACTTGCGGCGAAGCGAGCGAACGCGCGACCAGGACGGGCAACAACAGCGTAAAGACGATGACTTCTTTGTAATTGCTGGCATAGAACGAGGAAAAAGCTTCGACGATGCCGACCACAAGTGCGGCAATGGCGGTGAGAGGATAGCTCACCAGGCCGCCGATGATCGCAGCGACGAAACCTTTCAAACCGATCAGGAAGCCGGTGTCATAGTACACGGTGGTGATCGGCACGATCAGAATGCCCGAGATGGCGCCAATGATCGCGGCCAACAGAAATGCAATCTGGCCCGAGAGCGACGTGCGGATTCCAACGATACGGGCGCCAAGGCGATTGACGGCGGTGGCGCGCAAGGCCTTGCCGTAGAGCGTGTGTCCGAACAGCAGCCAAAGGCCAATGATCAGCAGGATGGTGATCACGTAGATGGCGATGTTTTGACCGGTAAAGCGTAAGGGCCCGATCGTGAATGCCGCGGTTGAAATCGCCGGTCCACGGAGCCCTTCGGGACCGAAGAAAGCGAGACCCAACCCCTGCAGCGCGAAGTGAATACCGACCGATGCGATCAGCAGCACCAGAACCGATGCATGGGCGATCGGCTGATAGGCGATGCGATAGAGATAGAGGCCGATGGGGGCGACGATCACGATGGACAATACGAAGTTGAGCCACACGTTAGCTGGCTGACCGATGAACATCGTCACGATGCCGTAGATCATGAGCGGCAGTGCGATGTTCAGCGCAAACGAACGCAGGAACAGCCGTCCGCTCATGGTATTGCGGCGGCTAATCATGTCGAAGCAAAATGCGACCACGCCCAAGGCAATGGCAAGCGAAGTGGTCCCTGGCATTTTGCCTGCAGAGAGCATGGCGTAAGTCAGCGCGCCGAACGTGACAAACTCGCCCTGCGGGATCAGGATCACGCGGGTCACGGCGAAAACCAGCACCAGCGCAAGGCCGAGGAGCGCATAGATCGCGCCGCTGGTAATTCCGTCCTGCAGCAGGAACAGAAGAATCGTGCTGTCCAAAATGCCCCCTCACGCGCCGCGCGTGCTGCGGAAGTGATCCGCCAACCAGACCAAACGGCGGTTGAGTTCCGCACCGTCGATTTTGCCGGTGTTCTTAACGGCTAAGGCGACCAAGCTCAAGAACGCCAATTCCGGTGCGTGGGGCGCAGTTTAGGAGACCCGATCGACCAGCACGATGCGGATATCGTTAACGTTCGTCAGGGTAGGGCCGGTATTTAGGAGATCGCCGGTCGCGGTGAAAAACGCGGTTGCGTCGTTGTTGTCGAGGTAGGCTTTCGGGTCGAGCTTGAGTTCGCGCATTTTCGCGAATGTCCACCGATCACAAATCGCGCCGGCAGGATCGGTCGCGTTTCCCGCACCGCCGTCGGCGCCGTCGGTATCGCCAGCCAGCACTGAAATGCCGGTCGTATCCGCAAGTAGATCCGCAAGCGCCAGCACATATTCCTGGTTCGGGCCGCCGCGGCCGTTGCCGCGCACGGTCACAGTCAGCTCACCGCCGGACAGAATGGCGAGCTTTTTCCCCTCGGCCTGGGCCTTCAGCGCCAGTTGGGCATGGGCGGCGGCAACGTCGCGCGCCTCTCCCTCCAAGTCGGCGCCGAGGTCGATGACGTCGTAACCAGCCTGCTTTGCCACCGCGACGGCGGCATCGAGAGATTCACGCGGCCGCGCGATGATCTTGAATTCCGCGCGTTCGAATGCCGCGTCTCCTGGCTTGCAGCTTTCGTTGCGCGGATCATTGAGAGCATCGCGGACCGCATCCTCCGCCTTGATGCCATAGCGTTCGACGATCGTACGTGCATCGGCGAGTGTCGTCTGGTCGGGCACAGTGGGGCCGGATGCAATCGTCGCAGGATCGTCATGCGGGACGTCGGAAATCGCCAACGTCAAAATCGGAGCGGGGGCTGCGGCGCGAGCAAGGCGTCCACCCTTGATGCGCGAGAGATGCTTGCGCACGGTGTTCATCTCGAAAATCGGAGCACCGGATCGCAACAGACTTTTGTTCATCTGCTGCTTCTGGGCGAATGAGACGCCTTCGGCTGGGGCGATCCAGTTGGCCGATCCGCCGCCTGACATCAGCACGAGCACCAGATCGTCAGCCTTCGCGGTCTCGGCAAGTTCGAGGGTGCGGCCGGCGGCTTTCATTCCGGCTTCATCCGGGACGGGATGGCCAGCCTCGACGACTTCGATACGCCGGGTGGGGACGCCATGGCCATGCCGCGTGGTGGCAAGGCCCGACAGCCGCGAGGGATCGAGCTTGACCGTGTCGAGATAATGCCGTTCGGCGGCGGCAGCCAATGCGCCTGCGCCTTTGCCGGCTGCGAGGCATATAATCCGTCCACGCGGTGGCGAGGGCAGGTGAGCAGCGAGAATGCGGTCAGGATGGGCTGCGGCAACCGCGGCATCGAAGATCGCGTGCAGCAGGGGACGTCTGTCGGTCATTGCGGCATCTTGGTCACGTGGCGGGAGGCTCACACATCGCACGGTGATCCCGTCAATAAAAGGGCCCTTCGCAAGTTATTGCGAAGGGCCTTGTTGCGTTGCAGCAGAATTAAACTGAAGTTAGCCGCCAACTTCACCGCTGATAATGTCGCCAAACAGATGCCAGCGCTCGCCCTGGAAGCGCATCAACTGCAATTGCTCGATGGGCGCGAAGTCTGTCGGACTGGTGTTGAGCGTGATGCCCGGCAAGATGCCGTCTTGCTGAAGGCCTTTCAGGTTGGCGGCCTGCTTCATCACGTTCTCTCGGGTGAGGTTATCGCCGCACGCCTTGAGGACGTGCACCAGCGTTTGCGCGGCATTGAAGCCGTACATAACCGAACCGTCTTCGCGGTTACCTTCCGGGAAGTTCTTCGCCAGGAACGCGTCGAAGTTCTTCATTCCCGGATCGTCTTTCCATTGCGGGTCAGTCGCATCCTTCGCGTAGGCCGCGGAAATGACGTCCTGGGCGTTGTTATAACCGGCCGGCTTGATGACGCTGCCGACAGACGCTGCAACGTTGTTGAGAATGAACAACGGCTTCCAGCCAAGCTCCGCCACCTTCTTGATGGACTGAGCTCCGAACTTCGGCGTGGTGAAACTCATGAAGACGTCCGCGCCCTTGGATTTCAGCGTGACGATCTGGGTATCAACCGTTGGCGAGGTCACTTCATAAGGTTCTTCGGCGATGATCAGGCTGGCCGCTTTCGCGCCCAGGCCATCCTTCAGGCCTTTCAGCATGTCTTTGCCGAAGTCATCGTTCTGATAAAGAATGCCGATCTTGGCGTTCGGCTTTTCCTTCATCAGGTACTTGGCGTAGATGCGGCCTTCGCTCTGATAGTTGGGCTGCCAGCCCATGGTCCAAGGAAACTCCTTCGGATCGTTCCACTTGGTCGCGCCGGTCGCAACAAACAGCTGCGGCACTTTTTTGGCATTCATGTACTTCTGGATGGCTGAATTCGATGGCGTGCCCAGCGAATTGAATATGAAGAGAACTTCATCACTTTCGACAAGCTTGCGGGCTTGCTCGACTGCTTTCGGCGGGCTGTAGCCGTCGTCGTAAGAAACAAAATTGATCTTGCGACCGTTGATGCCGCCCTCGGCATTAACTTTATTGAAGTAGGCGGCCTCGGTTTTGCCGATGATGCCGTAGGCGGAAGCGGGTCCGCTGTAAGGCATGATATTGCCGATTTTGATTTCGGTGTCCGTTACACCCGGATCGTATTTTTTTTGAGCAAGTGCGCCGCTGCATGTGGCTGCGAGAATCGTGAACGCAGCCGAAAGTACTGCTAGTCCAGACTTGGTCCTCATTCGCTTACTCCCTGATCGTGTTCGTTTCCTCTTGTCTTCTTTGTTCGTTTCTTCTCTTTAAAGCTCTTTCTGGCTTCACGAATATTCAATACCTTTTGCCGAAGCCGTTCAATAAAAAGCCCCCTGCGACAACGTCGCAGAGGGCTCATTTATTAGTCGTATGAAGTCGAATCGTTTCGCAGCGCGAAGAGATTATTGGCTGAGCTCGCCGCTGATGACCGGTCCGAACAGCTCGTACTTGTCGCCGGCGAACTTCATCATCTGAAGCTGTTCGATCGGATAGAAATCCGTCGGGGTGGTGGTGATGGCGACGCCCGGCAACAGCGTGTCCGGCGCAAAGGCCTTCAGGTTCGCCGCCTGCTTCATGATGTTTGCACGGGTCAGGTCGTCACCGGCCTGCTTCAGGACCTGCACAATAGTCTGGGCCTGACCGTAGCCGTAGACAACCGAACCGTCGGTCTTGTTCATGTCTGGGGCATACTTGGCGAGGAAGGCGTAGAATTTCTTCATGCCTTCATCATTGTCCCACTGTGGATCTGCGCCGTCCTTGGCGTATGCAGCGGACAGCAGGCCCTGTGCGTTTTCGAACCCAGCCGGCTTCAGTACGCTGCCAACAGACGCGCCGACATTGCTCTGATAGTAGGTCGGCTTCCAGCCACTTTCTGCAACCTTCTTGATCGCCTGAGCCGCGAATTTCGGCGTGGTGATGCTGACGAAGACATCGGCGCCGGTCGCCTTGAGCTTGATGATGTGCGAGTCGATGGTCGGCTCGGATACCTCATAGCTTTCTTCCGCGACGATCTGCGAAGCCTTCGCACCGAGACCGTCCTTGAAGCCCTTCAGCAGGTCTTTGCCGAAGTCGTCGTTCTGATACATGACGGCGATCTTGGCGTCAGGCTTGGTCGCCACCAGGTGCTTGCCGTAAATCCGGCCTTCGCTCTGGTAGGCCGGCTGCCAGCCCATGGTCCAAGGGAAGTCTTTGTAATCGCCGAACTTGGTCGCGCCCGTAGCGACGAAGAGCTGTGGCACCTTCTTGGCGTTCATATACTTCTGGATCGCCGAATTCGATGCAGTGCCGAGCGGTCCGAAGATGAAGAGCACTTCATCGCTTTCGATCAGCTTGCGGGCCTGTTCCACCGCCTTCGGCGGGCTGTAGCCGTCATCGTAGGTGATGAAGTTGATCTTGCGGCCGTTGATGCCGCCTTGCTCGTTGATCATCTTGAAGTAGGCTTCTTCCATCTTGCCGATCACGCCATAGGCCGAAGCCGGGCCGCTGTAAGGCATGATGTTGCCGATCTTGATCTCGGTGTCGGTCGCGCCCGTATCGTATTTCTTTTGCGCGAGGGCGCTGCCGCTCGTCACGGCCAGCGCGACGGCTGCTGACAATGCTGCGACGCTGAGTCTGGTAGAAAGCATTTTCTCTCCTTAGGATTTCTTCATTTTTCGAAACAGAGCTTCGATGGTGTAAGCGACTTGCCTCGCGCCGTGTGGCACGAGGAAGATGACGGCGATCAACAGCACGCCAAACACGGCGCCTGAGAGGCCTTTGGAAATCCCCTCCGCAACGTTGGGGACGAACACGATGAACGCGGATCCCGCAAGCGATCCCGGCAACCAGCCGACGCCGCCGACCACCATGCCGAGAAAAATCGCGATGGCTAATTGGATGGTGAAGCTGTCAGGCGCAACGAACTGCACCACGATGGCGCCGAGTGCTCCGGCGATGCCGGTGAACGCCGCGCTGATGCCGAAGGCCAGCGTCTTGTAAAGCGGCAGGTCCACGCCCATGGCGGATGCCGCAATCTGGTTATCGCGAATGGCCATCATGGCGCGTCCCGACCGGCTGCGCAGCAGGTTCAGGGAGAGCACATAGATCACGAGCGCGATGAACAGTGTGAAATAATAGAGCCACATGTCCTGCGACATCGGCAGGCCAAAGGGCGCATCGGGCTTGGTCACGACCAGGCCTTGGACGCCGCCGGTCCACGGCTCGAACACACCAAGCTTAAGGAGCTGCGGCATCGCAACCGCGAGCGCGAAGGTCGCTAGCGCGAGATACACGCCGCTCAGGCGTAGCGCCGGGAAGCCGAACAGAAAGCCGAACACGAAACAGATCATGCCCGAGGCCGGAATGGTCAGGACATAGTTGAAATTGTAGTGCTCCATCATGATCGCAGCGGTGTAGGCGCCGACTGCGTAGAATGCGCTCTGTCCCAGCGAGAACTGACCGCTGCCACCGGTCAGAATGTTGAGCGCGAGAATGGCGATTCCGTAGATCAGCACCATCGTCATCTGGAAGATAATGAAGTTCTTCACAAACAGGGGAACAACGAGCAGTAGCGCGAGCAGAATCAGCGACGCTGTCGTGCCGACCGTCATCGTCTTCTTGGAAACGGCGGCTCCGACGGCTGCAGGTTTGGCGAGAGAGTCCTGAACTGTGCTCATATTACACTCGCTGAACGATTTTGCGGCCGAACAAGCCGGAAGGTTTGATGACAAGCACGACAATGATGAGGGCCAGTGCGATCGGTAGCTTCAATTCGTTGCCGACGCCGGGAATGTAGGTGCCCACCAAGTTTTCGAAGATGCCGACGAGGAAGCCTCCGACCACGGCGCCAAACGGGCTGGTAAGGCCGCCGAGAACGGCTGCCGCAAAGCCATAGAGGAGAATGCCGCCCATCATGTTGGGTTCCAGGAACACGACCGGGGCGATCAGCATACCGGCGATGGCGCCGATGGCGCTCGCCATCCCCCAGCCGAGGGCGATCATCCAACTTGTGTTGATACCGACGAGGCGTGCGGATTCCGGCAGCGATGCCGCGGCGCGCATGGCGAGGCCGATGCGCGTGAAGCGAAAGAATCCGTACAGCAAGAGCAGCAGCACGAGCGTGACGCCGATCATTCCCGCCTGATGGGTGCTGATCAGCTGGCTACCGAGGAAGCCGGATGAACCGAACGGCGACGGAAACTGCTTGATGGTGAAATCCCAGGTCAGGCCGGCGACGCTGTTGAGAATCGCGAACAGTGCGATGAAGCCAGCGACATGGACGAGCACGGGCGCATTGGTCAGCGGCTTGAACAGGGTCCGTTCGATGACGATGCCGCCGACAAACGAGATGACAAGCGTGAGGAGAAATGCCGGCCAGAAGCTTAGGCCCCACTGCATCAGCTGCCAGGCAATGAACGTCGAAAACATCGCCATTTCGCCCTGGGCGAAATTGAGATGGTCGATGGCCTGATAGATCATGACCACGGCAAGGGCCATACAGGCGTAGATTGCGCCTGTGGCGATGCCAGCCAGGACTTGGTTGGTAAACAGTTCCATGGGCTGATCCCCTGGTGGCCCGATTCCGACGTTCGTATGTTTTTGCGGCACTCTCTGATACGAACGTTGGAATCAAAGGGCCACCAATTTAGTAATTAAGCTAGTGCGGCTTTGGATTTGACGTTCGCATGAAGTACTCGCCGAAGCATGGAGCGAACGTCACATCCGTCGCACTAGTATCCGAGATAGGACTTACGGATATTTTCGTCGTTCGCGATCTCGTTGGCATTGCCCGACATCACGATGCGGCCGGTTTCGATCACATAAGCTGTCTGCGCGATCTCAAGGGCGAGCTGCGCGTTTTGCTCCACCACCAGGATCGAGACTTTGTCCTCGCGATTGATCTTGCCGAGGATGCCGAAGAGGTCACGCACAATAAGAGGCGCGAGTCCGAAGGACGGCTCATCCAGCAGCATCAGCCGCGGACGCAACATGAGCGCGCGAGCGACCGCCAGCATCTGCTGTTCGCCGCCTGACAACGTGCCGGCCTGCTGCGTATGCCGCTGCTTCAGCACGGGGAAGTGCGCATACATGCGCTCGATGTCGCTTTCGATCGCCTTCTTGTCGTTCCGAGAGATCGCGCCGAGCTGGAGATTCTCTTCGACTGTCATGTTGGTGAAGGTGCCACGGCCTTGAGGCACGTGCGCGATACCAAGGCGAACAATGTTCTCGGTCGACTTGCCGGCCAGCGGCTTGCCTTCGAATTCGATCGTGCCTGTTGAGCGGATCATATTGCAGATCGCGCGCAAGGTCGTTGTCTTGCCGGCACCGTTGGCGCCGAGCAGCGTGGTCACTGTGCCCTCATTGAGCGAAAGCTCCAGTCCATGCAGAGCCTGGACCTGTCCATAGTAAGCGCGCAGATCCTTGATCGTCAGCAGCGTGCTCATGCGTCCTTGCTCCCGAGATAAGCCTTGATAACGTCGGGGTCAGACTGTACGGCGGCAGGCGTGCCTTCAGCGAGTTTCTTGCCAAAATTGAGTGCGACGACGTGATCGGCGATCGACATCACCAGTCCCATGTGGTGTTCGACCAGAAGAACAGTGATGTCGCGTTCATCGCGAACGCGCCGGATCAAATCACCGAGGCTGTAGACTTCTTCGTGATTGAGGCCGCCCGCTGGTTCGTCGAGCAGCAGGATCTTCGGCTCGGTCGCGAGTGCGCGGCCGAGTTCGACGCGCTTCTGCGTTCCGAATGGAAGTCCAGCGACTTCACGATCGGCGACGTCATGCAGATCGAGGTAGGTCAGAATTTCATCGACCTTGACGTTGAGTTCGCGTTCTTCGCTCCGAACCCACGGCAGCTTCAGCGCATCGCTGATGATATCGCTCTTCGTGCGGGAATGTCCGCCGATCCGGATGTTGTCGCGCACTGTCAGGCGCGGAAACAGCGCAACGTTCTGAAACGTGCGGCCGATACCAACAGCGGCAATCTGCGAGGGTTGGCGGTTAAGGATGCTTTGTCCCTCCATCAGGATATCTCCTGTGGTGGGTTGATAAAGTCTGCTGAGGCAATTGAAGAGAGTTGTCTTGCCGGCACCGTTCGGGCCGATCAGGCCGAGGATCTGGCTCTTCTTCATGTCGAACGAGACGCCATTTAACGCAACGATGCCGCCGAACACGACGCTGACGTCGCGAACCGCAAGCAGGGGATCCTGTCCCTGCGCAACCTGTGCCTGCGTCATACGCCGACGCTCACAGCCTGCAAACCGCGGCTATTGCGGTTATCCAATCCCCTCAATAACACGCGCAACTTTCCCTCCTGACGATTTCAGTTTCTTTGTGTCGGCAATTTCTTTGTTGTGTGGTCTGCGCATGACGTTGCCCGTCATTGCGGCTTCTATGTTCCTTACCATCGCGACAAGGCGCGGGCCAATGTCGCTCAGCAACGCCTCTTCGGTGAACTTAAACGCCGGCGCGCCGCAGTTGAATGCGTAAGGTCCTGTGCCGTCGTTCAACTTTAGTGCGACGCCTACAGCATGAATATCGTTGTGCCACTCTCCCGCGGACATGGCGAAACCATGCTTGGCAACCGTTTCGCCTGCGCGCTCGATCCCCTCGCGGATTTTTGGCCAGCGATTTCCGACATGCTCTTTGATGTCGTGCATCAATTCGGCGCGCTGTTCGTCCGGCAGCGCCCAAAGGTAAGCGCGTCCCATCGCAGACGTTGCGATCGGAACACGCGATCCGACATCAAGTAACACACCCACAGTAAGTTCACTGCGGCTCTGCCCGAAATAGATCATGCTGAGCCGATCGCGCGCGCCAATCGCAACTGCGCCACCGGTTTCTCGCATCAACTGATCACGATACGGGTCGGACACATGGCGGACGCCCATGTTTGCGAGTGCGGCGTAGCCGAGCGCCATGGCTGCAGGAGCGAGCTGATACTTCTCGAACCGCGGCACCTGCGTGAGATAACCAAGCTTGGTGAGCGTGTAAGTCAGTCGCGAAATAGTTGGCTTCGGTAAATTTGTGCGCGCGGCAATCTCTTGGTTACCGAGGAGCCCGTCATTGGGGCGAAACGCGCGCAAGACATCGAGGCCTCGCGAGAGTGCCACGACGAAACTGCGATCGGTCGCAGATTTCTTTGGTGCCCGTTTCATGTTCCGCTGCATGGATGGTCTTCGTTGACAAGGCACGTGCTTCAAAATATGCCTCCATGTCAAGATGTGGAATTTAGTTCCGCTCTGCGAAATAAACGAAAAGGCCTCGATTTTAGGGAGAGTTGCGTGAGCGAAGTGGTCAAGGTGGAACGTCATGACGCAGTTGCAATCGTCACGGTCGACAGTCCTCCAGTGAATGCACTGAGTGCTGCAGTGCGAAAAGGCATCCTTGAAGGGGTCAAGAATGCCGCTGCTGACCAGCAAGTTCAGGCGATCGTCATTGCGTGCGCGGGGCGCACCTTCATTGCAGGCGCCGACATCACCGAGTTCGGCAAGCCGCCCCAGTCACCAAGTCTTCACGAGGTGATTGTTGGGATTGAAAATTCTCCGAAGCCGGTGATCGCGGCTATTCACGGCACTGCGCTTGGCGGTGGATTGGAACTGGCGCTCGGATGTCATTTTCGCGTCGCGGTGAAGGACGCAAAGCTCGGTCTTCCAGAGGTAAAGCTCGGTTTGTTGCCAGGCGCCGGTGGCACGCAGCGTCTTCCGCGCGCGGTCGGTCCGGAACTCGCGGTCAAGATGATCGTCACCGGTGATCCGATCGGTGCGCCGGACGCGTTGAAGGCTGGTTTGATCGAAGAAATCATTGAGGGTGAGCCGGCAGTTGGCGGGGAGGCGTTTGCGCGCAAGGTGCTGGCGGAAAAGCGTCCGCTGCGCAGGCTCCGTGACGACGATGCGAAGCTCGCCGCTGCGAAGGCTGATCGCTCGATCTTCACCAACGCGGCAGCTGCGGCAAATAAGCGCAATCGTGGTCTGCATGCGCCGCTCGCTGCGGCCGAAGCGGTGAGCTTCTCCCTCGACACGCCGTTTGATGAGGCCCTGAAGAAGGAGCGCGACTCCTTCCTCAAGCTGATGAATGGCGATCAGTCGAAAGCGCAGCGTTATGCCTTCTTCGCGGAGCGCGAGGCTGCAAAGGTGTCCGGCGTTCCGGAAGGAACCAAGCCGCGCAAGGTTGAGAGCGTTGCCATTATCGGCGCCGGGACCATGGGCGGCGGCATTGCGATGTCATTCGCCAATGCCGGCATCCCGGTAACGCTGATCGAGACCGGCGAGGAGCAGCTCAAGCGCGGCCTCGGCATCATGCAGAAGAATTACGAAGCCACCGCGGCGCGCGGCGGCATTCCGGCGGATGCGCCAGCCAAGCGCATGGCGCTCATCAACGGTGTCGTCGGCCTCGAGAATGTGAAGAATGCAGACCTCATCATCGAGGCCGTGTTCGAGACGATGGCGATCAAGAAGGAAGTTTTCACCAAGCTTGATCAATACGCCAAGCCAGGTGCTGTGCTTGCCAGCAACACCTCGTATCTCGATATCAACGAGATCGCGGCGATCACCAAGCGTCCGCAGGATGTGCTGGGTATGCATTTCTTCAGCCCGGCCAACGTGATGAAGCTGTGCGAAATTGTTCGTGCTGAGAAGACCGCTCCGGATGCGCTGATGACGGCTGTTGCCGTTGCGCGCCGGATCGCCAAGGTGCCGGCGGTGGTGGGCGTTTGCGACGGCTTCGTCGGCAACCGCATGCTGGCGGCCCGTTCCAAGCAGTCCGAGAAGTTCCTGTTTGAAGGTGCTCTGCCGCAGCAGGTCGACGCCGTGGTCACTAAGTTCGGCATGCCGATGGGGCCGTTTGCTATGGGCGATCTCGCCGGTCTCGATATCGGCTGGCGTTCGCGCAAGGATCGCGGCATCAAGTCGGAAATCGCGGATGCGCTTTGCGAGGCGGGTCGCTTCGGACAGAAGACTGGCAAAGGCTACTACAAGTACGAAGCCGGCTCGCGCGCGCCATTGCCGGATCCGGAAGTCGAAAAGCTGATCGAGGAGACTTGTGCGCGTCTTGGCCTCAAGCGCCGCACCATCAGCGATGATGAGATCCTGGAACGCATGATCTATCCGATGGTCAACGAGGGCGCGCGCATTCTTGAAGAAAAGATCGCATCGCGCCCCAGCGACATCGACGTCATCTGGCTCTACGGCTACGGCTGGCCGATTTATCGTGGTGGCCCGATGTTCTATGCTGACCAGGTTGGCCTGAAGCACATCGCGGACCGGCTGTCATTCTACGCCAAGCAGACCAACGATCCGTCACTCGAACCGGCGCCGTTGCTGAAGCGCCTTGCAGACGAAGGCAAGACATTCGCGTCGCTCGCCAAGGGTTGATCGATGATGCACCCCGGGGAGCAGTATTACCCGGAAGGTGTGCGCTGGGATGCGTCTATCGCCCGCGGCACCTTGCCGGATCTGCTGTCGAAGGCGGCCTCCGATTTTGGATCGCGCATTGCGATTGAATTTCGGGACCGCCCGATCACCTTCGTTGAATTGAAGGATATGGCTGACGTCACGGCGTCAGCCTTTCTGCGGGCCGGCTACGGCAAGGGCACGTCGATTGCGCTCTTTCTCGGTAACACGCCGGATCATCCGATCAATTTCTTCGGGGGGCTGACAGCCGGTGCGCGCATCGTGCATCTCAGCCCGCTCGACGGAGAGATCGCGCTGTCACACAAGCTGACGGATAGCGGCGCACGCGTGCTCGTGACCTGCAATCTGGCGGCATTGATGCCGATGGCATTGAAGTTCCTGAACAAGGGACTGCTCGATCGCCTGATCGTTTGCGAAGATGCCCGATGGGGCGATGTCGGCAACACGGTCGCGGCAATCCCGGATGATCCGCGGATTGTGACCTTCAAGCAGTTCGTCGAAGGTGCGCAGCCGCCAGCGTCGTGGCCGTCCATCAGTGCCGACGATATTGCATTGCTGCAATATACCGGTGGGACCACAGGGCTGCCGAAGGGGGCGATGCTCACGCATGGCAACCTGACGTCGGCAGTGTCGATCTATGATGTGTGGGGCGCGAAGGCGAAAGCCGAGCGCAACACCATCGAGCGTGTCATTCTGGTTCTCCCGCTGTTCCACATTTACGCGCTGACGGTGGTGCTGCTGCGGAACATCCGCAACGGCGACCTGATCTCGATGCATCAGCGCTTCGACGTTCACGCGGTGATGCGTGACATTGAGGAAAAGCGCGCCACGTATTTTCCCGGCGTGCCGACCATGTGGATTGCCATCGCCAATCTGCCGGATCTCGACAAGCGTGACCTGTCATCGCTGGCCTCCGCGGGGTCAGGCGGCGCGCCGTTACCTGTCGAGGTTGCGAAGGTTTTCGAGAAGAAGACGGGGCTTACGCTGAAGAGCGGGTGGGGCATGACTGAGACCTGTTCACCGGGCACGAGTCATCCTCCGGAAGGGCCGAACAAGCCGGGCTCCATCGGGCTCATGTTACCAAGCATCGAAATGGACGTGGTGTCCCTGGATGATCCGAAGCAGGTCTTGCCTGTCGGAGAGACCGGGGAAATCCGTGTCCGTGGTCCGAACGTGACGCGCGGCTACTGGAATCGAGAAAAGGAAACCGCTGAAGCCTTTGTCGGCGATCGCTTCCTGACCGGCGACATCGGTTACATGGACGGCGACGGCTATTTCTATCTGGTCGATCGCAAGAAGGACATGATCATCTCCGGCGGGTTCAACGTCTACCCGCAGATGATCGAGCAGGCGATTTATCAGCACCCTGCAGTCCAGGAAGTCATCGTCATCGGTATTCCGGACGAATATCGCGGAGAAGCCGCGAAGGCATTCGTGACGCTGCGTGCCAACGCAACGCCATTCACCATCGAAGAACTGCGCGAATTCCTGACCGGCAAACTCGGCAAGCACGAACTGCCGGTGGCCGTCGAATTCGTGAAGGAACTGCCGCGTACGAGTGTCGGCAAACTGTCCCGCCACGAACTACGCTCTCAACAACGCAAACAGTCGCAACCACTAGTCACAGGAGGTCACCCATGACCGAGGCCGTTATCGTTTCCACTGCGCGTACACCCATCGGCAAGGCCTTTCGTGGTGCTCTCAACAACACCGAGGGCGCGACCTTGCTCGGTCACGCCATCTCGCACGCAGTGTCGCGCGCCGGCATCGAAGGTGCCGAAGTTGAAGACGTGGTGATGGGCTCTGCTCTGCAGCAGGGCGCAACCGGCGGCAACATCGCGCGCAAGGCGCTGCTTCGCGCAGGTCTTCCCGTCAGCGTTGCCGGTACGACGATCGATCGTCAGTGCGCCTCCGGCCTGCAGGCGATCGCGCTGGCTGCGCGCTCGGTGATCTACGACGGCCTCGATATCGCCGTTGCAGGCGGCGGTGAGTCCATCAGCCTCGTGCAGAACGAGCACATGAACAAGTTCCACGCAGTCGATCCAGAACTCGTGGCGATGAAGGGCGACGTTTACATGCCGATGCTCGACACCGCCGAAGTGGTGTCGAAGCGATACGGCATTTCGCGCGAGAAACAGGACGAGTATTCACTCGAGAGCCAGCGCCGCACGGCCGCTGGGCAGCAGGGGGGCCGCTTCAAGGAAGAAATCGCGCCAATTTCGACCAAGATGGCCGTGGTAAATAAGGATACTAAAGAAGTGTCCTTCAAGGATATCACCTTGTCGCAGGATGAAGGCCCGCGTCCGGAAACCACTGCAGAAGGTCTTGCTGGCCTGAAGCCGGTGCGGGAAAACGGCCACATCACCGCAGGCAATGCCAGCCAGCTCTCGGACGGCGCCAGCGCGGCTGTCGTGATGAGCGACACAATGGCAGCAAAGAAGGGTCTCAAGCCGCTCGGCATTTTCCGTGGCTTCGTCTCCGCGGGCTGCGAGCCGGACGAGATGGGTATCGGCCCAGTGTTTGCGATTCCACGCCTGCTGCAGCGTCACGGCCTCAAGATCGATGACATCGACATCTGGGAGCTGAACGAAGCTTTCGCCGTGCAGGTGATCTACTGCCGCGACAAGCTCGGCATCGACCCAGAGAAGCTCAACGTCAACGGCGGCTCGATTGCTGTCGGCCATCCGTATGGCATGACCGGTTCGCGTCTGGCTGGACACGTGCTGATCGAAGGCCGTCGCCGCAAAGCGAAGTACGGCGTCGTGACCATGTGCGTCGGTGGCGGCATGGGCGCAGCCGGACTGTTCGAAATTCTCCAATAACGGATTTCAGCTCTCAAGGAGGGTCCGATGGATCTTAGCTTCACCAAGGAAGAACTGGCATTTCGCGATGAGGTGCGGACCTTCTTCAGGGAAAACGTTCCGGCATCGACGCGCCAGAAAATGCAGGAAGGCCGGCACCTCGGCAAAGAGGATATGGTCAACTGGCAGCGTATTCTGAACAAGAAGGGCTGGGCGGTGACGCACTGGCCGAAGGAATACGGCGGCACCGGGTGGACGCCGGCGCAGCACTATATCTTCAACGAAGAAATGCAGATGGCGCCGGCACCGTCGCCGCTGCCTTTCGGCGTCAGCATGGTTGGTCCGGTGATCTACACGTTCGCCAACGAGGCACAGAAGAAGTACTTCCTGCCTCGTATCGCGAACATTGATGATTGGTGGTGCCAGGGCTTTTCGGAGCCTGGTTCGGGATCAGACCTCGCCTCGCTCAAGACCACGGCGAAGCGTAAAGGCGATGTCTGGGTGATTAATGGCCAGAAGACCTGGACCACGCTGGCGCAGTATGCCGACTGGATCTTCTGTCTCTGCCGTACGGACCCGACCGCCAAGAAGCAGTCAGGCATTTCGTTCATTCTGGTCGACATGAAGTCGCGCGGCATCACCGTGCGCCCGATCCAGACCATCGACGGCAGCCACGAAGTCAACGAAGTCTTCTTCGATGACGTTGAGGTGCCGGTCACCAATCTTGTCGGCGAAGAAAACAAGGGTTGGGATTACGCCAAGTTCTTGCTCGGCAACGAGCGTACCGGCATCGCCCGCGTTGGCGTGTCCAAGGAACGCATTCGCCGCATCAAGGAATTGGCCGCCAAGGTCGAATCCGGTGGACGGCCGATGATTGAGGACGACAAGTTCCGCGAGAAGCTCGCCGCCGTCGAGATCGAGCTGAAGGCGCTCGAACTGACGCAATTGCGCGTCGTTGCCGATGAAGGCAAGCACGGCAAGGGCAAGCCCAATCCGGCATCGTCGATCCTCAAGATCAAGGGTTCCGAAATCCAGCAGGCCACAACTGAACTGATGATGGAAGTCATCGGGCCGTTCGCCGCGCCTTACGATGATCACGAACATGGTGCGAACGAGGCGATGGATTGGACCGCGCAGATCGCGCCGAGCTACTTCAACAATCGCAAAGTCTCCATCTATGGGGGCTCGAACGAAATTCAGCGCAACATCATCACCAAAGCCGTTCTCGGTTTGTGAGTTGAGGAATTAAAATGGATTTTGATTTGTCCGAGGAGCAGCGGCTCCTGAAGGATAGCGTGGACGGTTTGCTCGCGGATTCCTACGATTTTGAACAGCGTAAGAAGTACGTTGCCGAAAAGGGGGGCTGGAGCAAAGCTGTCTGGGGTAAGCTCGCGGAGCAGGGTTTGCTTGGTCTGCCGTTCTCCGAGGAAGATGGCGGCTTCGGCGCCGGTGCAATTGAGACCATGATCGTCATGGAAGCGATGGGCAAGGCACTCGTGGTGGAGCCTTATATTGCGACCGTTGTGCTTGGCGGTGGCTTCCTGCGTCACGGCGGCTCAGCCGAGCAGAAGGCTGCTTATATCCCGTCGATCATCGACGGCAGCAAAACGCTCGCCTTTGCCCAGCTCGAAAAGAACTCGCGCTACGATCTCGGCGATGTCTCGACCACGGCCAAGAAAAAGGGCGACGGTTGGGTTATCGACGGCGACAAGTTCGTTGTCCTCAATGGTGACTCGGCGGATACTCTGATCGTGACCGCGCGCACCAAGGGCGGCCAACGTGATCGCAACGGCATCGGTGTGTTCCTGGTGCCCGCCGACGCGAAGGGCGTCACGATCAAGGGCTATCCGACCCAGGACAGCCTGCACGCCGCTGATATCACGTTTGCCGGCGTCGAGGTCGGCGCAGATGCCGCCATCGGAGATCCCGAGAACGCGCTGCCGCTGATCGAGCAAGTCGTGGACGAAGCCCGCATCGCGATGTGCGCTGAAGCTGTCGGAGCGATGGATGAATCGTTGAAATCCACCGTCGAGTATCTCAAGACACGCACACAGTTTGGCGTTGCAATCGGTACGTTCCAAACCCTTCAGCACCGTGCGGCGGATATGTTCGTGGCGCTTGAACAAGCCCGCAGCATGTCGATGTTCGCCACCATGGCCGGCGCATTCACCGATGCGAAGGAACGGGCGAATGCGGTGGCGGCTGCGAAAGTGCAGATCGGTAAGTCCCTGAAGTTTGTCGGCCAGCAGGCGATCCAGCTTCACGGCGGCGTCGGCATGACCATGGAGTTCAAGATCGGCCACTACTTCAAGCGGCTGACCATGATCGAGAACACCTTCGGGGACACCGACTATCACCTGCGCCGCGTCAGCGAGCAGGGCGGTCTGATCTGATAGCAATCGGAGACACAGCCATGACAAAGTCGCCATTCGATCTGGCGGGGAAGGTGGCTGTCGTCACCGGTTCAAGCCGCGGCATCGGCCGTTCGTCCGCGGAGCTTCTCGCCCGTATGGGTGCGAAGGTCGTAGTCTCGAGCCGCAAGGCTGACGCCTGCCAGGAAGTAGCCGAGGGCATTCGCAAGGAGGGCGGTGACGCACACGTCATCGCCTGCAACATAAGTCGCCGCGACGAAGTCGAAGCGCTGATCAATGGCACCATCAAGCATTATGGTCAGCTCGATATTCTCGTCTGCAACGCGGCGGTGAATCCGTACTACGGACCGCTGCTCGACATCACCGACGAGGCGTTCGACAAGATCATGGGTTCGAACGTCAAGAGCAACATCTGGCTATCGAGCCTCGCGATCCCGAAAATGGCCGAGCGTGGCGGCGGTTCGGTCGTTATTATTTCGAGCATCGGCGGCCTTCGTGGTTCGACCGTCATCGGCGCTTACGGCATCTCGAAAGCGGCTGACTTTGCATTGTGCCGCAGCCTGGCCGGCGAATGGGGTCCGAAGAACGTACGAGTCAATTGCATCGCTCCGGGTCTCGTGAAGACCGATTTTGCGCGCGCGCTGTGGGAAGATGAAGCCAATCTCAAGCGACGTACCGCAACGACACCGTTGCGCCGTATCGGCGAACCGCACGAGATCGCTGGTGCCGTTGTCTATCTGGCGTCGGATGCTTCGACCTTTATGACCGGGCAGACGATCGTCATCGATGGTGGCGTAACCACAGCGGCTGTCTGATCTTTACCTAACGCGAAATCTTAAAAAGGGGCTCCCTGTCGGGAGCCCCTTTTTGTATGTGCTGCGCGGGTTGACGGATGCGGTGGCTTTCGGTTTGCTTGCGCCCAAGAATGGAAACGAAAATGTTTTGAGGAAACGACATGGCGTCCCATATTCTGGCCATCGACCAGGGCACCACATCATCTCGCGCCATTGTCTTTCGCGCTGACATCTCGATCGCAGCGCAGGCGCAGCAGGAATTTCAACAGCATTTCCCGGCGTCCGGTTGGGTCGAGCATGAGCCTGAAGATATCTGGACCTCGACAATTGCGACCTGCCGCGAGGCCATGCGCAAAGCCAACGTCAAAGCGGCTGATATTGCCGCCATAGGCATCACCAATCAGCGCGAGACCACGGTGGTGTGGGATCGCGCAACTGGCCGCGCCGTGCATCGGGCTATCGTCTGGCAGGACCGGCGAACGGCGGAGTTTTGTGCCAAGCTGAAAGCTGAAGGACATGAACCTGCCATCAGCGCCAAGACCGGTCTCATCATTGATCCCTATTTCTCCGGGACGAAGGTTGCCTGGATTCTCGATCACGTGCCGGGTGCGCGCGAACGCGCCGAGCGCGGCGAACTGATGTTCGGCACGGTGGACAGCTATCTGCTGTGGCGGCTCACCGGCGGCAAGGTCCATGCGACGGACGCGACCAATGCCTCGCGCACACTGCTGTTCAACATCCACACCGGTCAGTGGGACGACGATCTGCTCAAGCTGCTGCGCGTGCCGCCCTCGATGCTGCCGGACGTGCGCGATTCATCGGCCGATTTCGGCGAGAGCGTTCCGGAATTGTTTGGTGGCGCCATCGCGATCCGCGGCATCGCGGGTGACCAGCAGGCGGCAGTCATCGGTCAGGCGTGCTTTACGCCGGGTATGATGAAATCGACCTACGGCACGGGCTGCTTTGCTCTGCTGAACACCGGCACCACGGCGGTGGCTTCCAAGAACACGCTGCTGACGACGATTGCCTATCAGTTGAATGGCCAGCGGACCTATGCGCTGGAAGGCTCGATCTTTGTTGCGGGCTCTGCGGTGCAGTGGTTGCGCGACGGCCTCGGCATCATCAAGCACGCCAGTGAAACGGGGCCGCTTGCGGACCGCTCCGATTCCATGCAGTCGGTCTATCTCGTGCCCGCATTTGTTGGGCTCGGCGCGCCTTACTGGAATCCACGTGTGCGCGGTGCGCTGTTCGGGCTGACGAGAAACACGGGACCAGCGGAACTTGCGCACGCGACGCTGGAGAGCGTGTGTTATCAGACTTACGATCTTTGGGCTGCGATGCGCGCCGATTGGCCCGAGGCGTCGGATGCGAATACGGTGCTGCGCGTTGACGGCGGCATGACCGTATCGGATTGGACCATGCAGCGTCTCGCAGACTTGTTGGATGCACCGGTGGATCGACCCATGATTCAGGAAACCACGGCGCTTGGTGCGGGCTATCTCGCCGGGCTTGGCGCGGGTGTCTATCCTGAACCCGCACGCTTTGCCGACAGCTGGCGGCTCGAACATCGCTTTAAGCCCAATATGAGCGAAGCCACGCGCACACGGAAACTCAAAGGGTGGTCGCAGGCGGTGAAGGGCGTGCTGGCGAGTGATCCAGGCGAATAGAGCTGCACATACACCAAACGGCGGCTGTGCAGCCGCCGTTTGAGTTCATAGCGGACCGAAATCTATCCCAGTGATTACTGACAGATCGCGCCGCTCTTGGTGATGCTTCCCGGACGGCACGAGAAGCCATTTCGTGCGTCAAAGTCTGGTGAGCCAGGAATTGCGACGCCGTCATAGTTGTACGTGGTATAGCCATAGCCGCCGCCATAACCCGGGTTACCCCAGCCCATGGTGTCTGCGGATGCATAAGATCCGCCATAACGCACGCGGCTGCCATAACCGGCGTCACCATAATAGCCCGTGTTGTAGTACGGCCCGCCGCCAAACGGCGCGGTTGCTACCGCGCCTGCGGTATTCACAGCGCCGGCAGTAATTGCGCCGGCTGTGCCGATGGCGCCGCCGACAATTCCCCCAGCAACGGCTCCCGGCGCGAAACCGGTGTCGCGGCGATCCCAATTGTCGCCTCGATAGGCCATGCGATCGCGAGCCATTTGGCGGTTCTGCATGGCGCGGGTCTGCATGCGCGCGTGATGCTGCGTACCCTTCATGTGCGCGCCCGACTTGGTGCGCACATTGTCCTGCGCCATGACAGGGGTGGCTATCAGTGCACTCACAGCCGCTGCCGCGGCGAGCAATGTCACCTGCTTCATTGTTGAACTCCTTATTTTTGAGGGACGAAATAGACTCGTCTTCAACCCAGCGCGCGGCTCGCTGTTCCCTGCTCCGTATCAATTGACATCACACACACGTGAGGGTTTCGAGTTCCGTTTCCTGCGGCTCGACATGACAGGATATCGTCTGCCGCTAACGTGCAGCAGACGCTTGGGTTCTCAGATTGAGACAGTACGGCTGCCGCAACTAGTGTGGCGTCTCGCAATTTCCGACCGTCTTGCGACTAATCTCTTATCGGCAACTGGTCGGTTATTCGGTGACGGGACACTAGCTCGCTTGCGCCGCTTTCTTGCGATACTGCAGGTGAAATGCGCAGTTGCATCCGGGAGGATGCGAGGCCGTGTCGGCGGTCGCATCTTCGGCCTTCGATGGCGTGTTAGAGTTCGCGGTCGGGATGTAGTTGAGAATAGGCGCGAGCCAGCGCTCGATTTCTTCCGCGGAAAGTTCCTTGCGGGCGGCGTAGTCCTCCACCTGATCGCGCTCGATTTTGCCGACACCGAAATAATAGCTTTCGGGATGGCTGAAATAGAGCCCTGAGACCGATGAGCCGGGCCACATCGCGTAGCTCTCGGTGAGCTTTACGCCCGCCGTCCGTTCGGCATCGAGCAGACGGAAGATCGTTGCCTTCTCGGTGTGATCAGGCTGCGCGGGATAACCAGGAGCAGGGCGGATGCCCTTGTATTGCTCGAGAATCATCTGATCGCTCGACAGGGCTTCGTCCGGTGCATAGCCCCAGAACTCCTTGCGCACGCGTTCGTGCATCCTTTCAGCGAAAGCCTCGGCGAGACGGTCCGCCAGCGCCTTCACAAGAATCGACGAATAGTCGTCATTGGCATTCTTGAAGCGATCCGCAATGACATCCTCGCCAATGCCAGCCGTGACGACGAACATGCCAATATAGTCAGGCACGCCGCTGACCTGAGGGGCGATGAAGTCCGATAGCGCAGCGTTGAAGCGGCCTTCGCGCTTCTCGAGCTGCTGGCGTAACGTGTGCAGCGTAGCGACTGGTGTTTTGCGAGACTCGTCGGTGTAGAGGACGATGTCGTCGCCCTCCGCATTCGCAGGCCAAAAGCCGATCGTGGCGCTGGCCTTGAACCAGTTCTCCTTGACGATCCGGTCAAGCATCTTGCGAGCGTCGTCGTAGAGCGCGCGAGCCGCTTCGCCGACCTTCGGATCATCGAGAATAGCAGGGAACCGACCGGCCAATTCCCAGGTCTGAAAGAACGGCGTCCAGTCGATGTATTCGGCGAGTTCTGCGAGCGAGTAATCGCTGAAGCTTTTGAGACCGAAAAATGCAGGCTTGGTCGGTTTGGTCTGCGACCAATCGATCTTGAAGGCATTGTTGCGCGCGTCCTGCAGCTTCAGCCGCTTCTTATCCTGCTGCGCGCGGAAGTGCGCCGAGGAAATCTTCGCATAGTCGGCGCGAATCTCGCGGGCGTATTCGATGCGCCTATCGAGGGACAGCAGCGATGATGCAACGCCCACTGCGCGGCTGGCGTCGTTGACGTGAACAACAGGCCCGCGCTTGTAGGCCGGATCGATTTTCACTGCGGTGTGGACGCGACTGGTGGTGGCGCCGCCGATCAGCAGTGGAATATCGAGGCCCTGACGTTCGAGTTCAGACGCAAGGAATACCATTTCGTCGAGTGACGGCGTGATCAATCCTGAGAGCCCGATAATGTCTGCCTGTTCAGCTTTCGCTGTGTCGATGATCTTGGCGGCGGGCACCATGACGCCGAGATCGACCACCTCGAAATTGTTACACTGGAGCACGATGCCGACGATGTTCTTACCGATGTCGTGGACGTCGCCTTTCACTGTGGCGAGCACGATTTTGCCGGCCGAGTTGCGGCCATCGCCGGCAATACCATTCGCCTGGTTGCGGGCTTTTTCCTCTTCCATGAACGGCATCAGATAGGCGACCGCCTGCTTCATGACGCGGGCGGACTTCACCACTTGCGGCAGGAACATCTTTCCGTCGCCGAACAGGTCGCCGACGATGTTCATGCCAGCCATCAGTGGGCCTTCGATCACTCCCAATGGACGATCGACGGTGAGACGCGCGGCTTCAGTGTCGGCCTCGATGAACTCCGTGATGCCGTTGACCAACGCATGCGACAACCGCTTTTCGACCGGCCATTCGCGCCAGGCGAGATCCGCTTCCTTGGTCTGCTTTTCCTGGCCGCGGAATTTTTCCGCCAGCGCCAGCAATCGCTCGGATGCGCCAGGATCGCGATTGAGAATGACGTCTTCACAAACCTGCCGCAGCTCGGGATCGATGTCGTCGTAGATGACCATCTGCCCGGCGTTGACGATGCCCATGTCCATGCCGGCCTTGATGGCATGATACAGGAACACCGAATGCATCGCCTCGCGCACTGGTTCGTTGCCGCGGAACGAGAACGACAGGTTTGAGACACCGCCGGAAATGTGCGCATGCGGCAGGTTCTGGCGAATCCAGCGCGTGGCCTCGATGAAGTCGACGCCGTAGTTATTGTGCTCTTCGAGGCCGGTCGCGATCGCAAAGATATTGGGATCGAAAATGATGTCCTGCGGTGGGAAGTCGAGCTTCTCAACCAGAAGGTCGTAAGCGCGT
Organism: Afipia dichlorophenoxyacetatis; assembly: GCF_055386385.1. Lineage (NCBI taxonomy): Bacteria > Pseudomonadati > Pseudomonadota > Alphaproteobacteria > Hyphomicrobiales > Nitrobacteraceae > Afipia > Afipia dichlorophenoxyacetatis. Next base: position 5,587,403 of record NZ_AP029250.1, on the reverse strand, counting down.
TTGCAGATCTCGATTTTGCGCTGATAGGTGTCGGCCTGGCCGGTCTCGTCGAACGCCATGACGACAACAGCTGCACCGTGACGTCGCGCAATAGTCGCCTCGTGAAAGAATTTTTCCTCGCCCTCTTTAAGCGAAATAGAATTCACAATCGGTTTGCCCTGGACGCACTTCAGACCGGCTTCAATGACATCGAACTTCGACGAATCGATCATCACTGGCACGCGAGCAATATCCGGCTCGGAGGCCACGAGATTGAGGAAGTCGATCATCGCCTGCTTGGAGTCGAGCAAGCCCTCGTCCATGTTGATGTCGATGACCTGTGCGCCGTTCTCGACTTGATCGCGGGCCACCTGAAGCGCGGCGGTATAGTCGGCATTCTTGATGAGTTTGCGGAAGCGGGCGGAGCCCGTCACGTTGGTGCGTTCGCCGACATTGACGAACGGAATATCCGCGGTGAGCGAGAAGGGTTCGAGGCCGGACAGGCGCAGGAGCGGGTCGATGGCCGGTACGACGCGAGGCTTGTGTGGCGCAACGGCGGCAGCAATCGCCGCGATGTGATCCGGCGTCGTGCCGCAGCAGCCGCCGACCACGTTAACGAGGCCTACCTGGGCGAACTCGCCGACCAGCCGCGCCATGTATTCGGGGCTCTCATCGTACTGGCCGAATTCGTTGGGCAGACCCGCGTTGGGGTACGCGCAGACGAGTGCATTTGCCACACGACCGATGTCGGCGATATGCGCGCGCAAATCTTCCGCGCCGAGTGCGCAGTTGAAGCCGATGGTGATCGGGGTCGCGTGTTGCACCGAATACCAGAATGCCTCCGGCAATTGACCGGACAGAAGGCGACCGGACTTGTCGGTGATGGTGCCGGAAATCATGATCGGCACATAAATGCCGCGGGCCTCGGAGATTTCCGCGATCGCGTACAAGGCTGCTTTTGCATTGAGTGTGTCGAAAATGGTTTCGACCAGCAGCAGGTCCGCTCCGCCATCCAGCAAGCCGTTGATCTGTTCGCTGTAGGCAATGCGCAGATCATCAAACGTAACCGCGCGATAGCCGGGGTTGGCAACGTCCGGCGAAATCGAGGCCGTGCGATTGGTCGGGCCCAGCGCACCGGCGACGAAACGCGGCTTACCATCTTCTGCGGTGGCGCGGTTGGCCGCATTGCAGGCGAGCTTCGCGCCTTGGAGATTCATCTCATAGGCGATGTCAGCCATGTCGTAGTCGGCCTGTGCGATCGACGTGGACGAGAATGTGTTGGTCGCGACGATATCTGCGCCCGCGCGCAGATAGGCGTGATGGATATCCTCGATGGCTTTAGGCTGGGTGAGGATCAGCAGGTCGTTATTACCGCGAACGTCGCGATGGAAATCCTTGAAGCGTTCGCCACGAAAGGCTGCTTCATCGAACTGCAGTCCCTGGATCATCGTGCCCATCGCGCCATCGAGCACGAGGATGCGCTCGCGTGCGAGCGCGCGGAAATGATCGGCCTTGGGAGAAGTTTTCTGGGTCATGGATCAAGCTGCTTTCTGCGCACCGTTCGGGCGAATGCCGAGCAGGTGGCTGATGGCGAACACGAGATCCGCACGGTTCATCGTGTAAAAGTGGAAATTCTCGACACCGCGGGCCGTGAGGTTTTGCACCTGTTCGGCGGCAACCGTCGCTGCCACGAGACGACGGGTGTCCGCATCGTCATCAAGGCCTTCGAATTTCTTCGCGAGCCACTCTGGCAGCGTCGCGCCTGCGCGTTTGGCGAAATTGCTCGCCAATTTGAAATTCTGCACGGGCAAAATGCCTGGGACGATGGGAATTGTGATCCCCGCGGCGCGAACGCGGTCGAGATAGCGGAAGTAAAGGTCGTTATCGAAGAAGAACTGCGTGATTGCGCGTGCCGCGCCAGCGTCGACCTTGGTTTTTAGGACATCGATGTCGGCATCGAGATCGGCGCTCTCCGGATGTTTTTCCGGATAGGCTGAGACGCTGACTTCCATATCGCTGTGGTTTCGTTTGATCGCGGCAACGAGATCAGCCGACGTCTGATAGCCTTGCGGATGAGCCTGGTAAGCGGTGCCGATTCCATTCGTCGGATCGCCGCGCAGGGCGACGATATGGCGAACGCCGACTTCGTAATAACGCGCCACGACGTCATCCACGTCCGCGCGCGTGGCGTCAACGCAGGTCAGGTGAGCTGCCGGCGTCAGGTCGGTTTCAGAGAGAATGCGTGCGATGGTCGAGTGGGTGCGCTCGCGGGTCGACCCACCAGCCCCATAGGTGACGGAGACAAAGTTCGGCGTCAGCGGCGCGAGCCGGCTGATGACCTCCCACAGATTGCGTTCCATTTCCTCCGTCTTCGGCGGAAAGAACTCGAAGGAAATTGTCGGGAGCTTTTGCGTCTGTGCGCCGGGTGTTTCGCTTGTCACGCTTGAAGACTCCACATCTCAAAATCCGGCACCCCAGTCGGTGCCGCAGTCCTTGGGCAGGCGTCTAAAATAGATGAAAGAGACGGGATCCGACAGCCCACTCAAGCTGGATTTATCATGGGAAATTGCCCACTTATACTGTCATGGGCTAGTTATATTCCCGATATAGGAGCGCGGTGGGCAGGATGGAGGAGGCAGAAAGTCTTGAGATACTGAAGAAAAATTAGCAATCATCAGCTTATGATGGGCTGATTGGTTGGGCATTTGCGTGAAATTCACTCATTTATAAATTTTTGCCCATTCTAGAGGCGCGCGCCGAAGGCTTGGGCGCTGCGCTTTGTGGCCCTCTTGTCCACGACGCACCGGCCACTAGCCTAGCACCATGATTCCATTGTCCATCCTCGACCTTTCGGTCGTTACCACAGCTACCAAGCCGTCCGTCGCTCTGCGTAACAGCATCGATCTGGCGCAACATTCCGATCAGCTCGGTTACACACGCTACTGGCTGGCGGAGCATCACAACCTGGCGTCGGTCGCGAGTCCCGCGCCCGACATCATGATTGGACAGATCGCAGCCGCGACCCAGCGCATTCGTGTCGGGTCGGGCGGCGTGATGTTGCCCAACCACGCACCGCTGATGGTGGCGGAGCGTTTCAAGATGCTCGAAGCGCTGTTTCCGGGACGCATCGACCTCGGGCTCGGCCGTGCGCCGGGCACGGACCATGCGACCGTTCATGCGCTGCGTCGTAGGTTTGACGGACGTGATGGGGACGACGACTTTCTCGAGCGGCTGATCGAGCTGACGCTGTGGGAGACGCGGGAGTTTCCGGAAGGCCATCCCTATAACAACGTGGTGGCGATGCCGAATGATGCGCCGTTGCCGCCGATCTGGTTGCTCGGATCGAGTGACTACAGCGCGCAACTGTCAGCGCAGATCGGCATGGGCTTCGCATTCGCCCATCATTTTGCGTCTCACGATGCTGTTGACGCGATGACGTGGTACCGCGCGCATTTCAAGCCGTCGCGCTGGCGTGACAAGCCACACAGTATCCTTGCCATTGCAGTGATCATGGCGCCGACGGATGAGGAGGCCGAGCAACTCGCGGCGTCCGCGGATCTCAACCGGCTGCTGCGCGACCGCGGCCAGTATATCCCGTTGCCAAGTATCGAAGAGGCGAAGGCTTATCCCTACAGCGACGCCGAACGGGCGCACATCGCGCGTAATCGCTCGCGATTATTTGTCGGCAGTCCTCAAACGGTGATGCAGAAAATCTCGCCGCTAATTTTAGCGAGCGAAGCCGATGAGGTGATGGTCATCACCGCGGTCTTTGACCACGACGCGCGCAAGCGCTCGTACAGCCTGCTGGCAGACGCGTTCAAGCTTGGAAAACAGGCGGCCGCCTAACTTATTCCGCCGCCTTTTCGCTGAATGCGACCCGGAAGGGATGTGCCGGGTAAACGCCGACAATGCGAAGTTCTTTCGAAAAGAACTTCAATTCCTCCAGCGCGAAGGCCAGGTTGCGATCATCGGGGTGACCGTCCACGTCGGCGTAGAATTGCGTGGCGAAGAAATTGCCCTCGATCATGTAGCTTTCGAGCTTGGTCATGTTGACGCCGTTGGTAGCGAAGCCGCCCATCGCCTTGTAGAGTGCTGCGGGAAGGTTTCGCACGCGGAACACGAACGTGGTCACGAGGGGACCGGAATTCTTGGGGGCCCATTTTTCATCACGCGCGAGAATCACAAATCGCGTGGTGTTATGATCTTCGTCCTCGATGTCCTCGGCCAGAATGTCGAGGCCATAAATATCGGCGGCGAGGCGTGAGGCGATCGCCGCGCAGCTCTTGTCACCACGCTGTGCAACGATACGAGCCGAGCCCGCGGTGTCAGCTGCTACGAGCGGCTTGACGCCAAGTTTGCGGATAATGCGGCGGCACTGGCCGAGCGCGTGGATATGGCTTTCGATGGTTTTGATGTCATCGAGTTTCGCCCCGCGCGGCGCCATCAACTGATGACGGATCGGCAGGAACCATTCGCCGACAATGAAAAGTCCTGACTGGGGCAGCAGATGGTGGATGTCTGCGACGCGGCCTGCGACCGAGTTCTCGATCGGGATCATGCCCAGATCGGCCTCGCCCGATGATATGGCCGCAAGGGCATCTTCAAAAGTCGCGCAGGGCAGCGGCGTGGCGTCGGGATAGGCTTCCACGATCGCAATGTGAGAATTGGCTCCGGGCTCGCCCTGGAAAGCGATCTTCAAGGATTTGGTCATGATGGTCTTCCCGCCAACATCTGGCGTGCGGTCTCAAGGTCGTGAGGCGTATCGACGCCCAGCGGCACTGTGTCAACAAGGGTCACGTCGATCCGCATCCCGGCTTCAAGCGCGCGAAGCTGTTCCAGCTTCTCGCGGATTTCGAGAGGTGAGGGCGGCAACGCGACGAACCGGGCCAGCGCCTGCCGACGATAGGCATAGAGCCCGATGTGATGATAGCGCGGGCCCTCGCCGTATGGCGCAGTCGCGCGGGTGAAATAAAGCGCCCGCAACCGCGTCTCGCCGAGAGGTGAGCCGACGACTTTGACCACGTTCGGATTGGTGTGTTCCTCGTCCCTGCGCATGACTGCCGCCAAAGTGGCGATATCCACGCCAGGATCCTTGAGCGGCCCAACGGCGGCCTTGATGGCTGCGGGCTCGATGGTGGGCAGGTCGCCCTGCACATTGACGATGGTCTCGATCTCGCCTGTCTGGTCAAGCGTTTCCAGCGCCTCGAAAATCCGGTCGGATCCGGACGGGTGGTCGGCGCGGGTCATCACAGCTTCACCGCCGTGGGCGGTCACCGCCTGGGCGATGTCAGCTGAGTCGGTTGCAATGGCCACCCGGCCGATTTGGGCGGCCTGCGCCCGCCGGAGCACGTGAACGATCATCGGCAGGCCACCGATGTCCAGCAGAGGTTTTCCGGGCAGGCGCGTCGCCGCCATGCGGGCGGGAATCAGCACCAAAGTGCGGCTTTTGGTCATTGGGGTCGAGGGGCGCTCAGGCGGCCGATTTGATGAGGAAATGACGGGTGTTCTCAAGGACTCGCCCGTTTATACGGGTTGCCAGAAGGCAGGCAAACCGTTATCTCAACGCCGTTACCTGTGTGGCGCCGCACGCCTGTTGCAGGTGGCATTTCAATGGCCGTTCCCGCGGCTGCGCATCTCGAAATTCCGGCCCGGAGCCTGATCGAAAATGGACTCCTTTGAACTAAACAAGATCATGGGCGCGGTGCTCGGCACCTGCCTCGTTCTGCTTGTGACCAATTTTACTGCCCACGCCATTTTCGCGCCCGCGAAGCTGGAAAAGCCGGGTTTTGAAATCGCGGTGAAGGAAACCGAAGGTGCACCTGGCGCTGCCGCTGCGGCTGCCGCACCTGCCGAGCCGATTGAGAAATTGCTCCAGACCGCTTCGGCGGAGAAGGGCGCCGCCGCCGCCAAGAAGTGCGCGGCTTGCCACAGCTTCGAAAAGGGCGGACCGAACAAGGTCGGCCCGAATCTTTACGACATCGTTGGCGAGACGCGTGGCGAAGGCCGCGGCTTCAACTTCTCGGCTGCTATGAAGGGCAAGCCCGGCAAGTGGACCTACGATGACCTCAACAAGTTCATCGCTAATCCGAAGGGCTTTATCCCGGGCACGGCGATGGGCTTTGCTGGCATCCAGAAGGATAGCGAGCGCGCCGACGTGATCGCTTATCTGCGCACGCTGTCGGATCATCCGGAGCCGTTGCCTCAATAACGACCGGCTTTCAGCTGGTTGCTGTTACAGGAATTTAATGCATTTGACGGCCAGGTTCGCCTGGCCGTTTTGCGTTGTAAGGCTCATGTCTGTCGGGACGTTTGGCCGCAACAGGGTGCTATGCCGGGCTGGTATCATATCCAAAAACCGACATAATCCGTCCAAACGTTGCGCCGATTATCCCGCGTCCGGATTGTCATTCCGATAGCAACAGGAACTTTGATCTTGAGCATTTCTCGTCGGAGTCTTCTTCAGAGCGCGGCTTTCATCGCTGCTGCTCCCGTGTTCAAGACCGTTTCCGGGTTACCAATTGTCGATGCGGCAAATGCTCAAGATGGCCAAGCATGGGGCCATGGGCTCTCGCTGTTTGGCGACGTGAAGTATCCCGCAGGGTTCAAACGTTTCGATTACGTTAATCCCGATGCTCCAAAAGGCGGGCAGGTGCGGCTGGGTGCGATCGGCACCTTCGACAATTTCAATCCGGTCACCGAGGGTGTGAAAGGATCGCTTGCGCCGCTTGGAGATCTTTTCGAGGCGTTGACGACATCCGCGCTTGATGAAGTCTCGACGCAATATGGCTTGCTCGCCGAGTCGATGAGCTACCCGCCGGATTTTTCATTTGTGACTTACCGGTTGCGCGCGGAGGCGAAGTGGCACGACGGCAAGCCGGTAACGCCGGAGGATGTGATTTTCTCGCTCGATGCTTTCAAAAAGCATCATCCGCGTTACTCCGCTTACTATCGCCATGTGGTGAAGGCGGAGAAAGTCGGCGACCGTGATATCAAGTTCACCTTCGATGCACCCGGCAATCGCGAGTTGCCGCAAATCGTCGGTCAGCTCAACGTGTTGCCGAAGCATTGGTGGGAAGGAAAAAATGCATCCGGCGCCAATCGCGATGTTTCCGCGACAACGCTGGAGCCGCCACTCGGAAGCGGTCCCTATCGGATCAAGGAATTCGTGCCGGGACGAACGCTGATTTTGGAACGCGTGAAGGATTATTGGGGCCGCGATCTCAACGTGAACGTTGGCCAGAACAATTTCGATGAAATCCGATACGAATATTTTCGGGATACCACGGTCGCGCTCGAAGGCTTCAAGGGTGACCAGCTCGATTGGCGCACCGAGAACAGCGCGAAGAATTGGGCAACTGCTTACGACTTCCCGGCGGTCACTGAAAAGCGAGTTGTGACGCAAGAATTTCCGAACCGCAGCTCCGGCATCATGCAGGCGTTCGTCTTCAACATCCGCCGCGACAAATTCAAGGATGCGCGGGTGCGGCGCGCGCTGAATTTTGGGTTCGACTTCGAGGAGATGAACCAGCAGCTTTTCTACGGACAGTACGAACGCATTGGAAGTTATTTCGCCGGAACGGAGCTTGCCTCAAGCGGTTTGCCCGAGGGACGAGAGCTCGAAATTCTCGAGACTGTGCGGGATAAACTACCGCCCGAAGTGTTCACGACGGAGTACAAAAATCCGGTTGGAGGCAGCGCCGAGAATGTGCGCCTCAATTTGCGCGAGGGTTTTCGGCTTCTGAAGGAGGGCGGCTACGAGGTACGCGATCGCAGGCTGGTCGACGTCAAGTCGGGTGTACCATTTGAGATGGAACTGTTGACGAGTGACCCGGCCTTTGAGCGGGTCTTGCTGCGTTACAAGTCGTCGCTGGAAAAGTTCGGCATGACGGTGAATGTGCGCACGATCGATTCTACACAGTATGAGAACCGCCTCCGAAGCTGGGATTTCGATGTCGTGGTGTCTTCCTGGCCGGAATCGCTGTCGCCGGGCAACGAGCAACGTGAATATTGGGGTTCGCAGGCCGCCGATATGGCAGGTTCTCGCAATCTCATCGGCATCAAGAATCCGGCGATTGACGCATTGATCGAACGCGTGATCTTCACAAAGGATCGTGCCGATCTCGTTGCTGCAACCAAAGCGCTCGATCGTGCGTTGCTTTGGAATCACTATGTCGTGCCACAGTGGAATTATCCGCGCGTGCGTACGGCGCGGTGGGATCGCTTCGGTCACCCGACGGAATTGCCAAAATACGGGACGTCCGCGTTTCCGGCGATCTGGTGGTTCGACGCCGAAAGAGCGAACAAGATTGGCAGGCGTTCTTGAGAAAATTTTCGCGGCGGTCTGTTCTCGTTCTGGGTGGCAGTGCAGCTGTCGCGGTGTTTGCCCGGCCGTCGGTCTCGGCGGCCGGCAATGATCCCGAATTCCACGGGATGTCGGCGTTTGGTGACCTGAAATACGCTCCCGATTTCCATCACTTCGATTATGTGAATGTGGATGCGCCCAAGGGTGGCCTATTCTCTACCGTGCCATCCAGCGGCGGATACAATCAGTCCTTACAGACCTTTAATACGCTCAACAGCTACATTCTGAAGGGCGATGGCGCGGTTGGAATGGATCAGACCTTTGCCTCGCTGATGGTGCGGGCGGGCGACGAACCCGACGCCATATATGGGCTCGTTGCGCGGTCAGTGCAGATTTCAAAGGACAAGCTGACGTATCGTTTTACATTGCGGCCGGAAGCGCGTTTCCACGATGGCACAAAGTTGACCGCGCAGGACGCTGCGTTTTCCTTGAATGTGCTCAAGGAGAAGGGGCACCCGACCATCCAGCAGCGACTGCGCGACATGATAAAAGTGGAAGCTGTCGATGAGGCGTCGCTCGTGGTGGTTTTTGCCGAGAAGCGAGCACGCGATGTGCCGCTTTATGTAGCAAGCCTGCCGATCTTTTCGAAAGCTTATTACGATAAAAAGCCATTCGATGAATCCACCCTCGACATTCCGCTGGGTTCAGGACCCTACCAGGTCGGGCGTTTCGAGGCCGGCCGCTACATCGAATACACGCGCGTCAAGGATTGGTGGGCAAAAGATCTTCCAGTCTCGCGCGGCGCATTTAATTTCGATGCCGTGCGCTACGAATTCTATCGTGACCGCGATGTCGCGTTCGAGGGATTTACCGGGCGCAATTATTTGTACCGTGAGGAATTCACCGCGCGCATCTGGAATACGCGGTATGATTTTCCGGCCATCAAGGACGGTCGCGTTAAACAGGAAGTTCTGCCCGACGACACGCCGTCAGGCGCGCAGGGTTGGTTTCTCAACACACGGCGCGATCAGTTCAAGGATCCGCGCGTCCGCGAGGCGCTAGGTCAAGCTTTCGATTTCGAATGGACCAATAAGACCATCATGTACGGCGCTTATGCGCGTACTCACTCGCCATTCCAGAATTCGGACCTGATGGCGACAGGAAAGCCGTCGTCGGAAGAGCTCAAGTTGCTTGAGCCGTTTCGTGGTCAGGTGCCTGATGAAGTATTCGGTGAGCCGTTCGTGCCACCGGTTTCTGATGGATCTGGTCAGGACCGCGCGCTACTGCGCAAGGCCCAGCAGCTGTTGCAAGACGCCGGATGCGTGATGAAGGACGGCAAGCGACGATTGCCGAACGGCACGCAATTTCGGGTGGAATTCCTTATCAATGAGCCGGCTCTCCAGCCCCATCACGCGCCTTATATCAAGAACCTGGGCGTGCTCGGCATTGACGCCAACATTCGTCTCGTCGATCCGGTACAGTATCGCGCTCGTGTCAATGATTTCGATTTCGATGTCGCGATTCAACGCTTCAGCATGGATTCAACGCCGGGAGATGGGCTGCGCACATTTTTCTCCTCGCAGGCTGCCAATATCAAAGGTTCGCAAAACCTGTCCGGGATCGCCAATCCAGCGCTTGACGTGTTGATCGAACAGATCATTGCTGCAGACAATCGGGACGATTTGCGCATCGCCTGCCGGGCGTTCGACCGCGTCTTCCGCGCCGGCCGTTATTGGGTCCCGCAATGGTATTCGGCCAGCCACCGCATTGCCTATTGGGATGTCTTCGCCCATCCTCCAAATATTCCGCGCTACGCCGGTGCGGGCGTGCCGGATTTATGGTGGTTTGATGAGGCAAAGGCCAAAAAGCCCGAGCAGGCAAAGTAAGTCATGACAGCCTATATCGCCCGCCGAATCTTGCTGATGGTTCCCACTCTTCTGGGAATTCTGTTCGTGTCCTTCGTCGTCGTGCAGTTTGCCCCTGGCGGTCCGGTTGAACGGGTGATCGCGCAACTGTCCGGGTCGGACACCGGCGCCAGCTCGCGGATCTCGGGCTCATCCGGAGGCGACTTTGCGTCCCGGCCGCAGGCTGGAGCGACCGCGGACGCCGTCAGCTCAAAGTATCGCGGTGCTCAGGGGCTCGATCCCGATTTCATCAAGAGCCTCGAAAAGCAGTTTGGCTTCGACAAGCCCGCACCTGAACGCTTCCTGCTAATGGTCTGGAATTTCGCACGCTTCGATTTCGGAAAAAGCTATTTCCGGGATGTGAGTGTCATTCAGCTGATCAAAGAGAAGCTGCCGGTTTCGATGTCGCTTGGCATCTGGATGACGCTGCTGACCTATTTGATCTCGATTCCACTGGGTATTCGAAAGGCAGTCCAGGACGGTTCTCGTTTCGATACTTGGACCTCGGGAATTATCATCATTGGGTTTGCCATTCCGGGCTTTCTGTTCGCTATCCTCCTCATCATTCTGTTCGCGGGTGGATCGTTCTTTGACATTTTCCCACTACGCGGATTGACGTCGGATGGCTGGTTGCAGTTTCCCTGGTACTGGAAGATCGTCGACTACTTCTGGCACATTACGCTGCCGCTGATTTCGATGGCGCTAGGCGCCTTCGCCACCATGACATTGCTGACCAAGAATTCGTTCCTCGACGAGATTCGCAAGCAATACGTCATGACTGCCCGCGCCAAAGGGTGTACCGAATGGCAGGTGCTCTACGGACATATCTTCCGCAACGCGATGCTGATTGTGATCGCGGGTTTTCCGAGCGCCTTCATTCATGCGTTCTTTTCCGGGTCATTGCTGATTGAGACGATCTTTTCGCTCGATGGGCTCGGCCTTCTCGGCTTTGAAAGTGTGCTGAACCGCGACTATCCGGTGGTGTTCGGCACCCTGTTTATTTTTTCGCTCGTTGGCCTGATCGTAAATCTGATCTCGGATCTGGCCTATATGTGGGTCGATCCGCGCATTGATTTCGAGGCGCGAGAAGTATGACAACGATCGTGTCCCCACCCGCTGAGACGACATCGCAGGCTCCCCTCGGAGAAGCTGTGCCGCCGACGCGTCATCGTTTCAGTCCCTCGCCGCTGAATCGGCGCCGCTGGCAGAACTTCAAATCCAATCGCCGTGGCTATTGGTCATTCTGGCTTTTTTCGATTCTTTTCTTCATTTCACTGTTTGCGGAATTGATCGCAAACGACAAGCCGTTCCTGATCAAGTTCGATGGTCATTTATATTTTCCGGCATTCGTAAATTATTCCGAGACGACGTTCGGTGGCGACTTCGAAACATCCGCCGACTATCGCGATCCTTACCTGCAGAAATTGATTGCAGACAAAGGCGGCACGATTGTTTGGCCGCTGATCCGCTACTCGTATGATACGCATAATCTCGATTTGCCGACGCCGGCGCCATCGCCGCCGACCTGGATGCTCACCGAAGCCCAGTGCAAGCCGGTGGTCGAGAAGAAGGGGCTCAAGAGTTGCCGCGATCTCGAATACAACTGGCTCGGGACTGATGATCAGGGACGTGATGTCGTTGCACGTCTCATCTATGGCTTCCGTATCTCGGTGTTATTCGGTCTGGCGCTGACCATCATTTCTTCCATCATTGGCATCGCGGCGGGTGGAATCCAGGGATATTTTGGTGGTTGGGTCGATCTCATATTCCAGCGCTTCATTGAAATCTGGACAGCGATCCCGTCACTGTATTTGCTGCTGATTCTGTCGTCGGTATTGGTGCCTGGCTTCTTCGTTTTGCTCGGCATACTGTTGCTGTTTTCATGGGTCTCGCTTGTCGGTCTCGTCCGCGCCGAATTCCTGCGTGGCCGGAATTTCGAGTACATTCAGGCAGCGCGCGCGCTTGGTGTCTCGAACAAGACCATCATGTTCCGCCATCTGTTGCCGAATGCGATGGTGGCGACCATGACGTTCCTGCCGTTTATTGTCTCGTCGTCGGTGATGACGCTGACGGCGCTGGACTTCCTCGGCTTCGGCCTGCCGCCCGGCTCGCCGTCACTCGGAGAGCTGCTCTCGCAGGGCAAGGCAAATGTGCAGGCGCCATGGCTTGGCTTTACAGGCTTCTTTGCCGTGGCGATCATGTTGTCTCTGTTGATTTTCATCGGCGAAGGCGTCCGCGATGCCTTCGATCCGCGCAAGACGTTCAGGTGAACGCCATGGATGCGATCAACCAACCTTTGCTGGATGTCAGAGAGTTGTCGGTGGCGTTTCGTCAAGGCGGGACCGAAAGCGTCGCTGTCGACCGGATTTCGTTCTCGATCAACCGCGGCGAGTGCGTTGCGCTGGTCGGAGAGTCGGGCTCGGGAAAGTCAGTCAGCGCGCTCTCCGTGCTGAAATTGTTGCCTTATCCGACTGCAACGCATCCTTCCGGAAGTATTCGTTTCAAAGGTCACGAACTGCTTGGAATGAGCGAGAATGAAATCCGCGCCATTCGTGGCAATGATATTTCGATCATCTTTCAGGAGCCGATGACATCGCTTAACCCGCTGCAGACTGTCGAGGCGCAGATTGGTGAGGCGATTTACCTGCATAGCGGCGTCCGCGGATCGATGGCCCGGGCACGAACACTGGAGTTGCTGACGCAGGTTGGCATTCCGGAGCCGGAGACGCGTCTGGGAAGCTACCCGCATCAGCTGTCAGGAGGTCAGAGGCAACGCGTCATGATTGCGATGGCGCTGGCGAACGAGCCGGACTTGCTGATTGCCGACGAACCCACAACCGCCCTTGATGTGACGGTGCAAGCACAGATCCTGAAGCTGCTCGCGGAAATCCGCACGCGGATGGGGATGAGCATGCTGTTTATTACGCACGATCTCGGAATTGTGCGCCGTATCGCTGATACGGTTTGTGTGATGAACAACGGCAAGATCGTCGAGAAGGGGCCCGTCGAACAGGTTTTCACACGCGCCACGCACCCCTACACCCAGGCGTTGCTGGCCGCCGAGCCGAAACCCGATCCTGCGCCACCGCGCCCGGAAGCGCCAGTTGTGATGTCGTCTGACGATTTGAAGGTGTGGTTCCCGGTTAAGCGTGGCTTCTTGCGGAAGACGGTAGGCCATATCAAGGCGGTCGATGGCGTCAGTATATCTGTGCGCCAGGGAGAAACGCTGGGCGTTGTCGGTGAATCGGGGTCAGGCAAGACCACTCTCGGATTGGCGCTGCTGCGATTGATTTCCTCGGACGGTCCGATCGTGTTTCTTGGCAATAATATCCAGGGCCTGCGCTTCAAGCAGATGCGCCCGTTCCGTCGCGACATGCAGATCGTATTTCAGGATCCTTATGGTGCGCTAAGTCCGCGCATGTCCGTCGGCGACATCGTGGCGGAGGGGCTCGGTGTGCATCAGCCGTTGTTGACGGCTGATGAGCGGGAAGCGCGTGTGGTCAAGGCGCTCAAAGACGTCGGCCTCGATCCTGCGACACGATTTCGCTATCCGCATGAATTTTCCGGCGGTCAGCGGCAACGCATCAGCATCGCGCGTGCCGCCGTGCTGGAGCCAAGCTTTGTGGTGCTCGATGAGCCGACCAGTGCCTTGGATATGCTGTTTCAGGCTCAGATGGTCGCGTTGCTCCGCGATCTCCAACGCAAACGCGATCTGACCTACATGTTTATTTCGCACGACTTGCGCGTGGTGGCCTCGCTCGCTAGCCATCTGATCGTGATGCGTCATGGTAAGGTCGTTGAAGAGGGGATTGCATCCGACCTCTTCAAGAATCCGAAAACGGATTACACACAGGCCTTGTTCGCGGCGGCATTCAACATCGAAGCTGCGCCGACGATTGTGCCGGACGTTTGATAGTTCGGTTACCCCAATCGTTTAATGCTGATAATCTCGCTGCCTGCCGCTTTGATGCGGTCTATGGCACCTGGCATGGGTTCGATTGCTGTCGCCATATGATGGGCGTTTGCGTGAACGATGCTGTCGTGATCACGCACGATGGCGACGTGACCTTTCCAAAATATCAGATCGCCACGTTTGACATCTCTCCATTCTGATTGCGGAAGTGCCCTTCCGAGTGCGGCTTCCTGCATGTCGCTGTCTCGGGGGGCGAAGACGCCGGCAGCCGCGAGCGAAACCTGGACCAGCCCCGAGCAGTCGATGCCGAGGGCACTTTTGCCGCCCCAGAGATAGGGCGTTCCCACGAACCTCTCGGCCACCGCCACGAAGTCAGCCTCATTGGCATCAAGCGGCCCAACATGCTGTAACGGCAGATAATGTCGCTGCCCGGTGATCGCGAACCTAGCGTCGTTCTTGACGATCTCAACACGCGCGCCAAGCGGCAGGCTTTCCGTGGGGGGCAATTTGATCGACGGGCCAGGGAAAGCGAACGTGCGCAGCGCTGTGATCTTATGGGTTGGCGTGCTACGCGGTTGCACCAGTGCGCTGTCAGGCAGCCATCCCACATAGCCGTCCGATTGAAGCTGCCCCCACGACCAGCCTTCCGCATCGCGATCGTAGATCGTGACGCGTTCGCCCTTAAGCGCCTCGGTGTCGAGCGCGGCATCATGGGATGGGCCGCGACGGACCGGTGCAATAGGATCGAAGACCTCGAACTCCATTCCTTCGACGAAGCGTTCAGCCTGCACCTTGCCTTCCAGGTGCTTGGCGGCAAGATCCGGTCGCGCGGGGGTGAGGCGAGGATCAGCCATAGCGCGCGCTCAGCAATTTGTAGATCGCACGTGCGGCCTGGCATTCACCGCCTTCCGGACGGGCGGGCTTTGCGCTGGGTGTCCATCCGTAGATGTCGACATGAAGCCAGCTCTTTGCGGACTCGACAAAGCGCTTGAGGAACAGGGCGCAGGTGATCGAGCCTGCAAAACCTCCCGACGGCGCGTTGTTGACGTTGGCAACCTTTGAATCGAGCCATGCGTCATAAGGCATCCATAGCGGCAGCCTCCACAGCGGATCGTTCTCTTCACGCGCATATCGTGCGACATCCGCGGCCAGCGTTTCATCATTGGTGTAGAACGGCGGCACTTCAGGGCCAAGGGCCACACGCGCCGCGCCGGTCAGGGTGCCGAGATCAATCAAGAGATCAGGCTTCTCTTCGTCCGCAAGCGCGAGCGCATCGGCCAGCACCAGACGGCCCTCCGCGTCGGTGTTACCAATCTCGACGTTCAGTCCCTTGCGGGAGCGGAAAATATCCAGAGGGCGGAAAGCGTTGCCGGCGACAGAATTTTCGACAGCGGGAATTAAAACGCGCAGCCGCACCTTCAGCTTGGCATCCATGATCATCCGCGCCAGCGCCAGGACGTTGGCTGCTCCGCCCATGTCCTTCTTCATGATCAACATGCTGCTGGACGGCTTCAGATCCAGCCCGCCAGTGTCGAAGCAGACACCTTTACCGACCAGCGTGATTTTTGGATCGGAAGCATTGCCCCATGTGATGTCGATCAAACGCGGAGCGCGCGAGGACGCCATGCCTACGGCATGGATCAGCGGGAAGTTCTGCTTCAGCAGATCCTCGCCGATGATACAGCTGTACGTCGCTCCATATTGATCCGCGAGTTCCCGCGCGCTTTGCGCGAGCTCTTCCGGGCCCATGTCGTTCGAAGGTGTATTGATGAGATCGCGCGCGAGCGTTGCGGCTTGTGCCATGCGCGAGATGTCCTGCGCGTCGATGCAATCCGGGGGAACCAGCCGAGCGCCAGGCGTGTCATTGTTGCGATATCGGCTGAAGCGATAGCTTCCGAGAGCGAATGCCAGTGCTGCAAGACGGGTATCATGCGGCGGGTTCGCAAATCGGTAAACGCCGGCAGGCAGCAGGCCGGGCAACTGCCCGGGCCTGAACAGATCGCGCCACTCCTTCGCTTCATCTTCGAGACCGAAGAGCACATGCGCCAAAGTTCCATCCGCCTCGGGAAGTGCGAGGTATTGGCCAGGCTTTGCGGAAAAAGCGTTGGCTTCGGCAAATTGGCGCGCGACGGCAGGAAGAGCCGCGCTGATCGCCTTCCAGGTTGATTTCGTTGCGAAAGTAATAGGAATAGCTGTGGTGGTGGTCGAAGTCTCAAAAGCTGGATGCATGGAATTCTCGAAGGATGCGAGCGGAAGGGCAGTATAGCAGCGCGGGATAGGAGAGCATCATAGCTCAATTAACCAGACATTAGGGTTAACGGTCTATTGCTAGGACACCGGCTTCGCCAATTTGCCACTGCGAGTCCAAGTGCCCAATGCGTAATTCATTCCATCTGCCCCCCAATCTTGGTTCGGTTGCAGCCGTCGCGATCTTGGCCATCGGTCTTGGCGGTTGCCAGACTATGCGGTCACCTGAGGCGACCGGTTCTCTGAATGCGAGGGCGGAGGTTACACCAAGCGCCCCTTCGCGCAGCGAGGTCGATGCGCTCGGCGAACGTTATCGCGCAAACCCGCGCAATGCCGACGCCGCGATCCAATATGGCCAGGCGCTGCGCCTGAACGGGCAGCGTTCGCAGGCTGTCGCCATGCTGGAGCAGGCGACGATGGCCAATCCCGGCAATAAGCCTCTGCTCGCAACGTACGGCCGGGCTTTGGTCGATAACGGAAACTTTCAGTTAGGGTTCGATGTCCTGACGCGGGCGCACTCGCCGGCGAATCCAGATTGGCGTATTTTGTCCGTGCAGGGCACGGCGCTCGACCAGCTGGGCAGACATGAGGAAGCGCGCCGCTACTACGCGAGCGCTTTGAAAATTGCACCGGAAGAGCCTTCTGTTCTATCAAATCTCGGTCTCTCATATGTCTTGTCCAAGGATTTACCTCAGGCAGAGTCTGTTTTGCGCAGGGCATATGATCGGGGCGCGAGCGATCCGCGTGTTCGCCAGAATCTGGCCCTTGTCGTAGGACTGCAGGGACGTTTCAGCGAAGCTGAGTCCATTGCGAAGGCTGATCTGCCTCCTGACCAGGCCGAGGCGAATGTTGCTTACCTCAAGCAGATGATCAGCCGCGATGGCCAGCGCGGCCCGCAGACCACATCGGCTGCAGGAATCAGCCGAAGCTGAAATTTTCTGTCTCAAGAATTCGATACGATCGCGCTAAGCCAAGCCACGTGATCGCATTCAAGGTCATTTCATGTATTGAGCGACCCTGATCGCGGTCGGGCCAAGAATGACCACGAACAACACAGGCAGGAAGAACAGGATCATCGGAACGGTCAGTTTCGGAGGAAGAGCAGCAGCCTTCTTCTCCGCCTCGTTCATGCGCATGTCGCGATTTTCCTGAGCCATCACACGCAACGAATGACCCAGCGGTGTGCCGTAACGCTCGGATTGCTGGAGGGCCAAGCATACCGACTTGACACCTTCCAAGCCGGTTCGCTTGGCGAGATTCTCGTAAGCCATTTTGCGGTCCTGTAAGTAGGACAATTCGGCGGTGGTGAGCGTGAACTCCTCAGCGAGGGCGATCGATTGGCTGCCGATCTCCTGAGATACCTTTCGGAAGGCCGCTTCGATTGACATGCCGGACTCGACGCAGATCAACAGCAGGTCGAGAGCATCCGGAAAAGCGCGTCGGATCGACAATTGCCGCTTGCTGATGGCATTTTTCAAAAACAGCATGGGGGCCTGCATGCCCAGCCACGCCCCGCCAATGCACATAGCGAGCTTCATTGGTGCCGGTTGATTTATCTTCGCAATCAAGAAGAGGTACATCAATCCGATCAGCAGAAATGCGAGTGGCATCATGAGGCGAAAGAAAAGGAACGTGGTGTATGGCGCCTGGCCGCGATATCCGGCCATGATAAGCTTGTCGCGAGCCTCCTCCTGGGCAAGCCATTTGCCGAGATTGAAGTCCTCCACGACCTTCTGCACAAGCTGCTTGGGTGTTTGGCGCAGCGCGACCTTCTCGGGCCGGTTCAGACGTTCGCGTTCGCGTTGACGCATGCGCTCGCGTTCGCTGGCAACAGCCTTCATGCGCTTTTGCAAGCCCTCGCCGGCAAACATTGGCGATACCAGTGCCCAGACTGTTGCGCTGACGGCGATAGCCGACAGGAGCATCGTCATGAACCTGGCATCGTGAAACTTGGTAATTAGAAGATCGAACATAGGACCCCGTCAGAAATCAAAGTTGATCATCTTCTTCATTACGAAGATGCCTATCGACATCCACAGGACACAGCCTGCAAGCATGAACTGCCCCGTTGGGTGGGTCCACAGCAGTGAGATGTATTGAGGCGTCATGATATAGACCAGGAGCATAACGATCGGCGGAAGCGAGCCGATAATGGCCGCTGAAGCCTTGGCTTCCATCGACATCGCCTGGATCTTACCTTTCATCTTCTTTCGGTCGCGAAGGACCTTTGAAAGGTTGCCGAGCGCTTCGGACAGATTGCCGCCGGATTTGGCCTGGATCGCAATCACAATTCCAAAAAAATTTGCTTCTGGAAGAGGCATGCGCTCGTAAAGCCGCAGACATGCTTCACCGAGCGGCATTCCGATTGTCTGCGTCTCGATAATTGCGTTGAACTCGCCTCGGAGTGGTTCAGGAGAATCAGCTGCAACGACCTTGATGGAGTCGAACAACGGTAATCCAGCCTTGATGCCGCGGACAATGACGTCGACAGCATCCGGCAGGGCTGCGAGGAACTTTGCTTCTCTACGATTCTTGAGGCGATTGAGCACCCAGCGTGGAAGTCCGAAGCCTGCGGCCAGGGCGAAGCCCGCGGAGGCGAGAGGTGAGACGCCGCTCATAAAAAGCAACAGCAGCGTTCCTCCGCCGAGGATGACAGAGATCGTGATGAATTGCCGGGTCGATATGCTCAGGCCAGCCTGAGAAATACGCATCGCAAGTGAAATTTTTTGATCACGCTTCAGCCGCTGCTCGACTTCTTTCATCGATTCTTCGACCTGTACGCGGCGCGACCGCAGTGCGCGCTCTTCGCCGCGAGGAGTTGAGTCTGATCGAGAAAGCGCGGCCCGTCGCTGTTCTACTTTTTTTTCACCGCTGAGAAGCGGATAGACAAACACCCACGCCAGCCCGCCGATTGTCACCGAGCTGAGAAAGGCCAATGCTATGGCTTGAATGTTCATCCGAACTTTTCCTAGATATCCGCACCGGCCACTTCGGCAGCGTCAAGGGCCGCCGCAAGGCGCTTCTCCTCGTTGTAGTAGCGTGCGCGATCCCAAAACCGTGGACGTCCAATGCCCGTCGATCGATGCCGGCCCAGAATATTTCCGTTAAGATCTTCGCCGGTGATGTCGTAAACGAAGATGTCCTGCGTGATAATGGTGTCACCTTCCATGCCCATCACCTCGGTGATGTGCGTGATACGGCGCGAACCATCGCGCAGGCGAGCTGCCTGCACGACGACGTCAATCGACGCGCAGATCATCTCTCGAATAGTGCGTGAGGGCAGCGAGAACCCTCCCATGGTAATCATGGACTCCGCACGCGAGAGCGCTTCGCGTGGATTGTTGGCGTGCAATGTGCCCATCGATCCGTCGTGGCCAGTATTCATGGCCTGTAGCAGATCGAAAGCCTCGGGTCCGCGGACTTCGCCGACGATGATACGTTCAGGTCGCATACGCAGACAGTTGCGAACCAGCTCACGCATCGTAATTTGACCCTCGCCTTCGATATTCGGAGGGCGAGTTTCGAGTCGGACGACATGAGGCTGCTGCAACTGAAGTTCGGCCGCGTCTTCGCAGGTGATGATGCGCTCGTCGTCGTCGATGTAGTTCGTCAAGCAATTCAAGAGCGTTGTTTTTCCGGAGCCCGTGCCGCCGGAAATCAGCACGTTCGCGCGACAGCGCCCGATTATCTGCAGGATTTGCGCGCCCTCAGGTGAGATCGCACCAAATTTGACGAGCTGATCCAGTGTCAGCTTGTCTTTTTTGAACTTACGAATTGTGAGTGCCGGACCATCGATCGCGAGCGGCGGCACGATGGCGTTGACGCGCGAGCCGTCGGCAAGGCGAGCGTCGCAGATCGGAGATGATTCATCAACGCGCCGGCCGACTTGGCTTACGATGCGTTGGCAGATATTGAGAAGCTGCTGATTGTCGCGGAACCTGATGCTGGTTCTCTGGATTTTGCCGGCGACTTCAATGTAAACCGTACCGGCACCGTTCACCATGATGTCGGCGATATCGTCACGCGACAGCAAAGGTTCGAGCGGACCGTAGCCCAATACATCGTTGCAAATATCGTCGAGCAGTTCTTCCTGCTCGGCAATCGACATCACGATGTTTTTGATCGCGATGATTTCGTTGACGATGTCGCGAATTTCTTCGCGAGCCGATTCAACGTCGAGCTTAGCGAGTTGTGCGAGATCAATGGCCTCGATCAACGCGCCGAAGATGGTTGCTTTGACTTGATAGTATGTGTCTGAACGCCGCGTCTCGACGGGCGGAGGTGGTGCGGGGGCTCTCGCCGGAGCCAGCGGCGGGGAGGCCACGCTCGGGGCGGGGGGCCGTGGAGCGCTGGGAGCCGCAGATGGTGCTTGAGCGGATTCCGGCCCACGGCTGGGAGCTCTGGCTCCCCCGAATTCGGTTTCTGGTCCACTACGCTTACCAAACACGACGATACTCCACGCGTAGGCTTACTTGCCCCGAAGTTTTCCAAGCAAAGGCGAAAGGAACGAATTGCGCTGCTTCTTTGTTTCGGCTCGCCCTGTCAGACGCTGAGCGATCTGCAGAAACATCTCGGTCACACGGTGATTTGCTGCGATTTCAGCGATCATCTGGCCGTTATTGGCGGCCGCGCCGAAAATCTGCGGCTCGAATGGGATTGTGGCAATCGGTTGGCTCTCGATAGCCTTCGCGAATTCGCCGACGCCGATCTCTGGTCGCTTTGGCACACCTGCTTGATTCAAGCAGTAGAGAGGTGGCCGGTCATTAGGGCGAGCAGCCTTGAGCATGTCGAACATGTTCTTCGAGTTCCGGAGATTGGCGAGATCCGGAGAAGCGACAATAAGGATATCGTCGGCCCCGACGAGAGCGCGCTTGGTCCAGCCAGACCACTGATGCGGAACGTCCAAGACGATGCAAGGCATTGTGGTGCGTAGCGTATCGAAAATCGCATCGAACGCCTCGGCGCCAAAGTCGTAGACTCGATCAAGGGTTGCCGGCGCCGCCAGCAAGCTGAGATGATCGGTGCATTTTGACAGCAACCGATCGATGAAAGCCGTGTCGATGCGATCCGGTGAGAAAACGGCGTCGGCGATACCCTGAGGGGGATCCTGGTTGTAGTCGAGGCCGGCGGTGCCAAATGCGAGATCGAGATCAGCCACCACCGAGTCCAGGGCAAGGTCACGAGCGATTGCCCAGCCAACGTTGTGTGCGATTGTCGACGCACCGACTCCACCCTTGGCGCCGACGATTGCGACGATACGGCCCACGGCCTTTGCTTCGGGAACCGAGAAGAGATTGCAAATGGACCGCACGACATCGAGAGGGGCGACCGGAGCGATCGCGTAGTCGCTGACGCCGCGCTTTACCAGCTCTCGGTACAGCAGGACGTCATTGACGCGTCCGATAACGATCACGCGGGTGCCTGCGTCGCATACAGTCGAGAGTTGGTCGAGTCCTCCGAGGATGTCGGAACGACCATCAGTTTCAAGCACGATAACATTCGGCGTCGGTGCGGTGCGATAGGCCTCGATGGCTGCGGTCATGCCGCCCATCTGTATCTTGAGATGGGCTTTATCCAAGCGCCGATCTTCCCCGGCAGCTTGTACTGCGGCTGCGGTCTCGACCGTCTCGCAAAACGCCTGCACCGACACACGCGGCGCGGGCGCGATGTGCTCGTCGGCTGCGGGCGTGGCTGCCTGGTCTTCCTGATCTTGACGGGCGTAACTGATCATTTGCCTACATCACTGAGTTTGGCTTTGTCCGCCTCGGGATACTGGGACGTTGTCGCTTCACCCTTGCGATACTTGTCGAACATCACGTTTCGGCGGGATGCCAGTGGAGGGGTTTCAGCGCGGGGCTGCACAAGATCGGATGGATTGTCGACCATTGCGGCGAGATTTCGCTGCGTCGCACAGCCAAAATTTTCGTATTGGCGATTTTCGAAATACTCTTTGTTTTTGATCGACGGACCGATGTCGTTGGGCCATACGCCGCATGGACCTGCGTCCGCCGCGATTCTCGGATAACTGACACGGATGGTCGCGAACAACCGGGGATCGGTTGGGCGATAATTGCGAACGGTAATCCCGCGCGGAGGAATGCCGGCGGCATTGAAAATGGCCTGGATTTCGTGAAGCGAATCCGTAGCCGTGCGAGCGTTTGGCGTGCCGGTCGGCATATCAATGATAATGCCTCCGGTCCCCTCGCGAAGCCAGGCCTGTGCCAGCCCCATGATGTCGGCTCGTTGTGCCGCCGTGAGGCCGCCTCGTCCCTGGCCGACGAAAATTTCGGTGGCGCGGCTGGCTTCCTGAACGACGATCGGATGCCGCTGACGATAATCGTACGGCACACTGCCGGTAACGATCTCCTCGTCGGTGTGCTTGCAGCCTCCTAGAGCGATTGCCGCCGCCATAAGAACTCCCGCAATGTGCAGGCTGCCTTTGAGATCGGGTACTCGTGTAATCATCGTGACTATCCTCGTCCCATCTCAGTCGGTAATGAAGCCGTAAGTGCCGCGGTATGTCTGGCGGCCTTGTGGGTCTCGATTGGGCACGCCATAGATGCGGTTGACGCTGCCAAGGAAATCAGCCTGAGGGTCGGCCGATTCAGCAAACCCATCATCGGGACGCGACAGATCCTTTTGTGCGACCGCGCGGACAACATACGGCGTCACGATCACCATGAGTTCGGTCTGGTTGCTGATGAAGTCTCGGCTCCTGAACAAGCTGCCGAGCACAGGAACTTGTGCGAGGCCGGGCAGGCCGTTGATAGCTTGTTTGGTTTGATCCTGAATCAAGCCTGCCATCGCCATCGATCCACCCGAGGGAATTTCCAAGGTTGTTTCGGCGCGACGAGTTCTGAGGGATGGGATCGTCAGCGAGTTGATGGTCACCGAGTTATCGTTCGAGATTTCGGAAACCTCGGTCATCACGCGAAGACTGATCCGTCCTTCCGTCAGGACGACGGGAGTGAAATTCAGGGAGATGCCGAATTTCTTGAACGCGATCGACGGTTGACATGGTCCGGAACCGCCATTCTGACAGGTCACGCCAGTTGGAATCGGAAATTCGCCGCCCACGATGAAAGTGGCCGCTTCGCCGGAGATCGCAGTCAAGTTGGGTTCGGCAAGGGTGCGAACGACACCAGCGCTTTCCATGGCACGCAACGTCGCCGTCACCGACGGAACTGGGCCGCTAGGGGTTATCGTCTGCCCGAAACTTCCGATGGTAGAGCCGTTCGTAAGAGGACGCCCAAGCGCAGTAAACGGAGCGACGTTGTTGAAATTCACCACCGCCGTGCCGTAGTTCATCTGTGCGCTGAGATCGACGCCAAGCTGTTTGATGATGTTGCGCTGCATCTCCGCCACAGTCACCTTCAGCATGACTTGATCGCGGCCGCGTATGGCGAGGTTGTTGAAGACCTTGTCCGCACCGCCGACAAGGCGTGCAGCCAGTTCCTGCGCTTGCTGAGCTTCGACCGGACTCGGGACCGAGCCCGTGAGCATCACGCCATCTCCAACACCTTCGATTCTGATGTCGGCATACGGAAGAGTTTGCTTAAGCGCAGCCCTTACGCCGTTGAGATCGCGGGTGACAGCGATGTCATAGGCGGCGATCTGTTGGCCTGCGGTGTCGAAAAAGATGATATTGGTTTGTCCCACCGCTGCGCCGATGATGTAGGCGCGCTGTGCCGAGCGTACGACCGCATTGGCGATCTTGGGATCTGCCACCAGCACGTCCTTGACGTCGCGCGGGAGGTCGACGACGACAGATTTACCGATACCGAGCGGGAGAAATTTGGCATTCAATTGGCCGGCTGCCGAGGTTTCGGCGGGTACTGGCGCGGCACGGTAATCGCTTGCGAGGACCGGGGAAGCCGCATTGTTCAAGATCAACGCGGAGACAGCCGCAAACGATAGGGCACGCACCAGGAAAGTTCGCAAAGGTGCCAGATGTCCCTCTCGCCTCATCTTACCGATCCTCTCGATCGCCTTAGCATTGCCGAATAAAAAGCCACGGCTTGAGACACTGAGGCGGTCGCGTGCGACATCGCCGTTGCCGTTTTGGCCGGTATTCTGATTGACGGTGCCGATGCCGGAGCGTCTGTGCGGCCGGATAGTGTCCGCGAAGCCAAGTGCGCTCATTACCGAGGCAGCAATGCCGCCGGCACCGACAGCAGTGGGCGGAACGAAATTCTTCGCGGTCTTCATACGCATTAACTTTCCACAACACGCCGCGACGCACCCGTCGCTGTGGTGGGATTTGACCAGTTAAAGGTCAAAGCATGGTTAATGAGGCGTATCTAAACCGAGTTAATGAGATGTTTCCGCCACACTAGTGACCGAGAAGCCAGGTCAGATCGACTGCCTTCATCCACTCGGTTTGCGGATAGATCATCAAGGCGCCCAGAGCGAGCGCGATTCCGTAAGGGATGCCGCTACTCTTGTCGTGGAGCCGCAATAGCCATTGCTGTGAACCGAGCGCATAGGGCAGGGGCCATTGCCGGAACTGCAGCAGCAGCAGAGTCAAAGCGCCGCCAAACAAGGAAGTGTAGATAAGATAGTTGAGCAAATGTGGGAAGCCGAACCAAAGTCCCACGCAAGCTGCGATTTTGGCATCTCCGCCGCCCATCCATCCGAAGGCGAAACAGGCAAACGCAAGAACAAGGATGGTGAGGCCGGCTCCAATATGCATCCCGACATCATAAAGCGGCATGCCGCTCAATCCGGCCATTGCGCAGAAGCCCGCAATCAGGAGTAAGGATACCCTGTTGGAAATTGTCATCGTCAGCAGATCGCTCGCGGCTGCGAACGCAATCAATGCCGGAAACAGAAAGAGGCGTGCAAGATCAAGAATCATGGCTGAGCTTCAGTTTCTGTTTGATCAGATCTGCACCATAAGATGCGGGTATGAACAATCGTGAAACAGCGTTCACAAGATGCTGGCGATCCGGAACAAGACCACGAGTGACGCCAGTATCAGCGCTGCGCACACGAGGATGTTTGGCTGAAGCTCCGGGGCCGCTCGTCGGCGGCGCAATTCCGAGGTTCGCTCCGAGGTAGCCTCACTCATACGCTATAAACTCAGTTTGGTTGAAAGATCGCCAAGAAAAGAAAAAGGCTTCGGGGGACCGAAGCCTTTCGCATTTCATCTGGCACAAAGTGATTATTGGGTGGCGCCTGCCTTGTCGAGGCCACTCTGGATCGCCAAGAACTTGGTGTTCAGGCTGGTGCCGAGGTTGGTTACGACCGTGATGATCGCCAGCGCGATGCCGGCGGCAATCAGGCCGTATTCAATTGCGGTTGCGCCGGATTCGTCCTTGACGAAGCGAGCAATGAGATTGGTCATTTAAGACTCCCTATGTACACGTGGCTGTCGAACTTTGGTCATTGCGGGGCGGAAACCACCGTGACCATGGCGTGAACGTACGTGGGAGGAATTGCAGCGCAGTTAATTCGATTGCCGAAAGACAGGGGTATTAGGCTCTTCTTGCAGACGGTAAATGCGCAATTAATGCCAATAAATAATTTAATATCGAATTTTATTGATCCATAAGATCAGCGTTTGGAGCTGCAAGCGCGATGTCACGAACGTCGTTGCGCGGCATAGATTCGAGTTGCTCAGTGACTACGGCAACTGAGCAGAGCGCTTGCTCCGTTTGCAGTTCATTCATCAATTAACGTCAGATTTGCCATATCTGGCGTCTTCCCTGTCGGCTCATTTGGCGGAGGCATAAGGCGCTGTTTGTTGCGTAGCGTAAGAAAGTAAAGCGTATGAAACCGGCGCAGCTTGTCGTATTGGCCATTGCTCTGACGGCTGGTGGCGTAGCGGCCTATCTGGCGAGCGGCCCGACCCAGAAAACGGCGGAAGTTAAAGCTCCGCCGCCTCAGATGAAAACCACGGACGTGCTTGTTGCCAAATCCGACATCGGGCTTGGGCAGTCAGTGAAACCTGAGGATTTGCAGTGGCAGTCATGGCCTTCCGCCACAGCGAGCGCGAGCTTTATTCGTCGAGATGACCGGGCTGACGCCGTCACCCAGTTAACGGGTTCGATTGCCCGCTCGCCGATGCTGGCCGGTGAGCCAATTCGGGATACCAAACTCGTCAAGGCGCAGGGATCGGGCTTTATGGCGGCGATCCTGCCAACCGGTATGCGGGCCGTTTCGACTGAAATCTCGCCAGAAACGGGGGCGGGTGGGTTTATTCTCCCCAATGACCGCGTAGACGTTATTTTGACCCGCCGTCAGAGAAATGCCGATTCCGATGGCAAGGAAACGATCAGTTCGGAAACGCTCCTGACCAATATCCGGGTTCTTGCGATCGACCAGATGGTCGAAGAGAAAAACGGACAGAAGGTTGTTGTTGGAAAAACCACGACTCTCGAGCTTAAACCTCGCCAAACGGAGATCTTGGCGAGGGCACGTCAGAGCGGAACCCTGTCGCTTGCATTGCGCAGTCTCGTCGATGCCAACGCCTCCAACGCAAAGCCTGAGGACGATAGCACCGAGAATCTTGTGAATGTCTATCGTGGTGACGAGCGTCAGATCTACGATTGCAAGTCGACCTGCCGGAAAAAGGTCGTGAGTGACGGCGGCTAGTACCCGCTTTCCGAAGTTCGTGACACGCCGCAGCGACCACTTTGCGAACTTCGGAAAGCAAAGGGTACTAGCAACCCTATGATTCTAGTACCGCCTTCGATTTGAAGTCCCTGAAAAAGATCGCCGCACCTGATGCAGGGACTTCAAATCGGCGGTACTAGTGTCCCGATTCTGACATTCGTATCAGCTTGCGGCCAGCTCGTTTACGAATGTCAGAATCTAAGGGGCACTAGCAAAATTATGAATTGAGTGCGGTTTTGGATCTGACGTTCGTATGATGGATCCGCAGTTCACACTGATACGAACGTCAGACCCACCACACTAGGAAAGGCATCGTTCTGTTGGTTAACTGCTCCATAACGCTGTGCCGTATCTTGTCTAGATCCGGCGCAAGCTTTCGACAATTAATGTCGTCTATTTTGGAATGAGCAAGCTTTGCTCCATTCCGGATTTGTTCGATGCCATCACTGTCTTCAGGCAAACTCAGCAGAATTTTACGTCGTTTTCGCCGTAACAAGCGCGGATCAGCTGCGATTGAATTTGGGATCGTGGCGCTTCCGTTTTTCGTGATGTTATTCGCGATTTTTGAATTTGCGCTGATGTTCCTGGCCGGCGAGGTGCTGGCGACCGCATCGCAGGACTCGGCGCGGTTGATTTTTACGAACCAGGCGCAAGACCAGAAATTTGATGCGCTTGCCTTCAAGAAAGACCTTTGTGCGCGCTTGGGTAATACGCTGTTTGATTGCCAAGCAGGCGCGCTGGACAAGGGCGTGATGATCGACGTGAAGGTCGTTCCCCAGTTCACTACGGTCTCGGCGTCAGACCTTGCGCCTCCGATCGACGCAAATGGGGAGTTAACGGGTCTTTCGTACACAAGCCCACCTCCGGGATCCACGGTCATTGTCCGTACATTTTATAAGTGGCCGCTCCTCGTGAATTTTGATGGCTACAGTCTGGCAAGCGTGGCCGGCCAGCAGTTCAGATATCTCACGGCAACCGCCGCTTTCCGCGTTGAACCAGGGGGGGCGCCGTGAGGATTTCAGAATTGAACCGGATGAGCCGTGGCCGTTTTGTATCGCGCTTTTTGAAAGATCAGGGTGGCGTAGCTTCCATCGAATTCTTGTTGATCTTTCCGTTGCTGTTGGCGCTTCTGTTTGGCACCGTTCAGTTTACCGCGGGGTACGCGGCGTTACGAAAAGTAGCCGTGGTCTCACGCACGATGTCGGACTTGATTTCCCAGTCTACGAGTGTCTGTACGGCTAACATCGATAACGCCCTTGCAGTTGGTAAGGCGGTCATGTGGCCTTATCCAAACACAAACATGTCGACGACCATTTCTCAGGTCTATGTCGACCCCACAACCCATAAGCCGCAGATTGATTGGAGCAGAGGCTCTATCAAACATACTAAGGGTGACCCAGTCACCGTACCTAAAGATATTGCGGTCGATGGCAGATACTTGATCATGAGCGAAGTAGGTTATGATTTCACACCTTCGGTCGGATACACTATGGAGAACAATCAAGGGTTCATGTCGAAGACGTTTCACATGAGCAAGACGAATTTCACTGCTCCGCGTCAAACAATCTCCGTCCCTTACGACCCTAATGCGCCGTGCAGTTGAAGATTGAGCGGACGCACCGCGGAAAATAAAAAAGCGGAAAATAAAAAAGGCCGTGCGCATCGCACGGCCTTTTTGCCTTCTGGTCGTATTCCGTGGACCGAGCCGCGGAAATTCGTTTAGCCGGCAGCGCGGAGATTGTCGGCCGACGACTTGCCCGAACGGCGATCCGCAACGATTTCGTAGCTGATCTTCTGGCCTTCGCGCAGCGTTCCAAGACCAGCGCGCTCGACAGCGCTGATGTGAACGAACACGTCGTTGCCGCCATCATCCGGCTGAATGAAGCCGTAGCCCTTGGTTGCGTTAAACCACTTCACTGTTCCCATGCTCACGTGGGGTAGTCCTTCTCGAGATAGATATAGTTTAGAAGCCCACGGTTAAATGGGCTGGTGAGATCGAAATTTGGAAGAGGTCGAGCGCTAACCTGGCTGTACCGGTGGATAGCGAGTGTCGTCCGGCCGAAGATCGATAAGTCGATATTACGTGAGATATGCTCTCAAAACAATCCTGACGTGCGCCAAATATTAATCAGTCGCTCTTGCGGCTGGGATAGCCGAATCGCGCAAGGAACTACCGTGCGCGATCGGGAATGGCGGGTCTGGCTTTATTAACGGCGCCGGAACTGCTGGCCGCCGCGAGGTGGTCCGGAGCGAGGCGGCCCACCGCTCGAGCGCTCGTCCTTGTGGCGGAAGATCAGGCGGCCTTTTTCCAGGTCGTAAGGCGACATCTCGATCGTGACCCGGTCTCCGGCCAGCGTCTTGATGCGGTTCTTCTTCATCTTACCGGCGGTATAGGCGACGATCTCGTGTCCGGCATCGAGCTGGACGCGATATCTTGCGTCGGGGAGAATTTCCGTGACCAGTCCTTCGAACTGGATCAACTCTTCTTTCGCCATAGGGGTCTCCGAGTCCTCTAGATAGTTGATCTGACTATGAACGGTGTGGGCGCTTGTTGCGCTGGACCTGAGCAGGGCGGCTTTCGCGATGCAGGAACGCGACGCCCTGAATGCCGTCGCCCTTGTTGTTGCCGCCCTGTGACGGACGGGAAGGTTCATTGCGGCTGCCCTCGTGCCGTGTGGCGTGAGGTGCATTATTGCCCCCGCCCGGACGTCGCCGTCGCCGCCTTGGGCCCTGAGAACCGGGTGCCGCGTCGTTCGAGCGAGGCCCATGACCGTTTGCTGCAGGACGGCCGGAACGATGCTGCGAAGGGGCGGCCGCTGCCGGTCGCTGCTGACCGGGCGTACGACGATCTTCCTTTGGAAGGTTCAAGCGGATCAATTTTTCAATGTCACGCACGTAGGTATGTTCCTCGCCTGCACAGAGCGAGATGGCCACACCATCGGCGCCGGCACGCGCTGTCCGTCCAATACGATGGACATATGTTTCCGGAACATTCGGAATGTCGAAATTGACCACATGGGTGATGCCGTCAACGTCGATACCGCGCGCGGCGATATCGGTTGCGACGAGTGTGCGGATGTCGCCGGAGCGGAAGGCGGCCAGCACGCGTTCGCGATGGTTCTGCGACTTGTTGCCGTGAATGGCTTCCGCCGCAATGCCCACCTTGGCAAGACCTTTGACGACCTTGTCGGCGCCGTGTTTCGTGCGGGTGAAAACCAGAGCCCTGTTAACAGGCTCATCTTTCAGGAGTTGCGCCAGAACAGCCGGCTTGGCGGTATGGTCGACCTGGATGATGCGTTGATCGATCCGCTCGGCGGTGGATGATACCGGCGTCACCGAAACCCGGGCCGGATCGCGTAGCATGTGCTCCGCGAGATCGGCGATGTCTTTCGGCATGGTCGCCGAGAAGAACAGCGTCTGACGCTTGATCGGCAATTTGGCGACGATTTTGCGGATGTCGTTGATGAAGCCCATGTCGAGCATGCGGTCGGCTTCGTCGAGCACAAGAAATTCGACCTGGCCAAGTTTCAAGGCGTTGCCCTGGACCATGTCGAGCAGGCGCCCCGGCGTGGCAACCATCACCTCGACACCCTGCATGACCGAACGGACTTGGCGTCCCATCGGGACTCCGCCGATCGCAAGAGCGGAGGTCAGCCTGAGATGCCGGCCGTAAGCATTGAAGCTTTCGAGGATCTGCCCGGACAGCTCGCGGGTCGGGCTCAGCACCAGAACGCGGCAGGACTTCGGTTGCGGCTTGATGCGGTTTTCCAGCAGGCGATGCAGGATCGGCAGCGCGAAAGACGCGGTCTTGCCGGTGCCGGTCTGGGCGATACCGATGACATCACGTCCGGTTATCGCGATTGGAATGGTTTGGGCCTGGATAGGCGTGGGCGTGTGGTAATTCTCTTCCTTGAGAGCACGCGAGATTGGATCGGCTAGGCCGAAATCCTGAAAGGAGGTCAAAAGCAGGTCTTCCTATGAGTCAATGCGCGCGCCGGACGTCATGTCAGGTACGGGCGGTGTCAGAGACACCCGCGTGTTTGGGGCGTCGGTTTCGGTTAGCTGAAAAGCAAGCCAGAAACCGCAAAACGGGATCAGAACACGCGGCTCGCAGGGACCTGAAGATTCTCAAGGTCGCGCAGTTGATATGGAACAGGAACGCGGCGCTTTCAAGGTTAATGTCCGTCGTTTTGGACAAAAGCACGTCGATGGTTGCCACGCACCACTCACCAGATGCGCTGATTGTGCTTCAAATTTAATCATTTGGTTCATTTTGATTATTTTTTGTGCGTATTGCCGCCTTCGCACGCAAGTTAGCCGCCTAAAAAGAAGGCCGATTGAGCGGGTGGTTAGCTTTCGATCAGAAATTCCTAAGTTGTAGCAATGGTTTGCTGAAATTTCAGGCGATGGCACACTTCTTGCGAATCTCTTAGGCGCAGCCGGCCGAAGGGCCGTCTCGTTTCACGTCTGCGTCAGGGAGATAACATCGCATGACTAAGCATTTCAGCACGACCATGGCCGTGCCGTTTAGCCGCCGGAGATGGCTGGCTGCGACGGCTGGCCTCTTTTTAGGTCTCGCGACGCTCGGCGGCGCCAAGGCTGCCGATGACACCATCAAGGTCGGTGTTTTGCATTCGCTGTCCGGCACCATGGCCATCAGCGAAACCACGCTGAAAGACACCATCCTGTTTCTGATCGATGAGCAGAATAAGAAAGGCGGCGTTCTCGGCAAGAAGCTGGAAGCTGTCGTCGTCGACCCGGCATCGAACTGGCCGCTGTTCGCCGAAAAGGCACGCGAGCTGATCACCAAAGACAAGGTTTCGGTCGTGTTCGGCTGCTGGACCTCGGTGTCACGCAAATCCGTGCTGCCGGTGTTCAAGGAGTTGAACTCGATCCTGTTCTATCCCGTCCAGTATGAGGGCGAGGAAAGCGAGCGCAACGTGTTCTACACCGGCGCTGCACCGAACCAGCAGGCCATTCCGGCCGTCGACTACCTGATGAAGGAAGAAAAGGTGAAGCGCTGGGTGCTGGCCGGCACCGACTACGTCTATCCGCGCACCACCAACAAGATCCTCGAAGCCTACTTGAAGTCCAAGGGCGTCAAGCAGGAAGACATCATGATTAACTACACGCCGTTCGGTCACTCCGATTGGCAGACGATCGTGGCTGATATCAAGAAGTTCGGTTCTGCGGGCAAGAAGACGGCGGTGGTCTCGACCATCAATGGCGATGCCAACGTGCCGTTTTACAAGGAGCTCGGCAACCAGGGCATCAAGGCGACCGATATTCCGGTGGTGGCATTCTCGGTGGGTGAAGAAGAGCTCGCCGGCATCGACACCAAGCCGCTGGTTGGTCACCTCGCAGCCTGGAACTACTTCGAATCCATCAAGACCCCGGCCAACACCGAGTTCATCAAGAAGTGGCAGGCCTACACCAACAATCCGAAGCGCGTGACCAACGATCCGATGGAAGCGTCTGTGATCGGCTTCAACATGTGGGTGAAGGCTGTCGAAAAAGCAAAGTCGGTTGATACTGACAAGGTGATCGATGCGTTGCCTGGCACTGAAGCGCCGAACCTGACAGGTGGCGTATCGAAGATGCTGCCGAACCATCACATCACGAAGCCTGTGTTCATCGGCGAGATCAAAGGTGATGGCCAGTTCGATGTGGTCTGGAAGACCCCGAGCCTCGTGGCCGGCGACGCCTGGTCGAAGGAGCTCGATGGCTCGAAGGACCTGATCGGCGACTGGGTGACGCACAAGTGCGGCAACTTCAACGTCAAGACCAACAAGTGCGGTGGTCAGGGCTCCTGACTATCTGACTTGGACTGAACGACCGGGAGGCGGCGATCGTCGCCGTCTCCCTTTCCACCTCTGCCGGGGTTGTCACGTGCTTTTAAATTTTATTTATCGAAGCCGCGCGCTGTTTGTCGCGCTGGCGCTGATTGTCTCCATGGGTTTGCCCGCGTTAGCAGGACCCTTTGAAGATGCTGTTGCGCAGTTCGCCAACGATTCGTTCTCCGATACCGAAGAAGCCGTCGGGGTGCTTGCGGCCAGCGGAAATCCGCAGGCCGCTCCCATCATCGAGGCTTTGCAGGGTGGCCGCTTGCTGGCGGACCCCGAAAGCAAGAAGGTTTTCATCAAAGCTGCCGACGGCAAAGTCACCGATGCCGTGACAGGCGCGCCCGTCGCGGATGTACCGGCGACGGCGGCTGCCGTTCGGCTCAATAACCGTCTGCGCCGCGCTGTTGAGGCCGCGATGGGTGGGCTCACCCTGCTGTCTCCGGATGTTGCGACGCGTATTCAAGCCGCGCAGTCCGTCTTCAAGTCACACGACGCGGCACTTCTGCCGACCGTCGAAGGCGCGCTGCAGAAAGAAACCAACAGCACCGCCAAGCGCGCGCTCGCGCAGGCGAAAGCTGCAATCGTTCTGTTCAAGGATGATGCAAGCGAAGCCGACAAGCTCGACGCGATCTCTGTCATTCGTGCGCGCGGCGATCAGGAGGCGCTGGCAATCCTGACGGGCCTGCCGCCGGACCAGCCGCAATCCGTGGTGCGTGCGGCGACGACCGCGATCGGATCGATCCAGAGTACCCTTGCGATCTGGGCCACGGTGCAGAACGCATGGTACGGTCTTTCGCTCGGCTCGGTGCTGCTGCTTGCCGCAATCGGCTTGGCCATCACCTTCGGTGTGATGGGGGTCATCAACATGGCCCATGGCGAAATGGTGATGATCGGCGCCTATGTCACGTTCGTGGTGCAGGAGATCATCCGCACCAGCTATCCGGCCTTGTTCGATTATTCGTTGCTGATCGCCGTGCCACTGGCGTTTCTGGTCGCAGGTCTGATCGGCGTTCTGATCGAGCGGACGATCATCCGTTTCCTCTACGGGCGTCCGCTTGAAACGCTTCTCGCCACCTGGGGACTTTCACTGATTATCCAGCAAGCGGTGCGCACCGCTTTTGGCCCGACCAACCGCGAGGTCGGCAACCCGTCATGGATGAGCGGGGCGTTCGACATCGGTTACATCACGATCACGTACAACCGGCTTTGGATCGTCGTCTTTACGCTCGCTGTGTTCTTCATTCTGTTGGCGATGCTCCGCTTTACGAGCCTTGGGCTTGAGATGCGGGCTGTGACCCAGAATCGACGGATGGCGGCCTCGATGGGCATCGCCACCTCCCGGGTCGACGCGCTGACCTTCGGTCTTGGTTCGGGCATCGCCGGCATTGCGGGCGTCGCTCTGTCCCAGATCGACAACGTCAGTCCCAATCTCGGCCAGAGCTATATCATCGACTCGTTCATGGTGGTGGTGTTCGGCGGAGTCGGCAATCTGTGGGGCACCCTAGTCGGCGCGTTGACGCTCGGCATGGCCAACAAGTTCCTCGAGCCGGTCGCAGGCGCGGTGCTTGGCAAGATCGCCATTTTGGTCCTGATCATCCTGTTCATTCAGAAGCGGCCGCGCGGCCTGTTCGCGCTCAAGGGCCGGTCGGTGGAAGCATGACACCGCACATTCTCACCCGGTCCCTTGATAAGAGCGCGACAGTCTTTTTGTTGATCGTCGCGGCAGTCGGCATTCTCGTGCCGCTGTCAAATTTGCTGCTGCCGGAGTCGTCTCCGCTGCAGGTGCCGACCTATCTAATGGCGCTG
The DNA here is from genome assembly GCF_055386385.1 of Afipia dichlorophenoxyacetatis. NCBI lineage: Bacteria > Pseudomonadati > Pseudomonadota > Alphaproteobacteria > Hyphomicrobiales > Nitrobacteraceae > Afipia > Afipia dichlorophenoxyacetatis. The sequence continues at coordinate 5,552,792 of NZ_AP029250.1, read as the reverse complement.
TTCGGCAAATATCTCTGCTACGCGATTCTGGCCCTCTCCATCGATCTGATCTGGGGCTATTGCGGGATCCTTTCGCTTGGTCACGGTGCATTCTTCGCGCTGGGCGGCTACGCGATGGGCATGTATCTGATGCGGCAGATCGGAAGCCGTGGTGTCTATGGCAATCCGTTGCTGCCGGACTTCATGGTGTTCCTGAACTATCAGAAGCTGCCGTGGTACTGGCACGGCTTCGACATGTTCTGGTTCGCCGCGCTGATGGTGCTTCTGGTGCCGGGGCTGCTGGCTTTCTGTTTTGGCTGGCTTGCCTTCCGCTCGCGCGTCACCGGCGTGTATCTGTCGATCATAACGCAGGCGATGACCTATGCGCTGTTGCTGGCGTTCTTTAGAAACGATTTTGGTTTCGGCGGCAACAACGGCTTGACCGACTTCAAGGATATCCTCGGCTTCAATGTCCAGGCGCAGGGAACGCGCGCAGTGCTGTTCGTCTTATCCTGTATCGCCCTTGCCGTCGCATTTCTAATCTGCCGCGCCATCGTCACCTCGAAGCTCGGCAAGGTGCTGGTCGCGATCCGTGATGCAGAGTCCCGCACGCGGTTCCTTGGCTATCGCGTGGAATCCTACAAACTCTTCGTCTTCACGCTGTCGGCGTGCATGGCGGGTGTCGCGGGCGCGCTGTACGTGCCTCAGGTCGGCATCATCAATCCCGGAGAGTTCGCGCCGGGCAATTCCATCGAGGCGGTGATCTGGGTCGCGGTCGGTGGGCGTGGCACCCTGATCGGCGCGGCGCTTGGAGCCGTCGTCGTGAACTATGCCAAGACGGTGTTCACGTCAGGTGTATTGGCGCCGTACTGGCTGTTCATGCTGGGCGCGTTGTTCATCCTGGTTACGCTGTTATTGCCCAAGGGCATCGTCGGCACTGTGAAAGACTGGTGGGAACGACGCCGGGACGCGCAGCTTGAGGAGAATGCAGCGAGCGCAGCCCTCGAAGACGGCGTCGCTGAAACACGGATGGCGGAGTAACACCATGAATGTGATGGATACCCGCGCGACGTCCGCCATGCTCTATCTCGATGGCGTGCATGTTTCGTTCGATGGTTTTCACGCCATCAACAATCTGTCGTTGACCATTGCGCCGGGCGAGATGCGAGCCATTATCGGTCCTAACGGTGCCGGTAAGACCACGATGATGGACATCATTACCGGCAAAACCAAACCCGATGAAGGCGATGTCTTGTTCGACGGCTCGGTCGATCTCACGCGCCTTGACGAGACACAAATCGCCGAGCTTGGCATTGGCCGCAAATTCCAGAAGCCGACCGTGTTCGAGAGCCAGACGATCGAGGACAATCTGCGCCTTGCGCTGAAGACCGACCATGGGGTTCGCAAGACATTGTTCTGGCGTGAGACGGCGAACGAGCGTGAGCGCATCGATCGCGTCCTTGAAACAATCCGGTTGACCGGCTCGCGCGATCGACTGGCAGGCGCTCTCTCGCATGGTCAGAAGCAGTGGCTGGAGATTGGCATGCTGTTGGCACAGGATCCCAAGCTGCTGCTGGTCGATGAACCGGTGGCCGGCATGACCGACGTGGAAACACATCAGACCGCCGAGCTTCTCAAAGAGATCAACAAGGACAAGACGGTTGTCGTTGTCGAACACGATATGACGTTTGTGCGCGAGCTCGGCGTGCGCGTCACGTGCTTACACGAGGGCTCTGTGTTGGCGGAGGGATCAATCGATCAGGTCTCTGCCAACGAGCGCGTCATTGAAGTGTATCTGGGGCGGTGAACTATGCTCAATGTCAACAACATCAGCCTCTACTACGGTGCAGCACAGGCGCTACGCGGCGTGTCATTGCTCGCCGAGCCAGGCAAGGTGACATGCGTGCTCGGCCGAAATGGCGTCGGCAAGACCAGCTTGCTGCGTGCCATGGTTGGGCAATACCCAATCGCCGGTGGCTCGATCACATTCGACGGTGCTGATATTTCGGGATTGAAGCCTTATGAACGCGCGCGGAAGGGCATCTCCTTCGTGCCTCAGGGGCGAGAGATTTTCCCCCTGCTGACTGTCGAAGAGAATCTCAAGACCGGCTTTGCGCCGCTCAAGCGGAACGATCGCTCGATTCCAGACGATGTGTTTTCGCTGTTCCCGGTGCTCCAGAGCATGCTCGGCCGCCGCGGCGGTGATCTGTCAGGAGGTCAGCAGCAGCAGCTTGCGATCGGCCGCGCCCTGGTGATGCGTCCGAAATTGCTTCTCCTGGATGAGCCGACCGAAGGTATTCAGCCCTCGATCATCAAGGATATCGGTCGGGCGATTACTTATCTCCGCAGTCTCGGCACTATGGCCATTGTGCTGGTCGAACAATATCTCGACTTTGCCTGCGAGCTCGGCGACAATTTTGCTGTCATGGATCGTGGCGCAGTGAAGTTCACATGCGACCGCAGCACTCTCGATCCGGGCGAGATCAGCCGCCAGATGGCGCTCTGACTTGAACTGAAGACAGCCTGAGCTGGCCGGGGCGAATGCAGAACGGGACCACATCACAGACGCAGGAAACCTTCGCTGCCAATCGTGCGGTCGGCGCTGTGAGGTTTGACGTCCATGTCCGCGATGGATTGACCCGCCGTCGAGAGCTGCATGAGGAAGGATCGCTGCGTGTCCGCTTTCCATCACCTGAGCAGCAGGGGCTCTCCGCCGTCTTCGTCAACACCGCAGGCGGCATTGCAGGCGGAGATCGCTTCGATATCGATATTTGCACACGGGAACAGGCGCATCTGACTGTCACGACCGCTGCCGCCGAAAAGCTTTATCGCTCCCATGGGCCTGAGTCGAAGGTGAATATCAATCTTCGTGCCGAGGCGGAGACGCGGCTTGCCTGGTTGCCGCAGGAAACGATTCTGTTCGATCAGGCGCGTGTGTCACGCAGCATCAATATTGATCTGGCAGAAAGCGCCTCGCTTCTGTTGTGCGAAATTGTCGTGTTTGGCCGTGCGGCCATGGGCGAAACAATGGCCCAGGGCAGTTTCACTGACCGCTGGCGAATGCGTCGTGGCGGTAAGCTAGTGTTTGCAGAAACTGTTCGGCTTGACGGTGATCTCGCAAGCAAGTTTGCAAGTCGTGCTGTCGCGAAAGGCGGGGTGGCGATCGGCACGGCGCTGATTGTGCCGGGCGATGAAGCGATCGTGGCCCGCATCCGCGAATTGTCAGATCGCTTTGGCGGTGAAGTCGGCGTCTCAGCCTGGAACGGATTTGCAATGGTGCGGTTCTGTGCGCAAGATGCAGCGAAGCTCCGCGCCGACATGATGATGGTGCTCGGGCAGGTGAGTCCCTCCGGCTTGCCGCGACTTTGGCTTAACTAGGTTCAAGTGACTCAACTGAGTTCAATTTCAATCGGATACTGCGCGCATGAATTTGTCTCCCCGCGAAAAAGACAAGCTCCTGGTTTCGATGGCTGCAATGGTGGCACGCCGGCGTCTGGAGCGCGGCGTCAAGCTCAATCACCCCGAAGCGATAGCCATCATTTCCGACTTCATCGTCGAAGGTGCGCGTGATGGGCGAACTGTTGCCGAGCTAATGAAAGCCGGAGCGGAAGTCCTGACGCGCGAGCAAGTGATGACCGGAATTCCTGAAATGATCCACGACATTCAGGTCGAAGCGACATTTCCTGACGGTACCAAGCTCGTCACCGTTCACCAGCCAATTCGTTGAGGACGTCCATGATTCCCGGTGAAATGTTCATCAAAGACGGCGACATCGAACTCAACGTCGGCCGCAAAACCGTGACGCTCACGGTCGCCAATACCGGTGATCGTCCGATTCAGGTTGGGTCGCACTATCATTTCTTTGAAACCAATCCCGCACTGAAGTTCGATCGTAAGAAAGCGCGCGGAATGCGACTGGATATTGCGGCGGGTACTGCTGTGCGGTTTGAACCGGGGCAGACGCGCGAGGTTCATCTGGTCGCGCTTGCGGGCAAGCGCACCATCTACGGTTTCCGCGGCGAGGTCAGCGGCAAGCTGTGAAAGCAAGCGATTCCCTTCAGGTCAAAAGTTCAACGGCAAGGCATACTGAAAGCGTTTTCCATGGCCACGAGAATTAAACGTTCCGTCTATGCTGACATGTTCGGTCCAACGACCGGCGACAAAGTCCGGCTTGCCGATACTGACCTGATCATCGAAGTCGAGAAGGACTTCACCGTCTACGGCGAAGAGGTGAAGTTCGGCGGCGGCAAAGTGATCCGCGACGGCATGGGCCAGTCGCAAGTCACCAACAAACAGGGGGCGGCGGACACTGTCATCACCAACGCGCTGATCGTGGATCACTGGGGAATTGTAAAAGCGGATGTTGCCATCAAGGAGGGCTACATATCTGCCATCGGCAAGGCGGGCAATCCGGACATCCAGCCCGGCGTGACGATCGTGATTGGTCCTGGGACCGACATCATCGCAGGCGAAGGCAAGATTCTCACCGCAGGTGGTTTCGACAGCCATATCCATTTCATCTGCCCGCAACAGATAGAACATGCCTTGATGTCGGGCGTCACGTCGATGCTCGGCGGCGGCACGGGTCCGTCGCACGGCACGTTCGCGACCACCTGTACGCCGGGGCCTTGGCACATGGCGCGGATGATCCAGTCCTTCGATGCGTTTCCCGTCAACCTCGGGATTTCAGGCAAGGGCAATGCTTCGCGTCCTGCCGCACTTGTCGAAATGATCAAGGCGGGCGCTTGCGCACTCAAGCTGCATGAAGACTGGGGGACGACGCCGGCGGCGATCGACAATTGTCTTTCCGTTGCGGACGACCACGACATTCAGGTGATGATTCACACAGACACGCTGAATGAGTCAGGCTTTGTCGAGGATACCGTTAAGGCATTCAAGGGGCGTACGATCCACGCCTTCCACACAGAAGGTGCGGGCGGCGGCCACGCACCGGACATCATCAAGGTTGCCGGGCTGAAGAATGTGTTGCCGTCATCGACGAACCCGACGCGGCCATTCACCCGCAATACCATCGACGAACATCTCGACATGCTGATGGTTTGCCATCATCTTGATCCGTCGATTGCCGAAGATCTGGCCTTTGCCGAGAGTCGTATCCGCAAGGAAACCATTGCCGCGGAAGATATCCTTCACGACCTCGGTGCGCTGTCGATGCTCTCATCGGATTCGCAGGCGATGGGCCGCCTCGGCGAGGTAATCATCCGAACCTGGCAAACCGCGGACAAGATGAAGAAGCAACGCGGATCGCTGCCCGAGGACAAGGGCAAGGACAACGACAATTTCCGGGTCAAGCGCTACATCGCCAAGTACACGATCAATCCGGCGATCGCGCACGGCGTATCGAAGCTGATTGGCTCGATCGAAAAAGGCAAGATGGCTGATCTCGTGCTGTGGTCGCCCGCGTTTTTCGGCGTCAAGCCGGATTGCATTATCAAGGGCGGTTCGATCGTAGCCGCGCCGATGGGCGACCCGAATGCGTCGATCCCGACGCCGCAGCCTGTGCACTATCAACCTATGTTCGCGGCGTTCGGGAAATCGCTGACAGCATCATCGGTGGTGTTCACGTCAAAGGCGGCTATCACCTCGGGCCTCGGCAAGAAGCTTGGAATTGAGAAGACGCTCTATCCTGTTTTAAACACGCGTGGCGGGATTTCGAAAAAGAGCATGATTCACAACGGTGCCACACCGAAGATCGAGGTCGATCCGGAAACCTACGAGGTGCGCGCTGACGGTGAATTGCTGACCTGCGCACCCGCCGAGGTGCTGCCCATGGCGCAGCGATACTTCATGTACTAGGGTCCCGGCATCGAAATTAAAAACAGCCGGGAGAAATGCCTTGATCTACGTGGTTGCGACACTGACCGTGAAGCCTGAAATGCGTGCTGAACTCATTGCTGGCGCGAAAGCCTGCATCGCGGAGACTCGCAAGGAGCCGGGCAATATTGCTTATGATATGCACGAGAGCGTCACCGATCCGAGCAAGCTTGTATTCGTCGAGCAGTGGGAGAATGCCGAGGCGCTGGAGCCGCATCGCAAGGCCGATCACATGCGAGCGTTCGGACGTATTGCGGTGAACTGCATGGCCGCACCGCCGAAAATCGAGGTGATCACACCCGCGAAGGTGGATGTTCGATGAGCAACGTCGTGAGGCCGATGGCATGATCCGCGCAACGCAAGTACGCCCGCATCACCGCTGGACCGAGGCGGCGTCGGATACTGTCGTGCTCGGTTTTGACGACCGTCATCGCCGCCGCATGGCGATGACGGGTACCCGCGGCCTTGAATTCCTGCTCGATCTTGAACAGGCGGTTGCCCTGCGTAGCGGCGATGCCTTGGTACTGGACGATGGCCGGTTGGTCGAAGTGGTCGCTGCTCCCGAGCAACTTCTGGAAATTCGAGGAGCTGATCCGTTACATCTCGTGCGGTTGGCCTGGCATCTCGGCAACCGGCATTTGCCGACCCAGATCGTTGGAAAGGGTCTTCGCATCCGCCATGACCATGTGATCGAAGCTATGGTGAAAGGGCTCGGCGCGCGCGTGATCGAGATCGAAGCGCCCTTCGACCCGGAAGGTGGAGCTTATTCCGGCGAGAGCCACGATCACGATCATCACGGTCACGGTCATCATGATCACAGCCATCGACATGATCACGCAGGGCACGATCACAAGCATCACGCGCACGGCCACCATCACGGTCATTCCCATGCTCATGACCACGAGCACTGAGAACAGTTTGAATCATATTTCGGAAGAGGATCAGGCGTCGCTTTTCCGGCTGATGACGTGGCTTTCGCCCGCATTTCCCGTTGGGGCGTTCTCTTATTCCAGCGGCATCGAATGGGCGGTCGAGGCGGGTGATATCACTGACACCGCGACATTGCAGGAATGGCTGTCCGCGATGCTCGTCGATGGGCCCGGTTTCTGCGATGGCGTGTTTCTCTGCCATGCCCACCGAGCGGCGCAGGCGGGTGATAGGACAACGCTGCAGGATATCGTCGAGTTGGCCGCGGCATTTGTGCCCTCGCGCGAGCGTCATCTGGAGACGACAGCGCAGGGGCGAGCGTTTGTCGAGATCGCGCGAGCGGCGTGGAACTGCGATGCTCTCGATCTGCTGACCGCATGCCACGGACAGGTCGCGTATCCCGTCGCGGTAGGCGTGCTCGCCGCTGGTCACGGTATTTCGCTGCCTTTTACGCTTCACGCTTTTCTGCATGCGTTGACATCGAACTGGATCTCGGCCGGCGTGCGGCTGATTCCGCTGGGGCAGACGGACAGCCAGCGCGCGCTTGCTGCGCTCGAGCATGTTATCCGTGGGACTGCGGAGAAATCCTTAAGCGCGTCACTCGATGATTTGGGCAGCGCAACGTTCCGCGCCGATCTCGCCAGCATGCACCACGAGGCACAATACACACGGCTGTTCCGCTCATGAGCCCGATCCTGGTGTCTTCTCGAATCCAAAGTCCGCCTCATCATGCTGCGCGCTCCGCAGCGGACTTTGGATTCGAGAAGACACTAGTACCCCCCTAAATTCCAGTGTGGTTCAGGTCCAGAAGTTCGCCAGAAGGACTCGCAGGAAAAATCGGGTGAACTTCTGGACCACCACACCAGCAACACGAGTATTCGCATGACAAAATTCAATGGCCCGCTGCGTGTAGGAATTGGCGGCCCGGTGGGCTCGGGCAAGACGGCGCTGATGGATCTGCTCTGCAAGACCATGCGGGAACGTTATGACATCGCGGCGATCACCAATGACATCTACACCAAATGGGATGCGGAGTTTCTGGTGCGCTCCGGCTCGCTGACGCCGGATCGGATCGCTGGCGTGGAAACCGGCGGCTGCCCACACACGGCCATTCGCGAGGATGCGTCGATGAATCTTGCCGCCGTCGCCGACATGCGCGTCAAGTTTCCCAACCTCGATCTCGTGCTGATTGAATCCGGTGGCGACAATCTCGCGGCAACCTTTTCACCGGAACTTGCGGACTTGACCATCTATGTCATCGATGTCGCAGCAGGCGATAAGATTCCGTCCAAGGGCGGCCCCGGCATCACGCGATCAGATCTGTTAGTGATCAACAAGATCGATCTCGCGCCGTATGTTGGTGCGTCGCTGGAAAAAATGGATACGGACGCGAAACGTATGCGCGGCGAACGGCCGTTCGTCATGACCAACCTCAAGAAGAGCGACGGCCTCGATCGGATCATCAGCTTTATCGAGGCCAAGGGTGGCCTTCCGGCCACCGCGTCAGCCCGAAACTAGCCGGACGTTCGTCGTCTCGGGTTCGCCCGCCATTTCGGAACCGTCATCCAGTGGACGGGTTAACCCGGATGAAGCGAGGACACCGTGGCGCGACCAAAGACTATAGCGATATTTTCCTTGTGGCGATTCTCATCGGGATCGTGGTCATCGTGCTGAGCCTGATGATGGCCATCGCTCATTCCACTTCGCAGCATCCCGAGCTATCCGGCATCACTATCAGGGACGCTGATCAGCGAGATGTCTTCCGGGAGCCGGGCAAACGACCGCTGCCGCTTCCAAATTAAGAATGATCGATTTCTTTTATGTGGTGGTGGAACCAAATTAACGCGACGTGATTAGCCCACTCACGGGCCATTTCCCGCCAGAATTGGTTAACGATTGTCGGCACTTGAGCGCAAATGATCATTCGTTCAGTATCTGCGTCTTTCTTAGCTTTGAGCTACTCCGCTATCTCCCGGCGGCGATCTGCCTTCCCGTCCCCCCTCTCTTCCGAGTAAGTGCGTGCTCCGTCTCGGCTTCATCATCGGACTGATGGCGATCATCGGAGTGCTTGTCTCCGGGCTCGCCGCTTTCAAGGTCTATGAGCAGGAGTTGTCGATCGATCGGATCGCACTGGCGCGGGCCGTGGATACTCACGCTGCCCTCGTGCAGGAACGCTTAAGCGAGCGCGAGTTACTCACCCGAGTGGCGGTCGGTCTTTTCCGGACCCCGTCGATCAACAAAGCCAATGCGCTACAGCCACTGCGCTCTTCGATTTATGCGTTCAAAACGGACTTCGTCGTCGCGGGCTGGATCGCACGCGTCCCGGTCTCTCAACTTGCGCAGGTCCAGGCTGAACTGAAATCGGCCGGCTATCCAAATCCCACAGTGCGAAATTTCGACGACACCCCGCTGAACCCGGCGAAGTTGCGGGATCCGTCGAGCGTACTGATGGACGTCGAACCGAAGAACGATGAAACGAAACTATTTGTCGGCCGTGTGTTTGACGACCAACCCGTCATCGGGCCGATGTTGACGCGTGCGGCGGAAGAAGGAAAGCCGGTTTCATCTGACCCTCTTGAGCTAGTGCGGAAGGGCGGCCCGATGGGGATTGTCCTTGCCGCGGCGGTTCGCGGCGACGGATCGGATGCGGTGGCCGGCTTTCTGACCATTTCATACCGGCTAGAACCGCTCATGCTGGCAAACGATGAGTTGTCGTTGTTCTCGGTCGCGTTGCGTGATCCCCGCGATGCGTCCAACAACCTAAGTGCCGATGTGAATGGAAACGTCCTCTCGGTCCCGCTGCGACTCGATGCGGACAATCCGCCGCTGTTGCGCGTGGTGTCGTTCGGGAGTCGTGACTGGACGTTGATCTATTACGCCAAGTCGAATGTGGGGGCTCACGCGCAGGAGGTTGCGGCGATCGTCCTCGCCATCGGAGCGGCGCTCACCACAATCCTCTGCGGTTTGTTCGGCTACGTTTCGTATAACAACATACGGCTCAGCCGCGAAATCGAGACGCGAATTGGTTTTGAGCGGCGGCTGACAGCCGTCATTGACGAACTCAATCATCGTGTGAAGAACATCCTCGCGGTGATCCAGTCCATCGTGACGCGGACTATGCGGCATGGTGCTGATATCGACGTCGCACGCGAACTGTTGATTGGCCGCATTCACGCGATGTCCCATGTTGTTTCGCTTCTCAGTGAGAGCCAGTGGCAGGGTGTCAAACTCAAAGGTTTGTTTGAATCCCGCGCCATTCCTCACGCCGAGCGCATTGTTCTCAATGGGCCCGATATCACGATTAGCGCGCGGGCCGCGCAAAGCCTGTCGCTGCTGTTCTTCGAGCTGGCTTCTCATACGGATGAGGGACTTTCCCTCGTTGGCAAACATCCGCATGTGGTGGTGGAGTGGACAGTGACGGGAGAGCCGCCCAAGCTGGTCTTTCATTTCCGTTGGGAAGAATTCAACACAAGCGCTGCCACCCGGCGGCCGGATAGCGATTTCGGTATTGTGCTGCTGGATCGTGTCGCGCCCGAAGCGCTTGGCGGCACGTCCAAGCGCTACTTCACCGACATCAGTTACGTCTATGAACTGACGGCTCCAATGGAGACCGTGATCGATGAAAATGAATTGGATCGCACAAATCGCCTGAGTGCGCCGGTGAAAAAGCGCTAGCTGAAACGGGTGATTGCTCTGCACCTGCTACGGCAGGCAAAGGCAAACAAAAGCAGCCACTTCATGAAGTGGCTGCTTTTCCTTTTTTATTTGGTGAGGTCTAACCCCCGCCGCCTCCAATGACCGCGCGAACCGTATCGTCCGGGCCAAAGTCTTCCGCACCCTCGACAGTGAGCAGGGCGCTCAGTTTAGAGCGGGCGCGATTGACGCGGCTCTTGATCGTGCCGACAGCGCATCCGCAAATGGATGCAGCGTCCTCGTAGGAGAAGCCCGACGCACCGACGAGAATGAGCGCTTCGCGCTGATCCTGTGGCAACTTCTCAAGCGCGGCTCGAAATTCCTCGAATTCGAGGTGTGAATTCTGAGCAGGCTGCGATTTGAGGGTCTTCGCGTAGCTGCCCTCAGCGTCTTCGACTTCCCGGCGACGCTTGCGATAATCCGAGCGGAACAGGTTGCGCAGAATTGTGAACAACCATGCCGGCAAATTCGAACCTGGTTGGAACGAGTCGATGTGAGCCAATGCCCGCAGCAGCGTTTCCTGCACAAGGTCGTCCGCACGGTCACCATTGCCGCTCAGTGAAATTGCGAACGCGCGCAGACTCGGCACGGTCGCAAGGATCTCATCTCGAAGAGAGTCTGTGAGAGGCATTAGTCCCTCCCGTCTTTTTTCGCCAGCGCCTGTGCTGCGGCATCCGGGGTGTCGAGCTGCCGGATCAATTCAGCAAAGCGATCCGGTACGCCTTGGCGCACCACATCGTCGTACATGGCACGAAGCTGATGTCCGATCCGGGATTGAATCTCGGCGTTGAGCCCACCTGGCTTGCCTGATCCGCTTCCAGATCCACCCGATCCACTAGATGGTTTGTTTGATGGAGGCTTCAAGTCTTTCATGGCGGTGATCCGTTATTTCCCCGAGAGCTAAGTGCTTTGAATTGCAGTGGTTTCCCCCTGCCGATGAAGACTTCAGCCCCGCTTGTGAGAAACCTAATGCGTCGTTTGGGATAAAGTTCCAGCATCTGGGAACTTTTATGAAGTTCGTGCGTAATAATCCCGATGAAGGGGAACCGGTGGCGTGGCGACACGCGGCCTGTTCGAACCTAACCTTAGCTATCGATTGGAGGGGGTATGTCTCGTTCTCAGCTCGTTGCTGAACATTTGCCACTGTTGCGTCGCTACGCACGCGCCCTGACGGGGAGCCAGACGTCCGGCGATGCCTATGTGGCGGCCATGCTCGAGGCCTTGTTGCAAGACCCCTCGCTGCTTGAAGAAAAATTTGGACCGCGTGCAGGGCTGTTTCGGCTGTTCACGCAGATCTGGAATTCGGTGTCGCTGAACGAAAATGCCGAAGCGCCGGCCGCTCAGGCGGCCTCGGAGCAGCGGCTTTCGAACATTACACCATTGGCGCGTCAGGCTTTTCTGCTGCTGTCACTGGAAGGCTTCTCGGAGCAGGAGGTCGCTCACATTCTCGATACGGATGTGTCGAAGATTCGTGAGCTCACCGATACCGCCGGTCGCGAACTGGCGGCGGAAATCGCGACCGATGTCCTGATCATCGAGGATGAGACCTTCATCGCGATGGATTTGGAAAGCCTGATCAAGAACCTCGGTCACAACGTCATTGGTGTGGCGCGGACCCATGCGGATGCTGTGGCATTGGCCAAAAATAAGAAGCCGGGATTGATCCTGGCTGATATTCAATTGGCCGACGGCAGCTCTGGATTGGATGCAGTCAATGAACTGTTGCGAAGCTTTGAAGTGCCGGTGGTATTTATTACCGCCTATCCAGAGCGCTTCCTCACCGGCGAGCGGCCGGAGCCAGCCTTCCTGATCTCGAAGCCGTTCCAGCCGGCGATGGTCTCGGCGGTCGCAAGTCAGGCGCTGTTCTTTCAGCGTAATTCGCGCAATCGTGCGTCCAGGGCTGCTGCTTCCTAAGAAACAAGTCATTGCAAAGCCGGACGTGGAGCTTCACGTCCGGCTTTTTGCTGCCTGCTTTATGTGTCCGGGAAAAATAGCCCCACGAAAATAACATGGGGTGCGGCCGGCATCACCACGGTCGCACCCCACGCGATAGCCGGTTGATTAGGGGCAGGGGGAATAACCGGCTCTTGAAAAGACGCGGGGTGTCCGAAATCGTTCCGGACCACTTCACAATTATTTTGACGATGATTCGTGACCCGCTCGGTCGGACGCCGGAACGAAGCGTTTTCGTTCACGTTGTTTTAACGCATTCGCCTTTCGGCAATGCAGCAACGCGTAGAGGCGTATCATGTCAAACGTAACTTCTGGAATTCTCGGTGCGGTGGCGGCAACGCTTGCGCTTGGTGCCGTGCATCTTGAAGTGGCGACTGGAAACGATCTGGTCGGTTCGGCAGCTCAAAGGAATAGCGGCACAGTGGGTATCGCGTACTCACCGGCCAATCTTTCCGCGACGACCCAGAACGTAAATCGCTCTGCCAAGGGTGATCGCGATCTGGCGGTACAGCCATCAGGGGGCGTGACAATTTCTTTCAAAGTCCCTGGCGCAGATGATGCGTCGGTAGCATTGCGAATGCCGTCGGGCGATGCAGCGGATGCACGCCGCAAGCCGCTCGTGCCCGGTAAAATCGAAAAGGGATCCGCTGTGGAACGCAAGCAGGTTGCATGCGAACCCGTGGTGAGTGCTTTGACAGCTGTGGCCAAGGAGCTCGGTCCGGGGCGCTGCATTACGTAATTTGAGTAAGTCTGGATCAAATAAAAAGAGGCGCCAGTTAGCGCCTCTTTTTATTTGGATCGGAGTCTGGAGCGAGGTTATTCGCCGGGCTCTTCTTTCGCTGCTGTATTACGGCTTGCCATGAAGCCCAAGGCGACGCCACCGATGGCAAGCAATGGGATAAGACGCTTTATCCCAACTGTCCGCACGATTTGCAGGCCTGCGGCGAGCACCATGGGATCGCTCAAGGCAGTCTGCATCATCGAGGGAGGTGGCTCCTTCGGCTTATTTTCTTCTCGCCGTTTCTGTGTTGCGTAGGACATTGCTGCCAGCAACGTCGCGATAAAGAATACGCCTGCCCCTGCAAGACAGGCCTGGATCAAGCCGTAGCGTTCAAGAACGAAGACAAAGGCGGCTGCGCACAAGAACGATACAGTGACAAAAAGGAATATTGCGACGGCAAGAGCGAATGATGTTTGCCGCACCGCCGAGCCAGTGCTTTCGCGAAAGTCATCAATGAGTTTCTGAAGCATCGAACATCCGATCCAAATGCCGACAATGAAATTGACGCGCTCGGGAGACAGCGCGTCGCGTCATTAGGGATTGATGGTGATGGAGACGCGTTAGCGCCTCCAGGTCACGCCGATCAGAAAGCCAAGTCCAAGTGCAAGGCCAACAGCGGCTAGCGGACGCTCTACGATCGCGTCTTCGAGCGATTCTTCCAAAGTGCCGGCGGCTTCCTGCGCGGCATCGAGAGCCTCGCTGCCCCGTTGGCCCAGGTCGGACACCATGGAATCCACGTTTGAGCGGGCTTGTTTATAAGAGCGCCTGGCTTGCTTGCGTGCGCTGCCCGTGAAGGCGTCCAGGGCGTCTGTGATCTGGTCTGCCAGAGCTGAAATATCGTTTTTCACGGCATCTACATCCTTCTGCAAGCGGTCATATGTTGCTTTATCTGTCATGGTCCTCATCGCGTCTTCGCCGTCGGTGCTCGACATCGAAAGCTCCCCGGAAACCCATTTCCTGCAGCGAAAACGCACCGTTATCGGGAAGGTTCCATCCACGATAACCGGTGTGGTGGTTCAGAACTTCGCTAGGAGGCGCGCCGGAACACTAGGCCTCAGGAAGCTGCGTGTCCTTCACCGGCATCAGATGCTCCTTGAGGACGAGGCCGACGATCAGGAGGGGTGATGACAAAAACGCTCCCATCGGTCCCCACAGCCACGTCCAGAAGGCGAGCGCGATAAAGACCGCCAGCGCGTTCAGCGCCAGCCGGCGCCCGATGATCGTCGGCGTTACGAAATGCCCTTCGATAAAGGCGACGACCGTGAAGCAGGCTGCGGCAATAAGTCCGGCACCTAAGGTTGACGCGGTGATGATGCCGACCGCCAGAAGCACGACAAACATCACGATTGGGCCAATGATCGGGATGAAATTCACGATCGCCGCCAGAGCGCCGAGACCCGCTGGATTCGGCATATTGGTAAAGGCGCAGATGATGCCAGTGGCGATACCGACCCCCATATTGATCAGCGTGACGGTCAGAAGATAGTTGCCGAGATGGGTTTCGATCGCGTTCAGGATCCGCAGCATTCTCAATCGCGACTCGTGGTCGCCAAATGTCAGGACCAATGAGCGGCGCAAGCTCGGCCAGCTCGCAATGAAGAGCACGAGAACTGCGAAGAACAGCAGAATCTCGGTGAAGGTCGGCGACAGGAATTCAAACGTCGGCTGCACCCATTCAACTTTTGGCAGCGGCAGCGATAGCGATGTTTCACCGGGTGTTGGCGTTGCTCCGAACATCACCTGCAATTGATGCCACATCGCAATCGGCCGATCGAAGACGTGGAATTTGTCTTTGAGGCGCGGTCCAAGCTCGGGCAGTCGCGTGGTCCATTCCATGACAGGCGCGGATATGAGCCCGATCATGAAGACAAAGCCGGCAAATGTCGCGGTGACGATCGCGACAGCAGAGACCGAGCGGGGGATACGGTACTGCTCGAGGAATTTGGCGGCGGGTGACAGCATGGTCCCGACCACGATAGCTGTCACGATGGGCAAAAAGAATGCGCGTCCAACATAAAGGACGGCGGTGACGCTGATGAGGAGCAGCCCGATCAGACAGAACGTCACGATCTCGGTGCGCTGGATGATAGGCGGCCGCTCGAGCCGGCTGTCGTCGAGTGGTGTGCTCGCGGTGTGAAGGTTCAGTTCGCGCACCTCACTCATTGTGGTTGCTCGTCATTAAAGTTTGCCGAGGAGCAGGGGGAATAATCGCGCGATGAGGACGGGTGCCGACATGACCGTGATCCTTCCATGTCTCTGCCCGATAGGCCGGCGGCTCCATCAGCGCTAACCGCCCGGATTGCCTAAAAGTTCCGCCGCGGGATTGAAAGCCCTCGGCGGGGCTGACTGAAAAAGCAGAAGCCTGGCCGGACCATGGAACAAGCGTCGCGGCAGCGCGTTCGCATTCCCAGTTACTTCCCAAGGCAACCGCAAAAGCGAGGCCGGTCATGGCGTATTCAGTGCCGTCGAGTGCAAGGTCTGGGAATTTCCGTCGTTTCGTAAAATTGTTTATATTGGCGTCAACCGCCGCACTTTCTGCGGGGCTTGCCAGTCCCGCCCTCTCGCAAACGCTGGGATATGCGGGGCAAACGCAAGGCTCTTTCTGGTCGGATGACCGATCGCTGCCATCGCCCCAAGTCACCCCGAATGAAGGTTCGAGCTCAATCCTTCCCGAACGGTTTCGCCGGCGCGTGGTCTCTTTCGACACCAAGGAGGCCCCCGGCACCATCGTGATCGATACGGGCAATACGACGCTGTACTATGTGCTGGGTGGCGGCCGCGCGATCCGTTACGGCGTCGGCGTCGGCCGTGAGGGGTTTACCTGGTCGGGCGTGCAAAACGTGTCGCGCAAGGCGGCTTGGCCTGATTGGCATCCGCCGGCAGAAATGATCGCGCGCCAGCCGTATCTGCCGCGATTCGTCGCCGGTGGTCCGGGCAATCCGCTTGGTGCCGCTGCGATGTATCTCGGCTCCAGTGCCTATCGCATTCACGGCACGAACGATCCATCGACCATTGGCAAGTTTGTATCGAGCGGCTGCATTCGCCTGACCAACGAGGACGTGCAGGATCTGTATAGTCGCGTCAACGTCGGCACGAAGGTCGTTGTGCTTCCGAAAGGCAAGCCGCTTCAATTTGAAGAAAAACTGGCGGGTCGCGGCCGTCTCTCAATGAATGTGCCGCCTACTCGTGACCTGTCACAAAACATCAAGACGTCGGGATTATATTAAACGCGTGTTTGGAAGCGCTGTTTAAAAGGCGCCGCGTCGGTTGAAGTGAAGTGCCCATCAAGAGGTTCGTGATGCGTGGTTCAACTTACCTGAAGATCGCTTCAACCTTCGCCTTTCTGCTCTTCGCGTTTCACGGTGATCTCATTGCTCCATCGCACGCGCAAGCGTGTGATCCGCTGACGCAATTTTTCGGCGGCTGTAATCCTCGGCCGATGCAGCAGCAGTCCCTTGGTTTTGCTGAACCGGGCGACGGATTTGGCCGGTCCCAACGAGTCTACGTCTATCGCCCGCATCGTGAATCTACCGGGGCTGCTTTCTGTGTGCGGACGTGCGATGGCCGTTACTTCCCGGTAGCAGTGCGCGATGGGCAGAGCAGTGCGGAAATGTGCAACAACTTCTGTCCCGCGAGCGAGACCAAGATTTATCACGGATCCTCAATTGACGAGGCGTCGACCGACAATGGAAAGTCTTACTCGGATATGCCGAACGCGTTTCGCTATCGCAACGAGCTCGTTGCCGGATGCACCTGCAATGGAAAAGATGCATTTGGTCTGGCGGCAGTGAAAGTTGAAGATGATCCGACCTTGCGTAAGGGCGACATCGTTGCCGGTGCCAGCGGCCTGATGGTCGTTAGCAGTGGTGGCCGTCGCAGCGCGTCACTCAACTTCACGCCCGCGCCGCCGTCCCTGCGTGCGAAGTTCGGGCAATTGCCCGTGGTTGCCGCTCAATAACACTGTTCCCAAACGGGAACCAATCCGGATTGTGACCGTTGGCTTTGATATGGCACGCGCTGCGTGCCTTCATCATGTCCCGGTCTCATGAGGGGTGGTCATGGCCATACTGATTAGCATCCTGATTACGTTTCTTGTCGTTATTCTCGTTCTTTATCTCATCAATATGCTGCCCATCGATGGGCGCGCGAAGCAGATCGCCAGAGCTATCGTGGTGATTATCGGCATCATTTCGATGCTGAAGTATCTCGCGGTGTTCTAAGTTGCTTGAACACGCAACCAAACAAAAAGCCCCGGCATCGCCGGGGCTTTTTCACTAACGAATTTACTTCAGTGTCTTGAACCAATCATCCACGTCCTTGTGGATCTGATCCTTGGCAAAACCGTAGCGCTGCTGCAGTTTGCCTTCGAGTTGCTCGCGGCGGCCCTCGATGACATCGAGATCGTCGTCGGTCAGCTTGCCCCATTTCTCTTTGGCGGAACCTTTGAACTGCTTCCAGTTCCCTTCCAAGCGATTCCAGTCCATCGATCATCTCCCTTTTTACGAAGAACGTGACCGATAACGGCGCGATGTTGCGATCGTTCCTAAAAACGATGCGACATCACGCCGTGTGTTCGTGATCAGCCGGCGAGTTTCGCTTCCTTGCGGCGAGCGTGAAGAATGAACTCGGTGTAGCCGTTCGGCTGCTCGCGTCCCTTGAAGACTAGATCGCACGCAGCCTTGAAAGCGACGCCATCGAACGAAGGCGCCATCGGGCGGTACAGCGGATCGCCCGCGTTCTGCTTGTCAACGACGACCGCCATACGCTTCAGCGACTCCATCACCTGATCATGAGTGACAACGCCCTGCAGCAGCCAGTTCGCCAGATGCTGGCTTGAAATGCGCAGCGTCGCACGATCTTCCATCAGGCCGACATCGTGAATGTCCGGCACCTTGGAGCAGCCGACGCCCTGGTCGATCCAGCGTACGACGTAGCCGAGGATACCCTGGCAGTTGTTGTCGATCTCCTGCTTCACATCATCCGGTGCCCAGTTCGATTGCGAGACCGGAATGGTCAGGATGTCGGAGAGCTTCGCCTTGGTGCGGCTTTTCAATTCCTGCTGGCGCGCATGCACATCGACCTGATGATAGTGCAGGGCGTGCAGCGTGGCGGCGGTCGGCGAGGGCACCCACGCCGTGCTTGCACCGGCCTGTGGGTGAGCCACCTTCTGCGCAATCATGTCGGCCATCTTATCCGGCGCAGCCCACATGCCTTTGCCGATCTGGGCGTGACCCGGCAGACCGTTGGCCAGACCGGTGTCGACGTTCCAATCCTCGTAAGCCTTGATCCACGGCTGAGCTTTCATGTCATTCTTGCGGATCATCGGGCCAGCTTCGATCGAGGTATGAATCTCGTCACCGGTGCGATCAAGGAAGCCGGTGTTGATGAAGCAAATGCGCTGTGCGGCATTCTGGATGCAAGCGGAGAGGTTGACCGTGGTGCGGCGCTCCTCGTCCATGATGCCGACCTTCAGCGTGTTGGCAGGCAGCGACAGCATCTTCTCGACGCGGCCAAAAATCTCGACGGTGAGTGCGACTTCGTCCGGGCCGTGCATCTTCGGCTTGACGATATAGACCGAGCCCTTGCGGCTGTTCTTGAGTTTGGACTTGCCCTTCACGTCGTGGATTGCGAGCAGGCCGCTGACCGCGGCATCGAGGATGCCTTCCGGAATTTCCTCGCCCTTCGAGTCGAGCACTGCGTCGGTGAACATGTGATGGCCGACGTTACGGATCAGCATCATGCTGCGGCCATGGAGCTTCACCTCCTTGCCGTCCACGCCCTTGTAGACGCGGTCGGTATTCAGGGCGCGGGTCATGGTCTTGCCGCCCTTGTCGAAGTCGGCAGACAGCGTGCCGTTCATCAGGCCGAGCACGTTGCGGTACACGAGAACCTTGTCCTCGGCATCGACCGCGGCGACGCTGTCCTCCATGTCGAGAATGGTGCTGACCGCCGCTTCGAGGATCATGTCGGAGACGCCGGCTGGATCATCCTTGCCGATAATATGGCTGCGATCGATCTGCACATCGATGTGCATGCCGTTGTTAACGAGCAGGATCGCGCTCGGAGAAGCCGCATCACCCTGATAGCCGACGAGTTGAGCCTTGTTCTTCAGCGCGGTCGCATTGCCGCTCTTCAGCTTGGCGGCGAGCTGGCCGTTCTCGATGCTGTAGGCGGTGACGTCGCTGTGGTTACCGGTGGCCAGCGGCACGGCTTGGTCAAGGAACGACTTGGCCTTGGCGATCACCTTGTCGCCGCGTGCCTTGTTGTAGCCCTTGCCGCCCTCGCTCGGATCATGTGGGATCGCGTCGGTGCCATAGAGCGCGTCGTAAAGGCTGCCCCAGCGCGCATTCGCTGCGTTCAGAGAGTACCGCGCGTTCGTGAGCGGCACCACGAGCTGTGGGCCGAACATGCGGGCGATTTCTTCATCGACGTTTGCGGTCTGCACTTCCTTCGCGGCTGGCTCGGGGAGCAGGTAGCCGATGTCCTTCAGGAACGCCGTATAGGCGTTCATGTCGAACTGCTTGCCCTTATGAGACTTGTGCCAGTCGTCGATCTTGGCCTGAAGCGTATCGCGGAATGCGAGCAGCTCCCGATTCCGGGGCGCCAGGTCGTTGATGATCGCGGCGAGTCCGGCCCAAAAAGCGTCGGGTGAAACGCCGGTGTCGGCGGTGGCTTCCTTGGCGATGAAATCAAACAGGACAGGCGCGATTTTCAATCCGCTGGCATCGATACGTTTCATGATAAATCTCACGGACAACGGCAAAAAAGCGCCGTTTCGGGGCTTCAGGATGAGGTGGATTTAAGGGCCGCTGGGGCCGCTTTGCAGGACGGTTTTAACGCCAAAGCCGGGCAAAAGAGAAGGCCTTTCCCCGCCTCAGGCTTGTATACCACGGCTCAGGTCACCGCATGGCGACCCGGCCAAGAGTCAGCCCCGCAGGACCGAAAGCCGCCTGCCGTAATCAGATGTTGGCAGCGAGATCGTTCAATTCGCCGAACAAGACACCCGTGCCGGCGAGCAGGCGCTCGACGGCTTCCGTGGCGTCAGCAATAGACTTGTTCGAAGTATCCAGGGTCAGTTCCGCACTCGCGGGCGGCTGATAGTCCTGCGCAATACCCGTGAAGCTCGGCAGATTTCCGGCCCGTGCCTTGGCATAGTGCCCCTTAGGATCACGACTCTCGCAGACCTCCGCCGGTGTTGAGACGTAAATTTCCCGGAACAGGTCGCCCGCGACGCGACGCGCCTGTGCGCGATCCTCGCTGGACGGCGAAACGGCCGCGACGATTGCAATGTGACCATTGCGCGCCAGATGTGTCGCGGTCTCGGCAAGGCGGCGAATATTCTCGGTGCGATCTTGAGGCGAAAAACCGAGATCGCTGTTGAGGCCGGCACGCAACGTATCGCCGTCGAGCAGGATGGGGGATCCGCCGTGTGTGAACAGCCTGCGCTCGAGCGCACGCGCCACGGTGGATTTTCCGGAGCCGGGCAGCCCTGTCAGCCAGACGACAGCGCCGCCATGGCCGTAACGCGCAGAGCGTTCGTCCGGCCGCAGTGCGGATTCAACAGGGACAATATCGACCGGGATCGCCCGCTGTCCGGCGTCCACACTCAACACGAGGCCACCACCTGCGATGCGTCCGTTGACTTCGATCACAAGTCGGCCGGTACGAGGATTGTCGGTATAGGCATCCGCTGCCACCGGCTTAGCGAGTGAGATATCGATTTCGCCGACGTGATTTCGCGCGATAGACGATGTCGTGACGCTTTCGAGCTCACCCGGATCGACGGCCTTGTCGATCGCAACAACCGTCGCGCGGGATTCCATCGTGCCGAGACGGACCAGAACAGACGCGCCCGCTGTGAGCGGAGCGTCATGCAGCCAGAAAATCCGCGCGCGCAGGCGGCGGGTGTCGCGCGGCGCGGCATTGACATGACCGATGATATCACCGCGCTCTAGGAACAGTTCGCGGTCGAGCGTGATGCCGACCGAACGTCCGGCGCCTTGTGGTGTCGTCACTGGCGTCGCCGGCCAGCCCTCGATCGATTTCACCTTGGCGATCTTGCCTGCCGGCATGATGACGATTTCGTCGCCGGTGGCGAGATTGCCGGATTCGATACGGCCGGCGACAATGCGCCGGTCATCAAACTTGTAGATCGCTTGCACGGGAAGCCGCAGCGCCAATTCGTCGAGTGGGCGTGCCGGTGTCAGCGCGTCCAGCGCTTCCACCACGGTTGGCCCGCCGTACCAATCGATATTAGGCGTGCGTTCGGCAACGCCGTCGCCGTCGCGTGCGGAAATGGGAATGACCGCCGTCGGCGTCACGCCAAGGCCGGTCAGATGCGACGTGATCTCGTCGCTGATTTCCTTGAAGCGCGACGCACTGAAATCGACGCGGTCCATTTTGTTGACGACAATGGCGACCTGTTTGACGCCCAGAAGATGCA
The DNA here is from genome assembly GCF_055386385.1 of Afipia dichlorophenoxyacetatis. Taxonomy (NCBI): domain Bacteria; kingdom Pseudomonadati; phylum Pseudomonadota; class Alphaproteobacteria; order Hyphomicrobiales; family Nitrobacteraceae; genus Afipia; species Afipia dichlorophenoxyacetatis. Next base: position 5,531,181 of record NZ_AP029250.1, on the reverse strand, counting down.
GCAGATAGCCGTGGCGGCGGGTCTGATCGCGCACGCCTTCAAGGGCATCGATGATGAGCACGGCGCCATCGGCTTGCGAAGCGCCAGTGATCATGTTGCGCAGAAATTCCGCGTGGCCCGGCGCGTCGATCAGAACGACGTCGCGGGATTTGGTGCGGAAGCGGATTTGTGTCGTGTCGATGGTGATGCCCTGGTCGCGCTCGGTCTGCAGTGCATCCAGCAGGAACGACCATTCGAACGGCATGCCGCGCCGCGCGCTGACAGCCTTGAGCATCTCAAGCTTCCCGTCGGGCAGGCTGCCGGTTTCATGCAGCAGGCGTCCAACGAGAGTGGACTTGCCGTGGTCGACGTGGCCGACGATGACGATGCGCACTTGAGGACGCGTAGTCCCGTTTGGCGTGGTGACTGCAACTTTGGGGACCGCGATATTCATGGAAGCACTCATCCTGCGTCAGAGATAGCCGGCCACACGAAGCCGTTCGAAGGCGTCTTCTGTCTCATGGTCCAGTGCGCGTCCGGCGCGCTCGGGCACCTTCGTTGCGTTCAGTTCAATCAAAATTTCTTCGATATTCGACGCGTTCGAATCGACGGGATTTGTGATGTCCTGATCGCCAAGCGAGCGGTAACGCTTGCCGTTCTTCGACAGATAGAGCGGGATGATCGGGATGTTTTCGCGTTGCGTGTAGGCCCAGATATCGGCCTCGGTCCAATGCAGGATCGGATGAATCCGAAGGTGCGCGCCCTGTGGCGGCGACGCGTTGAAGTGGTCCCAGAATTCAGGGGGCTGGTCGCGCACGTCCCAGTTTCCTTCCAGGCCGCGCGGCGAAAACACGCGTTCCTTCGCACGGGTGGCTTCCTCGTCGCGGCGAATGCCGGCGATCAGCCCATCAAAGCCATATTTAGCAAGCGCAAGTTTTAAGCCCTCCGTTTTACGAGCGGCAGAACGCGCGGCCGGCGGCAGGGTTGGGTCGATGTCTTCGATCGGCGGGCAGTAATCGACCTTCAGATCGAGCCCCCATTCTTTCGAATAGTGATCGCGGAAGGCATACATCTCCGGAAATTTCTTGCCGGTGTCGACGTGCAAAGCTGGAAACGGCACCTTGCCGAAGAACGCTTTGCGCGCGAGCCAGATCATCACGTTTGAGTCTTTGCCGAGCGACCAGAGCAAAGCGAGCTTCTTCAGTCGCGCGAAGCCTTCCCGAAAAATGTAGATGCTCTGGGCTTCGAGCTCATCGAGATGATCCATTGAAGGCTGGATGGAAGGCGCCATTGGGGTCACTCCGTGCCTGACGCGCATCGCGCCTGCAGACCGTAGATTTGAGAAGGTGGGTGTGGGGTCAGCCCAACAAACCTTGACCGGAGCCGCTCGTCATCAGCAATGAATTGCCGGCCGCTGTCATGGCGGCTTCCGGCAATGCGATTATGTTTCTCGGCAGACCGCCCCACTTGATGACCATGAGAGGTGTTCAAGTCAGACTCTTGGCCCTGCCGAATTGGCGCGAGAACAAGCATCTCTTTTGCGTCGGGTTCGTGGTACGAATTTCCAAGTTTGCGACGCAACGGAGAAGAAATAATTTTCTCTTTACGTGACGCAATCGATACATATATAGAAAATAATTCCAGTCAACCCCGCAAATGGGGAAGCGGAGTTTCGCATGCGGTTTCTGCCGGTATTTCTCGATCTGCAAACCGGACCAATTATTTTGGTCGGGCAGGGAGAGGCTGTGCAGGCGAAATTACGTCTGTTGTTGTCCGCGGGCGCGCACGTTCGCTGGTATGCGACGGACGGCCATCACGACTTGACTGGATTTGATGCGAGCGCTGTAGCGCGCGTCGAGCGTGCGGACGGTGATCCGCTCACCGCTGATCTTTCACATGTCATTGCCGTTCTGTGCGCAGGTGCCGGTGATATGGGTCACCTGATCGCTGCCCGTGCGCGAGCGGCAGGCATTCCGGTCAATGTCATGGACGAGACCGCGCATTCCACTTTCATTTTTCCTGCGATCGTCGATCGCGGCGATGTCGTCGTAGCTGTCGGGACGGGTGGAACATCTCCGGTGGTCGCGCGGCGTGTGCGCGAGCGCATCGAAACGGTGTTGCCAGCGCGGATCGGTGATCTCGCGGGTTTCATCGGCCGTTGGCGTGAAGCTATCAAGGCACGTCTGCCGGATCTGTCGGCGCGCCGCAAATTCTGGGAGCGCGTGATCGATGGCGCCATTGGCGCTGACGTGCTTGCTGGACGTGTCGAGAGCGCCGAGCGCGCGCTGAAAAGCCTTTCGGATTATTCCGCATTCGCTGAAGCTGACAGCCGAGGATTTGTGACCTTGGTTGGTGCGGGACCGGGCGATCCAGACTTGCTGACGGTGAAGGCCCTGCGGGCCCTGCAAGATGCCGACATTGTTTTCTACGATGACCTCGTTTCGCCCGAAGTGCTCGATCGCGCTCGCCGTGATGCGTCGCGTGTGTCCGTCGGCCGGCGTATCGGTAAGCCGGGAATTGGTCAGGACGCGGTCAATCGGCTGCTGATCGAGGCTGCGCGTTCCGGAAAGCGTGCCGTGCGCCTGAAGGGCGGCGATCCGTTTGTCTTTGGGCGTGGCGGCGAAGAGATTGCGGCGCTGCGTGAAGCGAATGTTGCTTATGCCGTCGTTCCAGGCATTACAGCTGGCCTTGGCGCGGCGGCAGAATCGGAAGTGCCGCTTACATTTCGCAAGCAAGCGCTGCGCATCACCTTTCTCACGGCACACAAGGCCGAAGACGCTGGCAATGTCGATTGGTCGGCGCTGACCGATACGAAAATGACGGTTGTTGTTTACATGGGCATCACTGCGGCTTCGACCATCCGCGAGGGGCTGCTCGCTGCCGGTCGCTCGGCGGAGACCCCGGTCGGTGTATTCGCACGGGTCACACGTCCCGACGCCAAGTCGGTTGTTGGCGTCCTGAACGATTTGCCTGCGCTCGCCAGACAGGTCGAGACTGGTCCTGCAATTCTTATCATCGGCGACGTCGTCGCCCACTCCGCCCCCTGGCGAAATGCAAACCCAGAGAAAATCCTCTCGCAACTTCTAATGGCTGCCGAATGACATCCCCACTGCAACAGAAAATCAAAATCACTGGACCTTCCGTTGTTACCGCCAATCGCACCGGCGACGGCGTGGTCATCTATCGCACCGCCTCGCACGGATGGTCGACCGATCTGTCCGATGCCGCCATCGTGCGGACCGCTGACGACGCGCGGAAATTGCTTGCTGAATCGACTGCGGATGATCTCGGCGCGATCGGGGCTTACATCGCGCCTGTCGAGATCACAAATCAAGGCAGCGTTGCTCCGGGTAACTTGCGTGAACGCATTCGCCAGCAGGGCGTTACGTTTCCGCTGCGTCTCTCTGCTTAAGGCAAGCCGCCATGTACGCTTACGACGAGCTCGATCGCACGATCGTCAATGAACGTGTCACTGAATTCCGCGACCAGGTCGCGCGTCGTCTTTCTGGAGAGTTGACAGAAGACGAGTTCAAGTCACTGCGCCTGATGAACGGCGTCTATCTGCAGTTGCATGCCTACATGCTGCGGGTTGCCATTCCTTACGGCACGCTGTCCTCGGCTCAGATGCGCCGGTTGGCGCATGTCGGGCGTCGTTATGACCGTGGATACGGGCATTTCACCACGCGGCAGAACATCCAGTTCCACTGGATCAAGCTGGCAGAACTGCCAGATGCGCTAGCCGATCTCGCGGAGGTCGGCATTCATGCCATGCAGACCAGCGGAAACTGCATCCGCAACATCACGGCAGATCAATGGGCGGGCGTTGCGCCCGACGAGGTCGACGACCCGCGGATCTGGGCCGAGATTCTGCGGCAATATTCGACGTTGCATCCGGAATTTTCCTTCCTGCCGCGTAAGTTCAAATTCGCCATCACGGCATCAAAACATGATCGTGCGGCGATCAAGGTGCACGACATCGGGCTACGCATTCACAGGAATGCGGAAGGCGAAGTCGGTTTCGAAGTGCTGGTAGGTGGTGGGCTCGGCCGCACGCCATTCCTCGCCAAGACCATCAACAGCTTCGTCAGCCATCGGGATATCCTGAGTTATTGCGAGGCGATCCTGCGCGTCTACAATCAGTATGGCCGCCGGGATAACATCTACAAGGCACGTATCAAAATTCTCGTCCATGAGCTTGGCATCGAAAAGTTCAAGCAGGAAGTGGAAGAGGAATGGGTGCAGATGCGCGATGGCGCGCTCACGCTAGAAGACAGCGAGATCGAAGACATCCGCTCGCGCTTTACCTACCCTAAATACGAGGCGCTTTCCGACACGCCGGATGAGTTGACAAAGGCCGTCGCTGCCGATCGTCACTTCGAGGCCTGGTACAAGAACTCCGTCGCGCCACACCAGGCGCCCGGCTATGCCATCGTCACGTTGTCGCTCAAGCCTGAAGGCGGAACGCCGGGCGATGCCACTTCAGATCAGATGGATGCCATTGCGGATCTCGCGGAGAAGTATTCCTTCGGCGAGATCCGGGTCGGACACGAGCAAAACTTGGCGCTGCCGCATGTTGCGAAGCGCGATCTGCCGGCGTTGTGGCGGGCCCTCGACAAGATCGGCGTCGCAACGCCGAACGTCAACCTGGTGTCGGATATCATCGCCTGCCCGGGGCTTGATTATTGCTCGTTGGCCAATGCCCGCTCGATTCCTATCGCGCAGGAGCTGACGCGGCGTTTCGCCAATTCCGACACTGCTAACCTGATCGGCCGGCTGCATATCAATATCTCCGGCTGCATCAATGCCTGCGGTCATCACCACGTCGGCCATATCGGCATTCTCGGTGTCGAGAAAAACGGCGAGGAGTTTTATCAGATCACCATCGGTGGCCGCGCCGATGAGCATGCAGAGCTTGGCACGCTGGTTGGTCCTGCTGTGCCCCATGATCAGGTGCCGGACGTGGTCGAGGATATCGTGGAGGCTTATCTGGCTTTGCGCCAGCGGCCTGATGAATTGTTTGTTGATGTCGTGAAGCGTCTCGGCGTTGAGCCCTTCAAGGAGCGTGTCTATGCCACTCGTTAAAGGTAATGTCATCGTCGCCGATGAATTTACGCATCTCGCAGATGATGCGGAGCTGCCGGCTGACGGGGCAGTTCTAGTGTCGGCTGACCGCTTTCTGGCAGGTCCCGAGGCCGTCCTGGCGCGTCAGGGAAAGACCGGAGTCATCTGGCCGAACAATCGTGACGTCGAGGACTTGCTGCCCTATCTCGGCCAGCTTGCTGTTGTTGCGTTGATTTTCCCGGTGTTTCGAGACGGGCGCGCCTATACGCAAGCGCGTCTCCTGCGCGAACGCTACAAGTTTCGTGGCGAGTTGCGCGCGACCGGTCAGGTGCTCCGCGACCAGTTCGTGTTCATGCTGCGTGCTGGATTCGATGCGTTCGAGGTCAAGAAGCAAAGCGACGCGGAAGCCTTCGCAATCGTGGCGAAGCGTTACTCGGTGTTCTATCAGCCGACCGGTGATGGCCGCGTCACGGCATTCCACCGGCGTCTGATGCACTTATCGGAAGGCGTGGCGTCGTGAGTGTAGCCACGGCATCATTCCTGTCGTCATCCTCGCCATCGTCATCGTCGGCTCTTGCCGTCGAGGCGGCGGAGCTGGATCGCAATCTGAGTGATGCTTCTCCCGCTGAGGTTATTGCTGCCGCGATCGAGCGGGGCGGCCGCGACAAATTGGCGGTCGTCTCGTCCTTCGGCACCGAGTCGGCTGCACTGCTGAAGATTGCCGCCGATGTGGATCCTGCGATCCCTGTGGTGTTTCTCGATACCGGCTGGCTGTTCGAGGAGACGCTGGCCTATCGCGATACGCTGACGTCCTTGCTGGGTCTCAAGGATGTGCGGACCATCCACCCGCTGAAGGAAAATCTCGCGCGTGAGGACAACGACCGCGACTTGTGGTTCTCTAATCCTGATCGCTGCTGCTTTATCCGCAAAGTTGAGCCTCTGGCGCGCGCGCTGGAGCCTTTCGACGCTTGGATCAACGGACGCAAGCGTTTTCAGGGGGGCGACCGTGCGGCCATCTCCGTCGTCGAAGCCGATGGCACGCGGCTAAAATTCAATCCGCTTGCCAATATCTCTCAGGGTGAGCTCAAGGCGCTGTACGCCGCGATGAAGCTGCCGCCACACCCCTTGGCCGCATCGGGTTTCTCATCCATCGGATGTATGCCCTGCACAAGCCGTACGCAGCCGGGCGAAGATCCGCGTGCGGGACGATGGCGTGGACGGGATAAAACCGAGTGCGGAATCCATCTTGCTGACATGAATGTCACCAAGGATTCGTAGAATTTCTTAGAATCACTGCTGCGTAGAACGTTCGTGCCGCGTGCTCGCGAAGAATGAAATCCGGTTTCGTTGACAGAACCATACGACTTTCAGAGGTTGTGACCTCTCCTAGTGACAATGATGTCGCTGGTTCGAATGGAGATTGAGATGGTTCGCCGTAGTCTTCTCGTCATCGCGAGTGTTCTCTGGGCAGGCTCTGCGTTCGCCGCTGACGTGTCGCTGCTCAACGTATCGTATGATCCCACCCGCGAGTTGTATGTCGATTTCAACAAGGCTTTCTCGGCGGCATACAAGAAAGAAACCGGCAAGAGCATCGAGATCAAACAATCGCACGGCGGCTCCGGTTCACAGGCGCGCTCGGTAATCGACGGGTTGCAGGCGGATGTGGTGACCCTCGCGCTTGCCTACGACATCGATGCAATCGCCAACAGAGGGCTGCTGGCGAAGGATTGGCAGGCGAAGCTGCCGCAGAACTCTTCGCCCTACACATCCACCATCGTCTTTCTCGTCCGCAAGGGTAATCCCAAGGGCATCAAGGATTGGGATGATCTGGTGAAGAAGGGCGTTGATGTCATCACGCCGAACCCAAAAACTTCTGGCGGTGCCCGCTGGAATTACCTCGCGGCGTGGGGATACGCGCTGAAGAAGTACGGTGGTGAGGACAAGGCGAAGAAGTTCGTCGGCGACCTCTACAAGAACGTACCCGTGTTGGATACCGGCGCGCGCGGATCGACCGTGACCTTCGTCGAGCGTGGGGTTGGTGACGTGTTGTTGGCCTGGGAAAACGAAGCCTTCCTAGCCGTAAAGGAATTCGGCAAGGACAAGTTCGAGATTGTGGCGCCGCCGTTGTCGATTCTCGCCGAGCCGCCACTCGCGGTCGTCGATTCTGTCGCGGACAAGAAGGGAACCCGGGCTGCAGCGGAGGCTTATCTGAAATATTGGTACACCAAGGAAGGTCAGGACATCGCGGCGCGCAATTCATATCGCCCGCGCGATCCGGAAACTGCCAAGAAATACGAGGCCTCGTTTGCCAAGGTTGAGCTTTTCACCATCGACGACGTGTTCGGCGGCTGGACCAAGGCGCAAAAAGATCACTTTGCCGAAGGCGGCATTTTCGATCAGATTTACAAGAATTGATCTGATCGATTTGTGAAGGGGGCATCGTGAGCGGAGGCGCAGGACAGCGAAGGACCTTGCCGGGATTTGGCCTTACCATGGGGCTGACATTGACCTGGCTCTCGATCATTGTCCTCATTCCGCTCGCAGGCCTCTTTTTGAAAACCACGGAACTCAGCCTCGATCAGTTCTGGGAGATTCTCACCGCACGGCGGACGCTGAATGCGTTGAAGATTTCCTTTGGACTGGCGTTTGCGGCCGCCATCGTCAATTTGGTGATGGGGATGGTCATCGTCTGGGTGCTGGTGCGTTATCGTTTTCCCGGCCGCCGCCTGTTCGATGCCATCGTGGACGTCCCCTTTGCGCTGCCGACCGCGGTTGCGGGCGTCGCACTGACGGCGTTGTTCGCGCAGAAGGGGCTACTTGGCGCGCCGCTTGCCCAAATGGGTATCAAAGTGGCTTTCACGCCGATCGGCATTTTCATCGCGATGGTCTTTATTGGCTTTCCGTTCGTGGTGCGGACTGTGCAGCCGGTTCTGATCGATCTCGAAATTGAGGTCGAGGAGGCGGCTGCCAGTCTCGGCGCGGGCCGCTTGGACATCATCCGGCGAGTTATTCTTCCGAGCCTGACGCCAGCGATTTTGACGGGCTTTGCACTCGCATTCGCGCGGGCTGTCGGTGAATATGGTTCGGTCATTTTCATCGCTGGTAATCTTCCTAACGTCTCGGAGATCGCGCCGCTGCTGATCGTGATCCGGCTGTCAGAATTCCGTTATGCGGATGCGACAGCTATTGCAGTCATCATGCTCGTTGTGGCCTTCCTGATCATCTTTGCCATTAACCGCATTCAGCGCTGGGCGCAGACGCGCGGCGCGGCTATCGCGCACTGAGCCGCACGGTCATGACCATCAACCGCCTCCGCACCTCTTCGGCGCATGAAACGCGTACCGAGCCGGCATTGGTCCGATGGATCTTGATCGGAATCGCGGTCACGTTCCTGACGATCTTTGTGGTTTTGCCGCTGGTGGTCGTGTTTACGGAGGCTTTTGCCAAAGGTGTTGCCGCCTACCTTGCGGCACTGTCCGATCCGGAAGCGCAGTCGGCGATCAAATTGACGCTGCTGGTTGCGGCGATTTCAGTCAGCCTCAATCTCGTCTTCGGCGTGGTCGCAGCTTGGGCGATCGCCAAGTTCGAGTTTCCCGGCAAGGTGATCCTGATCACGCTGATCGATCTTCCCTTTTCCGTCAGTCCGGTGATTGCCGGTCTGGTGTTCGTCCTGCTGTTCGGGGCGCAGGGCTATTTCGGCACGTGGCTGCAGGCTCACGGTATCCACATTCTGTTCGCTGTGCCGGGCATCGCGCTAGCAACGACGTTCGTCACGTTTCCATTCGTCGCGCGTGAGCTGATCCCGTTGATGCAGGAGCAGGGTACGCAAGAAGAGGAAGCAGCCATCTCGCTTGGCGCCTCAGGGTTGCTCACCTTCCTGCGCATCACCATTCCCAATATTAAATGGGGCGTCCTGTACGGCGTTCTATTGTGTAATGCGCGCGCGATGGGCGAGTTCGGCGCCGTCTCTGTGGTATCTGGTCACATCCGCGGCGAAACGAATACCATGCCGCTGCTGGTTGAAATTCTGTACAATGAATATCAGTTCGTGGCTTCTTTCGCGATTGCGTCGCTGCTCGCATTCCTTGCGCTTGTTACGCTGGTCGTAAAAACGATTCTTGAAAGCCATCTCGAAGAGGGGCAACCCGCCAGTGACGATTGAAGTTCGCAATATCGTAAAGAAATTCGGCAGCTTCACTGCACTGGATGATGTCGATCTCAAGGTCGCGACGGGTGAACTGGTGGCGCTGCTCGGACCATCGGGGTCAGGCAAGACGTCGTTGTTGCGTATCATCGCCGGCCTCGACTGGCCCGAATCCGGATCCGTCAGTTTCGATGGCGAGAATGCACTGGAGCGCGGTGCCGGCGAACGTCATGTCGGATTTGTGTTTCAGCACTACGCGCTCTTCCGCCACATGAGCGTGTTTGAAAACGTGGCGTTCGGCCTGCGTGTTCAGCCTCGCGCGATCCGTAAGAGTGAAACAGAAATCCGCAAGCGTGTGAAAGAGCTGCTCGATCTCGTTCAGCTCGATTGGCTGGCTGATCGTTACCCTAGTCAGCTGTCCGGCGGTCAACGCCAACGCATTGCGCTGGCGCGTGCGCTGGCGATCGAGCCGCGTATCTTGTTGCTTGACGAGCCGTTTGGCGCGCTCGACGCCAAGGTGCGCAAGGAATTGCGCCGATGGCTGCGCCAACTGCACGACGAAATTCACGTCACCTCTATTTTCGTCACTCACGATCAGGAAGAAGCGCTTGAAGTTGCCAACCGCGTGGTGGTGATGGACAAAGGGAAAATCGAGCAGATCGGGACGCCAGGAGAGGTGTACGACAATCCAGCCACCGCATTCGTTCATGGCTTCATCGGTGAATCCATTGTGCTGCCGGTTCAGGTCAGCGATGGGCAGGTTCGGCTGGGAGACAAGGTTTTGAATCTGGAGGCGCGTGGTGTGGCCTCCGGTCCCTCGAATCTATTTATCCGCCGTCACGACGTGGCAATCGGTCCGGCCGGCGCAGGGATGATCGAAGGCGATGTGAGACGTGTCCGCGCGTTCGGACCGACACAGCGTGCCGATATCGTCTTGCGCGCCGGCAATGGTGAAACTCTCGTTGAGGTCGATGCGCCGCGCGACCGCGACCTGAAGCCAGGTGACGTGGTCAGCTTGCAGCCCCGCCGTTACCGGCTGTTTGCAGCTCAAGGGTAGGTAGGCTCTCCGGATCGTCTCCAGGCGTTTCCGCGCGGTGTTCCAATCATTCACTGTTCACCTTTCAGCCACTGTTAGTGTGCAACAAGTGCCCCCTGATCTGTTTGGGGGCGTGAATGAAGCGTGCGGTGGGGGCCATTCTGGCGCTGGCGATAATGGGCGGCTGTACGGCCGATCGTGAGCCGTCGACCGAACAGCCGGCATTTTATGTGAGCATGGCAAGTGCTGACGCCAAGCTTGACGGCCCAGTGGCGGCATCCATGATCTCCGGCTACCGGCAGAACAATGGCCTTGGCGCGGTCCAGATTGATCCGCTGCTGATGAAAGCGGCGGAGGCGCAATCGAGCGCGATGGCGAGCCGTAACAAGCTCGACCACAACGTTGCCGGGACGCTTGATAAGCGCATCAAGGCATCCGGATTTGATGCGACCAAGGCCGTTGAAAACGTCTCTGCTGGCTACCACACTCTCGCCGAGGCTTTTTCAGGCTGGCGGGATTCGCCTCCGCATAAGGCAAACATGCTGGCGTCTGGTGTCACAAAAATGGGCATTGCGGCGACCTATGCGCCGAACACGAAATACAAGGTGTTCTGGACGCTCATTCTGGCGGCACCTGACGGTCAATAACACCCGTGTGACATTCCTTAACGTTTCATACATTGACGCCGCGACGAACTGACGCCACGGTGCGGGAACATTCTCGCTACATGGTCAGTGACCACGATGAGTTCTGCGTCCGACATTCACGAGCCGAAGGCCACGAAGCCGATTGAGGCGAAGCGCGTTCTTGTGCTTCAGGGCGGGGGCGCGCTTGGCTCTTATCAGGCGGGCGCTTATCAGGCCTTGTGTCACCACGATTTTGAGCCGGCCTGGATTGCCGGTATTTCAATCGGAGCCATTAACGCCGCGATTATCGCGGGCAATCCGCGCGAGAAGCGCATTGCGCGGTTGAAGGAATTCTGGGAAATGGCCTCCGCGCCATTGTTCTGGAGCCCCTTTATGCAGGGCGACAAGGCGCGATCGATTTTTAACGAGACCAGCGCGGCGCTCGTGGCGACCTTCGGTGTCCCAGGATTCTTCACGCCGCGCTTTCCTGCGGCGCCACTCTGGCCTCCCGGTAGCCCGCAATCCCTGAGCTACTACGACACGTCGCCCTTACGGGCCACGCTCGAGCGGCTGGTGGATTTCGATCTCATCAACACGAACGGCATCCGCCTCAGTGTCGGTGCGGTGAATGTCGCAACAGGAAACTTCGAATATTTCGACAACACCGAGCGCAAGATCAGGCCTGAACACATCATGGCATCGGCTGCGTTGCCGCCGGGATTTCCGCCAATCGAAATCGACGGCGCCCACTATTGGGATGGTGGCATCGTTTCGAACACGCCGCTGGATTATGTGCTGGAAAAAGAAACGCGCACCGATCTCCTGATCTTCCAGGTCGATCTGTTCAGCGCGCGCGGACCATTGCCTACAACTGTCGCGGAAGCCGAGGAACGCGAGAAGGACATTCGCTTCTCCAGCCGCACCCGCATGAACACGGATATGAATCGAAAGATTCATAACGCCAAGTTGGCGGTGCGGGCGCTGATCGCGAAGTTGCCGGACGATCTCAAGAACGACCCGCTGGTCGGCGTTCTCAATGAGGCGGCGAAGGAAAATACCGTCACTGTCGTCCATTTGATCTACCGCAGCAAAATCCACGAAGCGTCGTCAAAGGACTACGACTTCTCACGCGTCGCGATGGTTGAACATTGGGAAGCCGGAGAACGCAACGTGTATCAATCCATGAGCCATCCCGAATGGCTGGCGCGGCCGCAGTCCGACGAGACCATGGTGACTTACGATCTCTGCGGCGACGAACCAATCGAACGAAAGTAAACAGGAGCAAATAATGGGTACTCTTTCGGGCAAGACGGCTGTCGTGACGGGCTCGACCAGCGGCATCGGCTTGGCTTATGCGCGCGCCTTTGCGAGCGCTGGCGCAAACGTGGTGATCAACGGCTTCGGTGCGCCTGCTGACATCGAGAAAGAACGCGCTGCCATCGAGACCGATTTCAAGGTCAAGGCGGCTTACTCTCCGGCAGACATGACCAAGCCGGCGGAGATTGCCGAGATGATTGCGCTTGGCGAAAAGACGTTCGGCTCGGTGGATGTTCTGGTCAACAATGCCGGCATCCAATTTGTGTCGCCGGTCGAGGAATTCCCGATCGAAAAGTGGGATGCGATCATCGCGATCAACCTGTCGTCCGCGTTTCATGCCATTCGGGCTGCCGTGCCGGGCATGAAGAAGCGCGGCTGGGGGCGCATCATCAACACAGCTTCGGCGCATTCGTTGGTTGCTTCACCGTTCAAATCTGCCTACGTCTCGGCGAAGCATGGCCTCGCGGGCCTGACCAAGACCATCGCGCTTGAGGTCGCAACCCATAAGATCACGTGCAACTGCATCAGCCCGGGTTATGTCTGGACGCCGCTGGTGGAGAAGCAAATCCCCGATACGATGAAGGCGCGTAACATGACCAAGGAGCAGGTCATCCGCGATGTTTTGCTCGACGCGCAGCCCACCAAAGAGTTCGTGACGTCGGAGCAGGTTGCGGCACTCGCGCTCTTCCTCTGCGGCGACGACGCAGCGCAGATCACCGGCGCAAATTTGTCGATCGACGGTGGCTGGACGGCTGAGTAATCAGCCTTTCTTGCCGAAAGCGAAAACGTGAAAGCCGAGACGGCGCTTTGTGATCCAGAACAGCAGCACCGTCTCGAATGCCAGTGCTGTGGACGTTGCGGCGGCGGCGCCATAGCCGCCGTAACGCGGCACGAGCAGGACGCACAGTGCCAGGTTCATCAGGAAGGCAAGCGCGTAAGCCAGAGCGCACATGTTCTGGTTGCCTGACATATTCAGCAGGCGCTCAACGGGGCCGATCGCAGAGCGTACAATCAAACCGATGGCCGCGACGAACATGATGCCATAGCCGTCCGTGAATTGCGGACCGAACAACCACAGCAGTGGCTTGCCCAGTGCGAGCAGAACAGCGGTTGCCGCTACGGATGGCCAGAATGTCCACTTGATCGCATGGGCGATATATTCAGAAAGGCGCTCTGTGTCGCCGGTGGAATGATATTCGCTGAAACGGTGTGCGGTGGTCGCCGACATTGCGTAGTGAATGAACGAGACCAGCGCGAGGGTTTTCACAACCGCGAAGTAGACGCCGACTTCCTCGGAGGAGCGGAACTGCTGCAGCACCAGCACATCGGTGTAGGACAGCAACAGGTAAAAGCCCTCCACCATCATGATCGGCAGCGACACCTTTAGCCAGCCCTGGAAGTCATAAGCTTTTGGTCCCGGTGCCACAGCTTCGCGAAGGCTGCGATTGAGCACGAGCATCTGTCCGATCATTGCGATCCACACGGCCGCCGTGCTGGCGATCATGGCCGCAGTCGCTCCGAGCTGCAGGCCGAGGACGACGGCGCCGGCCGTGAAGCCGATGATCAGTCCCTGCCGCACGATGAACTGCGGCATCAGGCCGAGCCGCATCCAGTCATAGGAACGCGCAACTCCATCCTGCGTGTTGGCGACGACGAAGGCGGGCAGGGTCAGGCAGCCGATATAGAGCGGAACGATCGTGTTATCGTCGATCCATGGCGACAGGATCGTGACCACGCCCGCGAACAACAGCGCGACGGCTGTGGAGGCCGCGAACACCATCCAGCGGCTGCCGGAGAGAAAGCCGCGCAGCAATGCAAGCTGGCCGCCTGTGCGATATTCGGGAATGAGTTTTTGGGCTGAGACGGCAATGCCGAAGTCCAGCACGCTGCCGAGCAGAAGCACCCAGGTCCAGACATAGACGTAGACGCCGTAGTCCGAGCCGCCCATCCAGCGCGCCAACAGCACCTGCGAAAAGTAGGCAAGGCCTGCACTGAGCACGCGGATCAGAAAGACAGTGCCCGCGAGACGCTTGGTGACGGCCGCTTCACTGGTGCCGACAAGCACTTCACGCAGCCGCGCGATCAGACCAGCGGGCTTCGCTTCGGGCGCGCTCTCGGCTTGCATGATGGACACGATGTCGATTCCGGCTCACCACCTGTTGGCGGCAGGCTGCGAATTAGCAAGGATTCGTTAATATTTGGTTGGACCTAGTGTCCTGAATCCGAAGTTCGCCTCATGGTGCAGCGCGTCCCGTAGCGAACTTCGGATTCGAAAGGACACTAGCAACTTATGATTCTAGTGTGGTTCAGGTTCAGAAGTTCGCTTGAAGGACTTGCGGACAAGATAAAGCGAACTTCTGAACCACCACACTAGCCGGCGAAGCCGCCACTCTCAAGGAAAGCGGCTTCTTCGGGCTTCATCTCACGGCCGAGAACCGGATTGCGATGAGGGAAGCGGCCAAACTTCCGGATAATATCGGCGTGCTCTTCGGCATATTTGAGGTTTTCCTCGTCACCCGATTGATCAAGTAACGCCACGCAGCGCTCCTGATCGGTGAGATCTTCCGAGTGCATAAGCGGCATGTATATGAAGACGCGAAGAAGTATTTCGATGCGATGGTCGCGCCCTTCAGCGATGGCGCGCGATGCGACCTCCCGTGCCAGAGCGTCACTCGAGAAGGCGCGTGCATCATTGCGGAACATGTTGCGCGGAAACTGATCAAGCACGATGAGGAGCGCAAGCACACCATTGTCGCTTGCTTGCCACGAGGATAATTGACCGTTCCGTGCAGCGTCCCATACATGCGCGAAACGACCACGGATTTCGGCGTCAAACGCGTCGTCTTTACACCACCAGCGGTCAGGGCCGGCGTCACACCAGAACTCCAGAACATCATCGGGTTTGGTGTCTGGTTTGCTCATGCGGCGGCGCCCTGCTTGCGGGTCAACTTGCGGCTGCTGCAGGAGCCTTGGATTTTTCATCACGCAGCTCGCGGCGCAGGATCTTGCCGACATTGGTTTTCGGCAATTCGGTCCTGAACTCGACGTGCTTGGGCACCTTGTAGTTCGTGAGCTGCGTGTGGGCGAACTTGATGACGTCTTCCGCCGTTAAATTCGGATCCTTCTTCACGACGAAGGCCTTGACGGCTTCGGTCGATTTCGAGTCAGCCACGCCGATCACGGCGCATTCCAACACGCCCGGATGGCTGGCGATCACTTCCTCGACTTCGTTCGGGTAGACGTTGAAGCCGGACACAATGATCATGTCCTTCTTGCGGTCGATGATCTTGGTGTAGCCGTCCGGCGACATGATGCCGATGTCTCCGGTGCGGAAGAAGCCATCGGCTGTCATCACCTTCGCCGTCTCGTCCGGCCTATTCCAATAGCCGACCATCACCTGCGGACCCTTGGCGCAAATCTCGCCGGGCTCACCGAGCGGCACCTCGTTGCCGTCGTCGTCGCGGATCGACAAATAAGTCGAGGGCACGGGCAGGCCGATTGAGCCCGAGAACCTGTCGATGTCCGCCGGATTGCAAGTGAGCGTTGGCGACGTTTCCGAAAGACCATAGCCTTCAGATAGCGCGCAGCCGGTGACAGCAAGCCATTGGTCGGCGACCGGCTTCTGCACGGCCATGCCGCCGCCGAAGCAGGTCTTGAGCTTGGAGAAGTCGACCTTCTTGAATTCGGGATTGTTCACCAGCGCATTGTAGAGCGTGTTGACCGCAGGGAAGCTGTTGACCTGGTACTTCTGCAATTCCTTGATGAAGCCCGGGATATCGCGCGGGTTCGGAATCAGTAGGTTGGCGCCGCCGGCACGCACGGCCAGCAGGAAGCACGCTGTCAGCGCGAAGATGTGATAGAGCGGCAGCGCGCAAACGATCAGCAATTGATCCACGATGGGCGGCTTACGCAGCGCTGGTTGCAGCCATGCGTCGTTCTGCAGAACATTGGCGAGGATGTTGCGATGGAGCAGGGTCGCGCCCTTGGAGACGCCGGTGGTGCCGCCGGTATATTGCAGGAAGGCGACATCGTCGGGGCCGATCGCCGGCTTGTTCAGCTTCAGCTTGCGGCCTGCGGCAAGGGCATCGTTGAAGGCAACCGCGCTGGGGATCGAAAATGGCGGCACCATCTTCTTGACCTTGCGCACGACGAAATTGACGATGACGCCCTTGAAGCCAAGCAGGTCGCCCATGGTGCCCATGATGACGTGCTTGACGTTAGTCTTCGGCAGCACTTTCTCGAGCGTGGCTGCGAAGTTTTCCAGGATGATGATGGCTTCGGCGCCGGAGTCTTTGAGCTGATGCTCAAGCTCGCGCGGCGTGTAGAGTGGATTGACGTTCACGACGGTATAGCCCGCGCGCAGAATGCCGGACGACGCGACCGGGTTCTGCAACACATTCGGCATCATGATCGCAACACGGGCGCCTTTCTTCAGGCCCTTGCTCTGCAGGTAGGCGCCGATCGCCGTCGACATCTCGTCGAGCTCGCGATAGGTGATGGCCTTATCCATGCAAATGAACGCCCTGCGGTCGCTGAACTTCTTGAAGCTCTCCTCGAGCAGTTCGACGAGCGACGGATATTGATTGGCGTCGATATCGGTTGGCACGCCGGCCGGATATTGCTTGAGCCAGATGCGTTCCATCGGATGTCCCCTCAGCTGATGTCCTGGTGGCTCCGGTTCTTGCGCCGAATGCCGCGTTTCGCGGAGTATTGGGCCGAAGTGAGGAGCATGGCAAGCCTGTGCGCGCTAACGACGCATCGACGGTTTGCGGGGAAGGTAAATAGTCTGACCGGCCTCAGCCCCGAGGCGCGGTGTCGGATTTCTGTTGCGTCGCAGCTGGCTTGTTGCTGCCCTTGGCCGCTGGCTTAGCCGGAGCGGTCGCAGGCTTGGCAGGCTTGGTCGCAGTCTCCGCCTTTTTGTCCGGCTTTGCCGGAGCCACGGCTGCAGTGGTCGCCGGCTTGGCGTGAGCCGCTGCAGGCTTGGCGTTTGCGACCGGTTTTGCATCCGGCTTCACGGCGGGTTTGGCGTCAGTCTTTTCGGCGCCGGCCTCTTGTTTGGCCGCAAGCTTTGCCTTCTTGGCTCCCTTCCTCTTTGGAATGGATTGCTTGGCGGTTTCGGCCGCGTCAGCGGCAAGAACTGCGTCACCAGTGCGGGTCGGGCCGGTGTAGACGATGACCGGCGTCACAGGGGCTGCCGGCGCGGCCAGCATCTCTGAGATCTTCATGGGCTGCGCGCTGGACGCAAACATCGAGACGCCGGCATCGTTGTTGCCGGCGGTTACGGCGACGTCGTCGTCTTCATCCTCGGCGGCGGGGCGCTTGCGTTTTGGTCCGCACATCTCGTCGCGCAGATTTGGCGGTGCGGCGTCAATGGGCGCCAGTGAATCAACGGTTCCAAGCGAGGGCTTCAGCCACGAGAGGCGATTATTGAAGTTGCGCTCCAGAAGCTGAGCGGCCCGCACGGCGCGCATCGACCCAGAAGATGCCCCGAGTACGACAGCGATCAAACGTTTGTTGTTACGGGTCGCAGATGCGACGAGATTGAAGCCCGATGCGCAAATGAAACCGGTCTTCATGCCGTCAGCGCCGGGATAACGGCCAATCAGTTTGTTGAAATTCGCAGTGATGCGCCGGCCAAATTTGATCGCCGGGATGTGGAGGTAAGATTCATACTCCGGGAAATCGCGGATCAGCGCACGCGCCAGGATGCCGAGATCGCGTGCGGACGTCACGTGCCCGTCGGCGGGCAGGCCATTCGGATTGACGTAATGCGTTTGGGTCATGCCGAGACGCTGCGCGTTCTTGTTCATCTCCTCGGCGAAATTGTCGATCGAGCCCGCAACGCCTTCGGCGAGTACGACGGCAATGTCGTTGGCCGACTTCACCATCATCATCTTCATGGCGTTATCGACGGTGACCTGAGTGCCGACCGGGAAGCCCATCTTGGAGGGCGCTTGCGAGAGCGCAGTCGGAGAGACCGTGAACAATGTGTCGGGGGTGATGCGGCCTTCCTTTAGAGCTTTCATCGTGACGTAGAGCGTCATCAGCTTCGTAACGGAGGCCGGATACCATGGGTAAGTTGCATTCTCGGCCTGCAGGACCTTGCCGGTATCTGCTTCGATCACGAGAAGTGCTTCGGCTCGCACGGTCTGCGGCACAATCAATGCTGCAGCCATCAATGCCGCAGCAAAGGTCAGCGCTCGCAACGACAGCAATGGGAACCGGGTGCGAGACGATGTCACTATCCGATTCCGATCTCTGAAAGCACGCCTGCGGCGAATAAAGTCATGGCGTCCTCGGCGTGTTGCGTTCGGATGGACGATGCGATCATGCCGCCATATCTTTGCGGCAACGAAATCAATACTTATACCGGAGCGTAGGTCCGGCATAGTGGGTCTGGGCTTCATTCAAGCAGGAAATGGGCCAAATTTCGACGGTTGCCCACACCCTGTGCATGCTCTCAGGGCTTTGTATCGAGAAGCGCCGCTGGAAGGGGTAATCCAGCACTCGAGTTCTCCTGCACCATGAATTGCGCCTTCGCGAGTTTGGCGAAATAGCCGTCATTTGCGACGAGTTCATCGAACGTTCCGCTTTCGGCAACGCGACCTCTCTCGAACACCAGGATCCTGGTGGCGTTGCGAATCGTCGAGAGCCGGTGGGCAATCACAAACGTTGTGCGGCCTTGCATCACAGTATCGAGAGCGGCGTTCACTTTTGCCTCAGTGACTGCATCGAGGGCGCTGGTTGCTTCATCCAGAATCAGGATGGGCGGATTTTTCAAGAGGGCGCGTGCGATCGACAGCCGTTGCCGTTCGCCGCCGGACAGCATGCGGCCACGCTCGCCTGCATTGGCCTCGAACTTCATCTCGCTGCGTTCGATGAAGTCTAGCGCCTGCGCGCCTTCGGCTGCCGCGCGCAATTCAGCGTCGGTGGCATCGGGCTTGCCGACGCGCAGGTTCTCCGCGATCGATCGGTTGAACAGCAGTGCTTCCTGAAACACCACACCGATGTTTCGGCGCAGTGAGGCGAGCGTCATGCCGCGGATGTCCATGCCGTCGATTTTAATCAGACCGGACTGCGGATCGAATGCACGGTGGAGCAGGGCGATGGCGGTTGATTTACCTGCGCCTGTTTCGCCGACGAGCGCAAAGGTCTGGCCCGGCAACGCTGTGAAGGACACATCTTCGACAGCCGGCCGCTTGCCGTCATAGGAGAACGAGACATCGTTGAATTCCACAAGTCCTTGCAAGCGGCCCGGATCGATGGCGTCCGGCCGATCACGTACGGCGGGAACAGCATCGAGCACGTCAAAGAATTCGCGCAGCCGCGGCGCTTCCATGAAGACATTGTTGATGAAGCTGACGACCTGCTCCAGCTTCTGGATCAGCATGGTCGCGAAGCTTACGAACATCACAATCTCGCCAACGCTTGCCAGTCCCTGTCCGTGCAGGATGATACCGACAACGAAGATTGCGAGGATGGTGATGGTGGTGGATGCGCGGGTCATCACCACGACCAGCGCCCACCATGACAGCACTGGAAGCTGAGCCGACAGCAATTTGTCCGCGACGCCGCGCAACCCCTGGACTTCGGCATCGACGCGCACAAAGCTTTGTACCAGTGCGACGTTGCCGAGCGCATCGGATGCACGCGCGGCAAGGTCGCCGTAGTGCTCCTCGACCTGCATCTGCAGGCTGTAGGTCTTGCGCACCACAAGTGTCGTCAGCACCGTGAAGACAATGCACAGCACGAACAGCAGAATAGCCAACCGCCAGTTCAGATAGATCGACAGCGGCAGCAGCACGACGAGTGAGACAATCGCCGCGAAGTGTTCGCGGAAGAAGCTGAGCCATAGCCGCCACAGTGCATCTGTTCCCTGCAGCATCACCTTCATGAGGCGGCCGGAATGCGTGCCGCTATGGAATGTCAGCGGCAACTGCATGATGTGCTCGAAATAATCGGTCAGCACCGCCTGGCGTTGCCGGTGGGCGAGGCGGTCGGCCTGCAGGGCGACCACGGCGTTGCAGACGATGGTGAACAATCCGAACGCAGCCCAGGCACCGAGCAGCGGCCACGGCGATCGCGGCGTGGTGCTGGCGGCGGGTGTCGCCGATAGCACATCTACGATGCGTCCGAATAGGACCGGCTCGGCGAATTGCGCTATGGCCAGCAGCAGATTGGCACCGGCAAGCAGCCAGCCGAGACGCGCCTCCTTGCCGAGCAGATCGAGAACGCGAATGTACAGACGGATGAGGGGCATGGGTAGCTGCTCAACTATCGCGTGGACGAGACTTGCCGGAACGATAACCTAACCGGTGGGATAAGGGGAATACAGCGATGGTTCGGGAAGTGCTTAATCGATTTTGCGATCGTTCGCGGGCGGCAGGAAGCTTTCATCGAAAATGTCGTCCGCTGACGGACGTTTGCGGAAGTCGTAGCCTTCCGCGATCTGATCCATTGCGGCCTCGAAGCGATGTGTCTCGATCCCGCCAAGGCCGTTCTGCTTCACCTCATTGGTGACGATGTTGTCATGAATGCTCGCTTGCAGCCGCTCAAGCTCCATGTCGCGGGAACTGTTGTTCATTCGCGTCATCACGATGTCGATGGCATGTTCTGGATTTTTAATGGCGAGCCGCATACCGGACAGGGTCGCGCGCAAGAATGCTTTCACCGCATCAGGATGCTTAGCCGCGAAGGCCGGATTGACGATCAGCGCATGCCCGTAAACCAGACAACCGAAGTCGGCGAACCGCAGAACCGTCAGATCATTCGCAGGAACGCCGCGATCGCGCAGATTGATCGCAGACAAGAACGAGAACCCTGTGACCGCGTCAAGCTGTCCGGCTGACAACATCGGTTCTCGTACAGCGGCATTGATCTTCTCGGCCTTCACTTTGCCGAGGTCGATTTGGTTTCGGTGGGCAACGGCCGGCCACAATCTCACGGCAAGATCGCCATCAACCAGACCGATGGTCTTGCCTTCAAGGTCCGTCATCGTCTTGATGCCGCGGCTCTTGCGCGCAACCATGGCGTAGGGGGCCCTATTGTACAGCACGAACACAGCCTTGATCGGCGGTGCGTTCTCCTTGTCGCGGTAGCGGATCAACGCATTGATATCGGCCAATGCCATGTCGCTCGCGCCTGACGCAACCCGCGCGATCGCATCTTCCGATCCATTGGCGGAATCGACCGTCACCGCCAAGTCTTCGGCGCGGAAGAAGTCCTGCACCGAGGCGACTACAAACGGGGCGGCCGCACCGTCGATCGCGCGGTCGAGCGAGAAGCGCATGGCGGTGGAGGCGTGCGCCCTACCGATGAAGGAGAGCAGACATACAAGCGCGACAAGTGAGAGAGAGGCGGTCCGGAGGAAGGTGGTCGAACGCTTCAACATGATACTGGGCTTGAGACCTGAAGGTCCTGGATCTAGTGACGTTTTGTACGTCTCGTATGTTTGTTTAATGACCCCAGCCATGGATTGACCCGCGACCGCTTGCCACTGCTCTATCTTTTGGTAACAGATTGCCTTGATTTTGCCACCCATCGTTCAGCCCGCATTCGGGGTGGGGAACCTAGAGTCCCGATTCCGAAGTTCGCATCATCCTGCTGCTCGCGCGTCTGCGAACTTCGGAATCGAAGGACTCTAGCAAGTTATTCTTTCTAGTGTGGCTTTGGCTGAAGTCCGCATTCGGACTCGCCGCACGAATGATGCGGACTTCAGAACCGCCACACTAGTGTCGCGTAACCGCTTTTTCCTTTTTCGGTCGATGTCGGCCGGAACATGATGACAAGGACTCGAAATGTTCGGACCGAAGATTTCTTCCTTCCGCAAAGGTGTGGTTCTGGCGACCGTCGCTGCTTTGACTTTGGGCGTTGCCGGGCCAATGTCTGCCGCCCAAGCGCGGCCTACTACGCCGGTTGCGAAGAATGTAAGCGCCTCTACGGTTGTCGTCGGCGAAGCGACTGATTTCAGCGCCCGCCGCCGCGTGGCGCGACGGCACGACCCCTATAAAAATGCTGCGGGGCGCGCATTTATGGGTCTAGCGCTCGGAGCGATGGGGACCGCGATCGCTGACCAGCGTCGCCGCGATTACTACCGCCAGCACTACTTTTACGGCGGTACCCCTTACTACGGCGGCCACTATTACGGAGCGCCGGCCTATTACGGCGACAGCGTCCCTCCTTACGATGGTCCTGGCATCTGGGACTTCTCGCCTGAGTAAGCCAATCACGGCGAAATCCCAGCGATTTGTGCTTTTTTAAGCATTCCGCCGGCCGAAAGCCGGCTTGTTAACGTGCTGTGGATGGATTTGACCTAAGGTTTCTCCATGAGTGATTCGCTGGAGCGGCTTTATCAGGCGATCATTGCGGCCAAGGATCTCGATCCGGCAACGTCGCGGACGGCACGGCTGTTTCAGCGCGGCCCGGCCAAGATGGCCAAGAAGCTCGCCGAAGAAGCCATTGAGGTCGTCATTGATGCCGTGAACGGCGATTCCCAGGCGGTTGTCCGGGAAAGTGCGGACCTATTCTACAACCTCTCGGTGCTCTGGGCGGCAGCCGGTGTGAAGCCTCAGGACGTATGGGACGAGATGGACCGGCGCGAGCGGGTTCAGGGGATTGCCGAGAAGCTTCCCAAGTCGGTCACCAAGGCAACCGCGATAAAATCCCGTGCCGCCGCGCCGGATTCCGATGCTGCTCCGAAGCTTAAAAAAGCGCCGGTCGGTCCAGAGCTTGCAGCCCGGCGACCAATTGTCGCGCGCGAAAGTGGCCGTCTAAAGAAACGGCGCTAATTTTTCGCAGGTTCGACACAATTCCATCCATGGACAAATTGGCTGGACGATGGTTCATCGCGCCATGCTGAAAAAAATGTACGACTGGTGTATCGCCGCTGCCGACAAGCCCTACGCCCTCTGGCTGATGGGAGCTGTCTCGTTCGCCGAAAGCTCGTTCTTTCCGATCCCGCCGGATGTGATGCTGATTCCGATGTCGCTCGCGCGGCCTCAGAAGGCGTGGCTGTATGCGCTGGTTTGCACCATTACATCAGTCGCGGGCGGCATGGTGGGATACGCCATCGGAGCGCTGCTCTACGATTCCGTCGGACAGTGGCTTATCCAGCTTTACGGCTACGGCGAGAAGGTCGAGGCATTTCGCCAAGCCTATGCCGAGTATGGCGCATGGATCATCCTACTGAAGGGCCTGACGCCCATTCCCTACAAGATCGTCACGATCACGTCGGGGTTTGCCAACTACAATCTGTTGCTGTTCGTGCTGCTGTCGATCGTTGCGCGGGGCGGGCGGTTCTTCTTCGTGGCGGTGCTGCTCAACCGATACGGCGTCTGGATTCGCGAAGCCATCGAGAAGCGGCTCGGTCTGTGGGTGAGCATTGGAGCAGGCGCCCTCATCATCGGATTCATCATTGCCTTCAGGCTGTTCTAGTGTTTTGATTCCGAAATTCGCACAAGGCTTGCGGCTTGCTTGGATGCGAACTTCTGAACCGTCACACTCGCCAGACAGCCCTTTTCCTGCCGGAAGGGCCGGGATAGGTTTACGCCATGTCCGTTCGCGCCGGCGATATCTATGTGGATGTCCGGGGTCGCCAGATCCTTATGGCGATCGCGACGTTGGTTGCGCTGTTTGGTGCGACAGCGGTTGCGTGGCCCCAGCAATCCCAAACACCGGCGGCGGTACAGGCTGCCCCATCCGCTAATCAGCCGCCGGCCCCTCCCGAATCCGAAGCGCCTGGCCGCAATAACCCAGGTCTTGTTGAGGAGATCGGGAAGCTGATCAAAGGCACCACGTCCAGTTTGACCCCGTCGCTGCCGACTCCTCAGCAGACCATCGACGGGCTGAATTCCAGTGCCAAAAAGGCGACCGACGGTTTGTCCCGCATCGCGCCGTTGTCCGGACAATCCGTGGTTGTCGGTCGGACCATGTGTATCGTTGCGTCCAATGGCGCGCCCGACTGCAAGTCGGCGTCAGACCAGCTATGCAGGGAAAAAGGCTACAAGGAAGGCCGCAGCCTCGACATCGAAGCCGCCCAGAAATGCTCGGCAAAAGCCTATTTTTCCGGGGGCGGCGCGTGCAGGACAGAAAATTTCGTCACCCGCGCGGTCTGTCAATAATTTTCCTGCTCTTCCAAGGCGTCCTTACACCCCGTATGAGCGTAGGCATTATAACCTGACGGCGAATGCCTGCGATCAATTTGAAGGAAGAGGAATTTCGGATGTCGATGCCTGCCTTGTTCAAGAATCGTCTCTCGATACCGGTGATCGGTTCGCCGCTCTTTATCATATCGGGACCTGATCTTGTCATCGCCCAGTGCAAGGCAGGGGTCGTCGGGTCTTTTCCGGCGCTGAATGCGCGTCCCGCGGCCTTGCTGGATGAATGGCTGCATCGGATCAAGGAAGAGTTGGCTGCGCATGACAAGGCCCATCCCGATCGTCCTTCCGCTCCATTCGCGGTGAATCAGATCGTGCACAAATCCAACAACCGGTTGGATCAGGACCTCGCGCTCTGCGAAAAGCACAAAGTGCCGATGGTGATCACATCGCTCGGCGCGCGAGAGGAATTGAACCAGGCTGTTCATGCCTGGGGCGGCATCACCTTTCACGACGTCATCAATCAAAAATTCGCTCACAAGGCGGTCGAGAAGGGCGCTGACGGATTGGTACTGGTGGCAGCCGGTGCCGGCGGTCACGCTGGTGCGCTATCGCCGTTCGCGTTCGTCGCAGAGACGCGGCAATGGTTCAACGGTCCGATCGCACTGTCCGGTGCGATGGGTACAGGGCGTGCAATCCGCGCGGCGCGCGTGCTTGGTGCGGACTTTGCTTACATCGGCTCGGCATTCATCGCGACGCACGAAGCCAATGCGCCCGACGGCTATAAGGACATGATCGCATCGTCGGCGGCGGAAGACATTGTCTACTCGAACCTGTTCACTGGCGTTCATGGCAACTACCTGAAGCCGTCGATTGTCGCTGCAGGTATGGATCCAGACAATCTTCCTGTCTCCGATGCATCGAAAATGAGTTTTGCGACGGATGCCAGTGGTGAACGCAACAAGCCGAAGGCTTGGAAGGAAATCTGGGGCAGCGGCCAAGGTATCGGCAGCGTCGACAAAGTTGGGCCTGTTGCTGACCTCGTCGCGCGCCTGACCAAAGAATACAACGAAGCGGTCGACAGCCCGTTGTGATGTGATTTCAAGACTTAATTGATCCCCCGGCAATCGGTTTTGTTTCATGGATGCTGTATTTCGCGTTGATGGGAATCGTGTTCACACCAGTGAGCATGCTGGGGGGCCGTGGGACCCGAGCATGCAGCATGGCGGCGCACCGTCTGCACTGGTGGTGTGGGCCGCGGAGCGCATTCCAACAGCCCAACCGATGCAGGTGGTTCGCGTCACCGTCGATCTGATGCGGCCGGTACCAGTGGCGCCGCTGACGCTTGAGACCGAGGTGGTGCGCGAGGGCCGAAAGATCCAGCTTTGCCGTGTCAGCATCCTGTCAAATGGCGTGGAAGTTGTTCGCGCCACCGTGCTCAAGGTGAAGTCTGAAGCGATTTCACTGCCGTCGGATGTCGTGGATATGCCGATCGACGTTCCTGGTCCGGAAGATGGAATTGAAGAGCCGCCTCACGGATCAAGCAAATTCATCAACAGCGTGACGTTGCGGTCGGTGCGCGGTCGCTTTCTGACCCTTGGCCCCGCCGCGATCTGGTTTCGCGCCAATCGCCCAATGGTCGAGGATAGTGAGAATTCTGCGGTGATGCGGGCTGCGTTGTCGGCCGATTTCACCAATGGCGTTGCCTCAGTGATTGATTTCGCCAAATGGACGTTCATCAATGCCGATCTCACGGTCACGCTTGCGCGCGCGCCTGTCGGCGATTGGATTTTGCTAAATTCGGAAACAACATTGGGGCCAGATGGGGCGGGTATCGCCGTATCGCGGCTTGGGGATGCCAAAGGCTATTTCGGCCGGGCAATCCAGTGTCTGGTGGTCGAGCCGCGCCGCTAGCGAAGAATTCAAAAAGCGAGTGAAGCGTGAGTGACGCCGTTGCCGTTACTCGTGCTGGCTGTATACGACCATGAGTTCGTGCCTGTCCGGTTTTAGAATTTATCGAGAGTGAGTCGTTGATGTGGATCGAATTTCATTACTTCGATGAGGTTTCGGCTGCTTCTGAAATGAAGAAACACTGTATCGGCGGGCATATCGTTAAACGATACATAGTCTAGATCGGTTCTAAAGCGCTTTAACTCAGATTTATTCCGCAACACTCCGCAAATTTTTCGAAGGTGCGACGTCTGGACGCACCCCGATGATTTTTCCAAGAGAAGCGCACGAAGTCGTCGCGTGGTTGCGACGCGCGTTTCTCTTGGGGCCAGTAATGATTCACGCCATTCGCTCGCAGCGTCAGGCACGCTCGATTTCGATTTCCAGATCAATCCTCATGTCCGCCAGCTATCTCGTGCTCAGCGTCATCTTGTGCGCGCCGGAAGCGATGGCGCAGACCGCTGCGGAAAGTGAGGCTGGCGCGACACCGCTCCCTCCAGTAGTGGTTGCGACCCACAAGCCCAAGGCGCGGCGGCGGGGAACCGCGGCACGGCGGCGGACGGATGAAGCGGCAGCCAAGCCGAAGCCCGAGCCGTTACCCGACACGCAAGACAGTCGCACCGGCACTGCAGGCTATGTGTCCAACAGCACGTCGGTCGCGACCAAGAGCAATACGCCGCTGATCAATATTCCGCAGTCGGTCAGCGTCCTCACCAAGAACTTCATCAAGGATCAAGCCCCGCTCGGTCTGACTGACGTCACCCGTTACGTTCCCGGCGTCGCCGTGCATCAGGGCGAAGGTAACCGCGACGAACTCGTTATTCGCGGTGTGGACTCAAGCGCGAACTTTTTCGTCAACGGCATTCGCGACGACGTTCAGATCTTTCGCGATCTCTACAACACCCAGAGCATCGAGGTCGTGAAAGGGCCGAGTGCATTGACTTTCGGCCGCGGTGCGGGTGGTGGTCTTCTCAACCGTACGCTCAAGGAGGCTGATGGTACCCGGCTTTACGAGGCGACGATGCAATCCGGCTCCTATGGCGACAGGCGCATCTCCCTTGATGCCGGTCAGGCGGTCAATGACAGCGTCGCAGTTCGCTTCAACGCATTCTATGAGGGCTCTGAGACATTCCGCGATTTCGGAAATCTCGAACGCTACGGCTTTAATCCGACAGTGACGTTGAAGCCGAACGACACCACCAAAATCAAGTTGAGCTACGAATATTATCACGATGAGCGCACGGCGGATCGCGGCAATCCCTCTCAAGCACTCGCAGGTGTTCCGGGCGGAGCCACGAGTGCTAATCCGGCAAGGCCTTTCGCCCCGAATGGCGATCTAACGACGTTTTTCGGTAGCCCGATTTACAATGTCGCAAAAGCTGACGTGCAGACTTCCAGGGTAGATATCGAGCACGACTTCGAAAATGGACTGACGGTCAAGAACTCGTCGGTCTACGCCGACTACAATAAATTCTATCAGAACGCTTATCCGGGAGGATCAGTGAATCCTGCTCAGACAGCGGTCAGCTTGAACGCCTATCAGCACTGGACAGACCGCGACAACGCGATCAATCAGACCGACTTCACCTACAAGACGGCCACCGGTCCATTGCTTCACACGATCGGTTTCGGAACGGAATTCGGTCGGCAGACCGGTATCGACCAGCGTAATACCGGAATTTTTCCGAGCACCGGGACGAATTCGATCACTGTGAATCCGTTCGATCCGACCTACTTCGGGGCCATCGACTTCGTTCATCATCCAACTGCGACCAACACGGACGGCGTGACGTCGGCTGACTCGAACAGCAAATATGCGCTCAACACTCAGTCCGCTTATGCGCGCGATCAGATCGAGGTGACGCGCTGGCTGCAGGTGATTGGCGGCGTTCGCTATGATCGCTTCGACATGTCGGCGGTCGATAGAAACACCGGCATTTTGCGCGCGCGTGTCGATGAGAAGCTTTCGCCGCAGGCCGCTGTTATCTTGAAGCCGATGGAAAATCTGTCGGTTTATACGGCCTATAGCGTGTCCTACCTCCCGGCGTCGGGTGATCAATTCAGTGCGTTAAGCACCGGTACGCTGATCCTCGAACCACAGAAATTCGAGAACACGGAAGTTGGCGTGAAGTGGAATATTACACCACGGCTGCAGTACACTGCAGCGGTCTACAATCTCAACCGCACCAATCAGCCGATTGTTGACGGCAACAATCCCCTCTTTTTCTTTCCGTCAGGCAGTACGTTAACCCGTGGATTTGAAACCGCGTTGACCGGCTATATTACCAACGATTGGCAGGCCTCGCTTGGCTATGCCTATACCGACGCGCGAATCACGAGCGCGACTTCGACAACGGTTCTGCCGGGTAATCGCGTTCAACTCGTACCCTACAATCAATTCTCCTTGTGGAACAAATACCAGATTGATCCGATCTGGGGTGCTGGGCTTGGCATCATCTACTTTGGGGATTCCTTTGCGTCCTCGGACGACACGGTTCGTTTGCCCGGCTTCGTTCGCGTCGACGCGGCGCTCTATGTGAAGATCAACGAGACCTGGCGCGGTCAGCTCAACATCGAAAACATTTTCGACAAGGGCTATTGGGCGTCCGCAGACGGCAACAACAATATCTCCCCTGGTCAGCCGCGCACATTCAAGGTGTCGGCCACGGCGAAGTTCTGATCCGCTTTTCGGGACGTTGTACGAAATAAATGCCCGGCCTTGCGCCGGGCGTTTTCATGAGTGGCTTCTACAATCACGTGTTTTGGCTGAACCAGTTCAGTCCGCGAGCCGCGTAAGCACGGCTTTAAATTTCAGGCTCGGAAAATCGGGCGACGTCCCTTCGCACATCGCAAAGTCCCCTTTGGCGGCGCCTTGAAAATCAACGTTGACCTCGTCAAAGCCAAAGACCGATGGGTGGTCGGGATCTGCCGTATGTCGGATGCTGCGGACGCTCCCCGAAAACGAATGGCCGTTTTCGGTGAAGGAGCCCACATAGGCGAATGCCGAACTGCCGCCGCGAATCTTCCCGTCTTCGGCGTTGATGACGCCGAGCGCTTTCCCGCGCGGAGTTTCGAATTCGACCTTATATAAACCTTTGAACATTGCGGACGTCGGACCATTGAACGCTGTGACGAATCTCTAGCGTGTATACGCATGGTCGCACAACTCGACAAAGGATGATTTCGCATCGTTTGCGGTCATCAGAAGAATTTGATCGAATTTCTCAACGCACTCCAATGCTGAAATCCCTCAAGCAAAGATCGCATCGTTGAGGACATGCCACAGCTCTTCCCGCAGTCCCTCATGAGAGGGCTGATTTCGCTGAGCAACAGACTTCGTCGAGACGGTGTCCTGAAGACAGGTGGTGCCCCTGGCCGGAATCGAACCAGCACTCCTTGCGGAACTCGATTTTGAGTCGAGCGCGTCTACCAGTTCCGCCACAGGGGCTCCCGGGACCACCACCGAGCGGTAGGGGTCACGAAGCGGGCGGGACTATAGCTTGCGCGGGCGTCTGGTCAACCGCCTGTGATCATGTGGACGTCGACATGTGTAGTTGTGCGAGGTACGACCGCCACCTGGAATGAGGAGACCGCCACGTGGCAAGCGAGACGACCTTGAGACAGGGGCAGGCCGGAGGCTCTTTAGACCCGGTGTTCGTTGCCGCGGCGGGTATTGCCGTTCTTGCGGCCGCCACCATCGCTGGTGCCTGGTTTTTCGAACTGGTGCTCGATATCCGGCCCTGTCCGCTCTGCCTTGAGCAACGGTACGCTTATTATCTGGCAATCCCTCTGGCCGCGCTGGTCGCCTTTGGTGCGTCCCGCGGACTGTCGCGCAGCCTGCTCGGCGGGGGGCTTGCTATTCTGGCCCTCGCACTTCTCGCTAATTCGGTGCTTGGCGGCTATCACGCGGGCGTGGAATGGGGATTTTGGCAGGGGCCGACCGATTGCTCCGGCCCGATCACTGATCTCAGCAGCCCTGGCGGCCTGCTGGATGGCCTGAACAAGGTGAAAGTGATTCGCTGCGACGCGGTGCAGTGGCGTTTCCTTGGCCTGTCGCTGGCTGGCTACAACGTGCTGATCTCGCTGGCCCTAGCAGCTTTGGCCTTGTGGGGCCTCGTTAAGTCCAGACAGGCGGCCTAATCATCTGCGTCCACCTGCGGGCGTCCAAACAGGTGGACGATGCCCGGCGTCGCCACGGAGACAAAAATAAATCGCGACAGATGATGCGCACCGACGAAGATCGGGTCGATGTGCAGCGTCAGGGCCAGAGCCAGCATGGCATCCATCGCCCCCGGCGAGAACGCGACCACCAGATCTCCGAATCGGTTCGGCGCTGTCAGCATCACGATGGCGACGAAGATGGCCGAGACGACAATGGCGACTGCGAATGAGCCGAGCGCCGCGATCATGTGGCTGAGCAATGTCCGGGCCGAAATACGTGCGAATCGCGTCCCGATTAACGTTCCGATCCCGATCAGGGCGGTGGCGTAAGCCCATCCCGGGAGACCGCCGGTAATCCATCCCGATCCATGCAGCACGCTTGACCCGAGCATGGCGCCGAACATCCAGCTTGCTGGGAATTTCAGGAGGCGCAGCAGGCAGGCGGTCCCGACACAGGCCACCGCGAGGATGGCGAACGCCAGTGGCGTTGCCGGTGCCGCGCGCGTCAATACGCTGCCGTGCGATCCAAGGCCGAAGGTGGCGAGAATGATCGGTAGCGCGGCGGTCAGGATGATGAC
Source organism: Afipia dichlorophenoxyacetatis (assembly GCF_055386385.1). Classification (NCBI taxonomy): domain Bacteria; kingdom Pseudomonadati; phylum Pseudomonadota; class Alphaproteobacteria; order Hyphomicrobiales; family Nitrobacteraceae; genus Afipia; species Afipia dichlorophenoxyacetatis. The sequence continues at coordinate 5,500,234 of NZ_AP029250.1, read as the reverse complement.
GCGCATCGTCTGCACTACGGCGATGCCGGCAACGTCCGCCCCCTTTTCGTTCGCCAGCATAATGATCTGAGACAAAGCACCCGGGCTGCCGGCGAGCAGGGCGGAGGTGCGATCCCAGGCATGGACACGCTGCAGATACAGACTGCTGCCGAACGTCGCGCAAAATGTTGAGGCGGCGAGAATCGCAATGCTGAGAGGATAGGACGCCATGTTCGCCAGCATCTGGGGCGAAACCATCGAGCCGAGCGATAGTCCCAGCGTCATCAGGATGACGTGTGCCATGATCGGGGGAAGGCCCATGGGGCGGCCCGAAATTGCTGCGATGCCGACGACAATCATCGCGCCTGAGATCAAACCGCCGGGAAGCTCAAGCCAATAAAAGACAAGACCTCCGACGGCGCCGATCGAAAGTGTTTCGATCACGCTCAAGGTGTCGCGTTTGAGGTCAGGGCCAAAGATGTTTGGGAATTTCAGGGGCAGTCGCGGCATCAGAGAAATGGTTTGAGAATGCCGCGTTTATGACAAATCGCGCAGTACCCCACAAATGAGCGCCGCACATGGCTCGCGCGATCTCCATGCGGGAGGCTCGCAGCAAAAAGCCGGCCACGTCTCCGCGGCCGGCTGACTGCGTAAGCTTATTTCGCCTTGGTGGCGTCGGTCGTTGAGCCGGCCTTGGCCGCGTCACGCTTACATTCCGAGCGGAATTTCTTGCGATCCTTGCCCTTGAGGCCTTTTTCGTCGGCCTGCTTCGAACATTCGAGGGAAGCCGCGCTGCGCGCGGGCTTCGCCTTGGCCGGGGCGGCACTGGTCGCCGGTGCAGCCGGGGCCGGCGTTGCGGCAGTCTGTGCGAAGGCCGACGTGGCCAGCATCAGTGAAGCAAGGGTAGTGGCAATAACGCGTGAAGAGATTGTCATCATAGGACCTCATGTTGCAGAGGCGTGAAGCCTTGGCTTATCAGGATGAACCGTCGCTGAACGATGCAGCACGTCATGAAATTCCGCGTTCATTATTTTTTGATCGTATCGCGCGCTGTCGCGTTGAACCCGACAACACGTGAGCTAGGATGTCATGTGTTTCGATTACCATTTTTAGGAGAGTTCGATGACCATCCGAATCCAACTGTTTGGCGCCGCATTGCTGGCAGGCGCCGCAACCTTCGCCGCCATGCCGGCGCAAGCGTTGACTGCCCAGGAATGCAGCGCGAAGTATCAGGCCGCGAAGACCGCCGGCACCCTCGGCGGCCAGAAATGGAATGATTTCCGCAAGGCACAATGCGGTGCCGACGCGACGCCTGCAGCCGCGGCAACGGAAGCGCCGAAGGCCGCAGCACCAGCCGCACCAAAGGCTGCAGCACCTGCAGCACCAAAAGAAGAGACGGCGAAAGCCGCGCCGGCGCCGGCAGCCGCGCCCGCCGCCGCGGGAGCCGCAGTTTTCCCGAGTGCTGTTGCGCCGAAATATTCGTCTGAGACGGCAGGCAAGGCCCGCATGCACACCTGCGTCGACCAGTACAACGCCAACAAGGCAACAAACGCCAATGGTGGCCTGAAGTGGATCCAGAAGGGCGGCGGCTATTACAGCGAATGCACCAAACGGCTGAAGGGCTGATCCAGCATTCAGTTATAAGGACACTGTCAGGCGGATGATAGCGCCTGACAGTGGTTTTGCTATATCTTTGGAAAATATCGCGGGACAACCAACGGACTGGCAACATTAATGCCGCTGCATGCGCGCCTTGCCGTGCCGAAGACGAGACTGTTGCTCCGTGGACTGCTGATCGTTCTCACTGCCTATTTGCTGCTCGCTTATCTGATCCTTCCGGCGTTGTGGCGTCACTACGAACATCAGAAGAAGCTCGATGGCCTGCCTATGGTGACGACCACCTCGCAGGGCATACCCGGCGACGCGATCAATGTGGGGGTGGTCGGCTCCTCCAAGGACGTTCTGTGCGCGATGCGCGAGGCGGGTTGGTATGCGGCCGATCCGGTCACATGGAAATCGAGCCTCGAGATTTCTGGCAGTGTTTTGCTCGATCAGCCCTATCCACGTGCGCCGGTCAGCCCGCTGTTCTACGCCGGCCGCCGCGAAGACCTTGCCTTCGAGAAGCCGGTTGGAAAAAGCGCAGACCAGAGGCACCACGTCCGGTTCTGGATGGTGCTGAAGGAGGGGCAGGAGGGGCGGCCGGTCTGGCTTGGCGCGGCGACCTTCGACCGCAGCGTGGGTCTCAGTCACTATACGGGAGCTATCACCCATCACATTGCTCCCGATATCGATCTCGATCGCGACCTGGTCGAAAGTACTTTGCAGGCGGCAGGAATGGTGAGTGCCCGTTATCAGGTGATGGGACTTGGTCCGACACTGCTGGGGCGGAACGGCGGAGGCGACAGCTATTTCACCGATGGCGAAGTCTGGGTGATGCGCCTCGTCGAAGACTGCAAGAAAACAACCGCGCCTCCACAGATCTTGCCGAGCCCCGCAGTGGTGCAGTTCAAGGACGAGATCTGGAAGAACGTTGCGGATCTTTACCGGAACGCCTCGAAATAAAGCGAACTATTCACTGCGCTTGTGCACCACAGCCATCTCGTGCTTGCGAGTGGAATGCGCACCTACCAGAGTGTGCTCAGTGAAGTTGCTGGAGCGCGCCGGATGATCGCCAATCTCAGCCTGATTCTGATTTGCCAGTTGATCGGTGAAGTGATCGTCCGCGGCCTGCACCTGCCGTTGCCAGGCCCGGTGATCGGGCTGGTCTTTCTTTTTGTCGCGCTCATCCTGCGCGATCGCTTCGCCGTGCTGGCCCGCGGACCATTGCGAAGGGGAGCGGTCGAAGGCACCGCCAAAGGCATGCTGGCGCATCTATCGCTGCTGTTCGTGCCGGCGGGCGTCGGCATCGTGCAGCAACTCGACCTGCTGGCTCAACACGGCATTGCGATCTTTGTCATTCTTGCCGGGTCCGTGCTGGTGACGCTGCTGGTCACGGCCGGGACCTTCCTGATCACGAGCCGGATCATCACGCGCCGCCGGAGCGCGCCATGAGCAACAATCCATTCTCACTGTGGGTGTACCTGTCGCAGACGCCGCTGCTCTGGCTGACCGTTACGCTCCTGGTCTATGCGGTCACCGATGCCGTTTCCCTCGCAACTCACCGTCATCCGCTGGCGAACCCGGTGCTGCATTCGATCTGGATTGTCGGTGTTTTCCTGCACGTCACCGGGACTAGCTACACGGTCTATTTCGGCGGCGCGCAGTTCGTACATTTCCTGCTCGGTCCCGCCACCGTCGCCCTCGCCGTACCGCTCTATGAGAACCGCAAGACCGTCATGTCGGCGATCGTACCGATGCTGATGGCATTGGTGGTGGGATGTCTTACAGCCATTATCTCGGTGGTGGTGTTCGCTGAACTGGCTGGGTTGCCGAGGGAAGTCGTGCTGTCGCTGGCACCGAAATCCGTCACCGCGGGTGTGGCCATGGGTATCAGTGAAACGCTTGGAGCAAATCCTGCGATCACTGCGGTCGCGACCGTGCTCACCGGTATCATGGGAGCCATCGTTGTGACGCCGACCATGAACAGGCTGGGCATCACCGACTTCCGGGCCCGTGGCTTTGCCGCGGGTCTTGCGTCCCACGGCATTGGCACCGCGCGGGCATTTCAGGTCGACGAGGTTGCCGGCGTGTTTGCCGGCATCGCCATGGGGCTGAATGCGCTGGTGACGTCGCTCTTGGTGCCTTTGGCAGCTACCCTCCTGCTGCGATAGCCGGTATTGCGGCGGTCTTGGCGAGGGCGATTTGGCCTCTCGCCGGGCGCGTTGATTCCCCTTCATTTAAGGTATCTGCGGTTGTCTTGGTCCAATTTTTCCCCGGATTCAGCGGGAAAATGCGAAAATTATGCAAAAAACCCTATAGAATCCTGTGTAGATCGCATTATGCATGAGGCGAAACGCCGATTTCGCAATACTGTTCGGTGATTCGAATCAACGCAATTGGAGACACAATGGCAACCCAAATGACGAAGTCGCAGCTGATCGAAAAGATCAACGAGCAGCACTCGGAGCTTTCGAAGAAGGACATCAAGGGTGTTCTCGAGACGATGGCGACGATCGGCTACAAGGAACTGAAGAAGAATGGTCTCTTCCTCGTTCCTGGCTTTGCCAAGTTCGTCGTGATCAAGAAGCCAGCCACCAAGGCGCGCAAGGGCACCAACCCCTTCACCGGTGAGCCGATGGTGTTCAAGGCCAAGCCGGCCCGCAAGATTGTCCGGGCCCGCCCGGTCAAGGCTGCGAAGGACTCGGTTTAAAAATAAGGCCCCTCACGGGGCCTTATTCATTTTGGGGGTAGGCGGTTCATCCTCGGCTATGCGACTTGCCTCATCCTTGCGGCCCGCTTGATCGCCTGCGGCGGTTGGCCAAACGCACGCAGGAAAGCGCGCCGCATGCGTTCGGGATCGGAGAAGCCTGTCTCACGCGCAATAACGTCGATGGGATGCTCGCCCTCATCGATCATGATCCGAGCCGCCTCCACACGCAGGTTTTCAATAGCTTTCGCAGGCGACTGTCCGGTTTCCGAGCTGAAAGCCCGGCTGAATTGACGCGGACTGAGTCTTGCGACTTCCGCCAGCACCTCGACAGATAGCTCGTTTTGCAGGTTCTCCCGGGCGTAAGCGAGCGCGCTCTGGATGCGGTCCGATTTCGGCTCTAGCTCCAAAAGAGCTGAGAATTGCGACTGACCGCCTGTACGGCGATGATAGACCACAAGCTTCTTGGCGACCGTGCGGGATATCTCGACGCCCAGATCAGCTTCGATCAATGCGAGACAAAGGTCGATGCCGGCGGTCATGCCTGCGGACGTCCAGACGTCATCGTCGACAATGAAGATCTTGTCTTCCTGCACTTTGATTTTCGGAAACTGCAGCTGCATGTTCCTGGCGAAGGCCCAATGGGTGGTCGCGCGGCGGCCATCGAGAAGACCAGCCTCGGCAAGGACGAACGCGCCGGTGCAGATGCTCGCTGTGCGCCGTGATGCGGCACTCGCCTCGTTGAGAAAAGCAAGAAGTCCGGGTGTGGATGGTGCGACGTCCATCGCGCCCATGGTCATGACGGTATCGAACACGGGGTCGGTGAAGCGCTCGGTCTCGACGCGCACGCCCGATGAACTGGTGATCAATCCGCCCGCTTCGGACAATAGATGGACGTCATAGACGGGCCGAGGGGCCTCGGCATTCGCGAGTTCAAATGCTGTTGCTGCAACCAGATCCAAAACCTGGAAACCCGGAAAAACCACAAGGCCAATCTTCTTCATGATGTCCCAAAACGAGGTAAGAATGACATTTGAGACATTTAAATAGTCCCCTAGGTTCGCTCAGTCAACGCCGGTTATCGCCGGAGTCAAAAACCAGGAGCGTTCGATATGTCCAATCAGTCCACCAAGGGCACAGCCCTCATCACGGGATCTTCGTCTGGAATCGGAGCGATCTATGCGGATCGCTTCGCGCGGCGCGGCTATGACCTCATTCTGGTCGCACGTGACAAGTCGCGGCTTGAATCGCTGGCAGCCCAACTCGCAAAAGCAACCGGCCGCAAGATCGATATTCTGCCCGCCGACCTGAATACGAAAGCAGACCTGCTGAAGGTCGAGGATCGTCTGAAGACGGATGCGACCATTACGGCGCTCATCAACAATGCCGGTGTCGGTGCCACCAAGCCGCTGGTCGATTCTGATGTCGATCAGCTCGACGCGATGATCCAGCTCAATGTGACTGCGTTGACGCGGCTCACGCGGGCCGCTGCGCCAGGGTTCGTTGCGCGGGGCAATGGTGTCATCATCAACATCTCATCGATCGTTGCGCTGTCGCCAGAGCTTCTGAACGGCACTTACAGCGGCACCAAAGCGTATGTCGTCAATTTCACCCAGTCGCTGAACCATGAGATCGGCAGCAAGGGCGTTCAGGTCCAGGCCGTGCTTCCGGGTGCCACGCGCACAGAATTCTGGAGCCGTGCCGGAGTGCCCGTTGAGCACCTGCCGCAGGAGATCGTGATGTCGGCGGAAGAGATGGTCGATGCTGCGCTGGCAGGATTCGATCAGCGTGAACTGATCACGATTCCCTCGCTGCCTGACACAGCCGCTTGGGAAAGCTATGACACCGCCAGAAAGAATCTCGGTCCGTATCTTTCCCGTACCGAAGCGGCATCTCGCTACAAGTTGGCGACGGTCTAAAGCTTATGCGCCGGTCCCGATAGTCGGGCCGGCGCACTCCGTTACGGGACGGCGCGACCATTGTTGAGCCGGTTATGCCTCGCTTGATCGTGGGGAAGGATCTCGGACGATGGCTTCAGCCTAATGACTTCCGTTTCCATCCCGCTCCAGATCGTTCTCTCGGACGTCGGAGGGGGTCATGCCGAAGCGACGACGGAATGTACGGTTGAAATAGGAGAGGTCGGAGAAACCCGAGGAATGCGCAATATCGCTGATCTTGCGCTGACGATTCTTCGGATCCATCGCCAGCTTTCGTGCGAGCAGCAGTCTCCTCTCGATCAGGAATTCCGTGAAGGTAGTGCCGTCCTGCTCAAAGAGGCGCTGTGCCTGCCGCGCACTCAACCCGTAGCGACCCGCGATCATGTCAATGGACAAATCCAGGCGACCGAGGTTGGATAGAATATCGGTCTTCATCAACGCGAGACGGGCCTGGGCTTGACCGCGCTGGCGGGCCATTTCGGCTGCGTCTGAGTGGGTGCCAAGCGCAAGCGAGAGGAGGTCGACCAGGTGTTGGCCCATCAGAAAGCGGCCGTGTCCATCGAGATGGGGCGCCGATTTAGTCGCGAGCTCCGCATACCGGCCGATGGTATCGCTGAGCTCTTCATTGATCCGAAGAGGTCGGTACAAGAGAGTTTCAGCTTTTGGACTGGAACGGAGCAGTGTCTTGCGATCAATAACAAGCGCCGTAAATTTGCGGCAATCACTCATCTTTGCCGCTGACGACTGGACCAGGTCTCCAAGTAAAACCTCGGATCGGTCGATCGTCATCACGCTATCGCGGTACTGGAAGGGCATCCGGCTTTGGCCGTGACAGACGAAGGTAAAGTCGTCGTCGCCGTCCCCCGTGGTCTGTGGCGAGCGGCCGATTGAGGCGGAAGTGCCCGTAGCAACGGCGACCGCCACAGGGGACAGGTTGGTGATCTGTGTCTGCAGGTCGATTACGTTATCCCGGACCGGACCAATATCGATATTGCAAAGGCCGCGGCAGATCTCCTCGCGCCAGTGTTCATAGCGCGCCCCTTTCGCCAAGCCCGTATAGGCGTTGGTAAAGGTGATGGGCGGTTCAGGACTCTCGTTGGACATGGCGTCGTAATGAATACTGAGACACCATCAGTTTATATCGCAATCCGTATCGTGAAACCACAACATATGCATTGCCGCTGCGCAGTTAAAAGCGCAACGGCTTTCGCCGTCCTATTGTTCGTCACCCCTGCGCGGACACCTCGCCGAGCATGGCACGCAGGTTCTCTGCGAACTTCGCGCCGTGCTTGTCCTGAAACTCCTGATGCGCGCGCCGCCATAACGGAAAAGCGCGCTCCAACAGCGCGCGGCCCTTGCGGGTCAGTACGATATCGCGGCTGCGACGATCGCTCTCCGAGACTTTCATGTCCACCAGCCCGTCGCGTTCCAGGGGGCGCAAGTTCTTGCCCATGGTGGTGCGGTCCATCGCCATCGTGCCGGCGAGGTCGTTGACAGACACTCCGTGCTCGCGATTGAGCGCCGCCAGGATCATATACTGCGTCACCCTTATCCCGGCTTCGGCGAGCTGAGCGTCGTAGGCTTGGGTGATCTGCCGCGCAGCTTTCCGTATGGCGACGCAGTTGCAATTGTCTAGTTTAATCTGACCCATCGCCGTTTCCGCACTCTTTGACTTCCAATCAAAGCCGCAGCATCCGATTGGAAAGTATGTCTTCGAGAAATGGTCGCACACAATCGATCGTGATTGAAGTCCTCCACAAACCGGCGGAGGCCTTCGAGATCATTATTGGTCGAACCTGGCCCGATTGATCTCGACGAATTGTTCGACGGTTAAGGGCTTTCTGCAGTTCTGCAACAGCGGCTCTGCCGGTCGTGCCGGTTGCGCCAGCGATTAAATAAAGCGGATCAGCCATCTGTTTCTCCATTGCCTCTGTGATCGTGAATGCCTCGACGGAAACTGCGCTTGACTATAGGAGCATATGCCCGTAATTGCAAATTAGGGGCATATGCTTCTAATTAGGTTCCTCGAAGTGCCGCTTAATGGTCAAGGGAGATGCGCGGATGACTGCAATCAAAACGAAGGATGCCTCCTCCTTCCACTATGGATGGGTGGTCGTCGGCGTGACGTTCGCGACCTTGCTCGTGACCGCAGGCGCGATGTCGACGCCGGGTTTGCTGCTGGTTGCTTTGCAAAGGGAGTTCGGATGGTCGACGGCGAGTATTTCCACTTCGTTATCTCTGCGGTTGGCTGTGTTCGGACTGATGGCGCCGTTCTCTGCGGCGCTCATGCTTCGCTTCGGGCTACGCAGGATCATGATGCTTGCTGTTTCCACGACCGCCGCGGGAATGGGTTTGACCGCCTTTGCAACTCAGTCCTGGCAATTAGATCTGCTCTGGGGACTGCTGGTCGGCGGCGGAACGGGAATGACCGCGCTTGTTCTCGGCGCCACGGTCGCCAACACCTGGTTTGCGCAACGCCGCGGCCTTGTGATCGGTCTCATGACCGCGAGCTCGGCATCCGGCCAGTTGCTGTTCCTGCCGCTCTTCGCCCGCATCAACGATGAGTTCGGCTGGCGGCCGCTCGTCGCCTTGGTGGCGTGTATTCTTCTTTGTCTGGTGCCTGTGATTGCGCTGCTGATGCGCAATCGTCCGGCGGACGTCGGCCTTACACCGTACGGATCGCCGTCGGGAACTGAAATTTCCTATCCAAAGCCGCCGGCGGAAAATCCCGTCGTCGTGTCTTTCAGAGCATTGAAGGGCGCCGTGCAGTCAAGGAACTTCTGGGTGCTGTGTTTCGGCTTCTTCGTTTGCGGCTTGAGCACGAACGGTTTGATCGGAACGCACTTGATCGCGGCGTGCGGCGATCATGGCATAGCGGAAGTGACGGCCGCCGGTCTCCTCGCGTTGATGGGAGCCTTCGACCTTTTCGGAACGGTGGCCTCCGGATGGCTCTCCGACAAATACGACAATCGTTACCTGCTGTGCGTGTACTATGTGCTGCGGGGACTATCCTTGCTGTACCTGCCGGTCGCGCTGGGAATGGACCTTCTGTCCGTTTCTTTGTTCGCCGCGTTTTATGGCCTCGACTGGTTCGCGACGCTGCCGCCCACCATCCGGATAACGACCGACAGGTTTGGTCTCGGCGTCGGACCGCTCGTGTTCGGCTGGATGTTCGTCGCGCACCAGATCGGAGCATCTGTTGCAGCTTTCGGCGCCGGTCTCACCCGGACACTCGACGGCACCTACGCTCCAGCGTTTGCTCTTTCAGGCATTCTCTGCATAGCCGCAGGCTTTGCGTCGCTGGCCATAGATGGCAATCGAAAGAAGGACAAAGGCGTCAAGACAACGCTCTCGACCGGGTCGGCGGCCGCTTAGGCCGCCCTTATCGGGGCCTCGAACCCAATCTTGTATTCGAGTTGGCGGCATATCGACCATTCGGGTCGATGTTCCAATAGAGATAGCCGCTTCAGCTGTCGTGCAGGCGTAAACCGCCGTTCATAAGAGCAGCACCCCAACGTTAGTCGTTGCCTCTCAGCCACGTGTGGAAGCAAGCCCATAAAAGGTGGATCAAAAAGGTCGCCTTCTCACCACGCCAACAATGAAACTAAGCTGATTGAGTCCAGTCATATGTGGCACTGAGTCGGCAATGGCGACGGGGAATTGGGCGCGGTTGAGATTGCTCGGGCCCTAAGGTCGTAGGCGAGCCAACCGGGCGAGGGGCGTGTATTGGACGAGTGATGCGACTGCTAACGTAAAACCACGGCGATCGCTAAGCCGCGGCGCTGTTGTCATCGAAGAGCGGGATAGTCTGTGAGTCGAGCAGAGCCACCATGTGTGAGGTCGATTTCCGAAATCGACCTCACCGATTTGAAATTCCATCCTGGAGCTGCCAATCAACTCCGCTTTCAAGGTTCGAATTCAGAAAAGAAGGATCGCGGTATGACCAGGGTTGCGCAGTGGCAGGCGGCAGGTCTGAACCGGCGGAGAATTGGCGATTACATCGTTACCGCACTCGTGGACGGCGTCATCGAGGTGCCGCTCGAACTTCTTAGCGGAATAAGCCCGGACGATGCGGAGGCAATGATCGTCGCTTCGGGGCGACCTCGCTCTTCCGCTATGACCGCGGTTGCTTATCTACTGGAGGGGCATGGCAACACAATTCTGATCGATGGCGGCGCAGGCGGCATCAACGGATGGGGAGGACGGCTGCACGCCGCGCTTGGAGCGTTAAACCTTGATCCGCGCCAGGTTGATCAAGTGCTTCTCACGCACGCCCATCCCGACCATATTGGGGGCCTAATAGGTGCAGCGTCGGCGGCGGCGCTATTTTCAAACGCCGAATTGGTTCTTCACGAAGAGGAATTTAAATTCTGGAGTGGTGATGAAAATTTGAGCCGCGCGCCTGAAGACGCGCAGCCATTTTTTATGCTCGCCAGAAACGTCTTCGCGGCCTATGCGGGCAGGCGGCGGCTGGTCACCCACGGCGAAGTAGCTCCCGGGGTTTCGGTCGTTCACCTCCCGGGCCACACGCCAGGCCATTGCGGATACCGTATTAATTCTTCGGGAGAGTTGCTTCTGATCTGGGGCGACATCGTGCACTATCCGAATATCCAGGTCGAGCGTCCAGACGTGACGATCGCGTTCGACGTCGATGCGGCTGGCGCTACCGCCACTCGCAAGTCAGTATTGGCGGAGGTCACGTCGGAAAACGCGCTGATCGCCGGCATGCATCTGAACTTTCCCGGCTTCGCGCGCATTCGCAAATCGAACGAGACTTACATGATCATCGATGAGCCCTGGTCCGCAAACCTGATATAGGCGAATTCGCAGCTCGTACCCTGGCGCCAAACCAGGAAGCCAATTCGTTCTGCTGCGAGAGGTATTCAGTTCGCTGACCCCGCGATGCGATCGGCCGGGGCGGACTTGGAATGACGCAACAATCCCGCAACATCAGCGATTGCTTTCCGGAACCAAAGAAGCCCTGGGTCGGAATTACTGGAGGTGTGCCAAATGATCGAAATCTGGAATGGTGCGACATGAAAGGGGAGCGGACTGACCACGAGCCCATGCGTGATTGCGGCGTCCTCTGCAAACAGTCGCGGCACGGTCGCGATCGCGTCAAGGGAAGCAACCAACTTCGGGATAGCGTGCGCGTGCGGCGTCGATACCGCGATCGTCCGCCGGAGCTTCCTCTGCCCAAGCGTTTCGTCGACCAGTTTACAGGCGCTTTCCTTCAGATCAACGGCCACATGAGGAAGTTCGAAATAGGCCGCGGCGGAGATTGACCCCAATCGCTTGAGAAGCTGCGAACTGTGGAGGCAGACATAGCAGTCGTCGAAGAGGACTTTGCGCTTGTGCACGACACCCCCTTCCGACACGTTTCCGATCGCGGTATCGATCTCCCCAATGTCAAGCATATCAGTTGTTCGATGGCGGTCCAAAGAGTGGAGTTCGAGGCGTGCCTTGGGCGCGGCGTCGCGGAGGAATTTAGCTAGAAGCGGAACCAAGATGCTCTCTAAGTAGTCGGGAATGCCAAGCTTGAACGTCCGACTTGTCGAGGCCGGAGAAAATTCCAATTCGGCGAACAAGCTCGCCTCGATGCGCTGTAAAATCTCTGACGTGATCTCGGCTATGTGTGCTCCGCGAGGCGTCGGGGTCATGCCTGTTCCCCCTCGAACGAAAAGCTCGTCACCGAAAAGCTCGCGCAGGCGACCGAGTTGATGGCTCAAGGAAGACTGATTGACGCCAAGCCGGTTCGCAGCCTTAGTGACGCTTCCGATGGTCCGGATGGCATCTAGCGCAACCAGCAGATTCAAGTCGACATCCGATAGCCGGGCGTGGTCGACGGTACCTTCCAACATCGCTATCTCCTTTTCATCCGGCAGGGTCATCACGGTCGGAAGGCCGCTCGCAAGCGGCCGGCCGGGACGCGATGCGCGAACTGATCGGCGCGGCCGTAGGTAGCTTTCGTTTGCTGCCATCCCGCATTGGAGTTGTCGTCGCAAGTTTCCTTGACGCTCCCCGCGCTGGGCCAGCACGTGATCGCCGACATTGCCCAGTCGTTCCTAGTCAACGAGATCTCGGAACGTAAACAGATAGAGAGCAGACGGCGGATGCTGACTGATAGGACATTCCATCCATAATTGCGGGGATGACGATCTGTCGGCGAGGATCGACAGTGGTTGAGCGGGTGATCTATTCGATCTTCAACAAAGGCTACTCGACTGCGTGATGTCGGGAGAAACGGCTGTCGTGGCTCCTCTTGGCTTGAACATTCAGTATTCATCGTGGATTTTGATCCAACTGTGGGCGGGCTCCTGCGGGTAACCGTCCGGAGAATCCTCCCAGGATTCCTGCCTGCCCCAGGGCGTGATGTCGAGGAAGCCGAACGTGTTGCTGGGCTGCTCCACGCCTCGTCCAGAGGTAAAGTAAGTCTGGAAAATCTCGCGGTCCCGGCGAATGAAAACCGATAGGCCAAATGACATGTCCTCGGTGCCGACCAAGTCTTCGTGAAAGGAAGTGCCGAAGCATGAGTACCAGGGAAACTTCCATCCAAGTCGGGATTTCACCCGCTCGATTTCGACGACAGTGGCACGGGATACGACCGCGAATGTAGTTCGGCGTGCGTGCAGGTGTTCAAGATTACCCACGTGATCGCAATAGTAGGAGCAGCCGGGACAAACGAATTCGGAGTCCGGCTTAAGCATGTTGTGATAGACGATGAGCTGATGGCGCCCTTCGAACAGGTCGAGGAATGATAGATCGCCGTCTGCCGAACTGAAACGATACGGCCTATCGACCCGGGTCATCGGAAGCCGCCGGCGACGCGCATTCAGTGCATCGCGCGCCCGAGTGAGCGCTTTTTCCTCTTCAAGTAGCCGTAGACGGTGTTGGCGCCATACATCTCTGTCTACGATTTCCGGATACGTCATGTTGATCCCTGCTTCGCCCTCTACACCGATTCTCGTCTCAAGATAGAAGAGAAAAAACTCTCGCGGGGTCCACGGTATGGATATAACTTGCGTAACGCAAGTGAAATGAGATAGTAGCGGCGCGCCTGTGGCGATGGATGCAAATCGCAGGGCTTAACCTTTGTGGTATCCGAGCGAACTCTGCCAGCGGTCGGATCACGCAGAAGGTCAAACGGGAGCCCTTGAATAAGGCGATATCGGCAATCGAGCGGTGACTCTTATTGCAAACCTCAAACGTCATAGCTGAGGGGAATTCAATGGAGCGAGGCGGATGACTGACCACCTGAAACCTACACAGGCTAAAAACGTCAAACCGAACGACCAGCACCAAGGCCGCCCGTCTCACAGAGGCGTTATAGAGGATAACGAGGTTTTCTGGTGTGACCGGCTCGACAACTTAAAAGCCCTCCTTGAAGAACTTCATTCATGAACGATGGCTTTTCCCACCGTTGAAAAACTGACCAAAGACTCGTTTGAACGGGCTACGGGCGGCCCGCAGACCCCGTGATATCGGAGCTTCGCATTGAGAAACTTGCGCGAGCGCTTGAGTGAAGGCTAGACTCGGCGAATTAAGGATATCCACCTTCTCCTGCTGCCCGACGCCCGTGCCCAGCGGAACGTGTCGCCGGCGAGAAAAGCCGCGGGCTGACTAAGAGACCCCCGCTCTAAAGATCTGCCTCTCAGGCGAATCCTTTTGCTTTCCCTATTCGTCTATTCACGGATGAAACATGGGTTCGCAATGGTCCAGTCCATCGCGATGACTTTAAATCTCAGGAGAGAACTATGCTTTTAGTCACGGGCGCGGCCGGCTTGAGCGGCTCGGCTGTAGTGCGCGAATTTGCAAATCAGAAACTGCCGGTTCGAGCGCTGGTCAGAAATCTGGACAGGGCGGGGGCATTCGTTGATCTGCCGACCGTCGAGGTGGTCGGGGGCGACATGACGAAGCCGGGCGAGTTGACCGCCGCTCTGGAGGGTGTCGACCGTACTCTTATGATTTCGACAGCGGATCCGCAGATGTTGGAAACCCAGTGCACATTCATCGACGCGTGCAAGGCGGCCGGCGTCAGTCACATCGTGAAATTCTCCGGAGCGGAGGCCGGCTTCGACCCGATGAAGTTCCGATTTACGCGTATGCACGAGGAGATCGAGGATTACCTAGAGCGATCGGGCCTCGCCTGGACGCATTTGCGTCCGAGTCAATTCATGCAGGTCTATCTGCGTGAAACACCCACGATCGTCAACAATGGGACACTCCTGTTGCCGATGGCGGATGGAAGCTTGGCTCCGATCGATGTGGAAGATATTGCCAAGATTGCAGTCGGGGTGATGAAAGGCAGCGGACATGAGGGAAAAAGCTACGCGATGACGGGCCCCGAGGCGCTCACCATGTCCGCGATCGCGGATCGCATCTCCATAGCGATCGGCAGTCCTGTTCGCTACGTTGCGATCCGCCCCGAGGACCGGCGTGACGCGTTGGTGCGCGCTGGCGTGCCGACCTTTCTGGTCGAGGGATTGTACGAGCAGGCCCTCGAACGCCTACGGAATCCGAAGGCACAGGTTTGCCTGGATACGCACCGGCAATTCGGCGTGAAGCCGACCACCTTCGCCGAGTTTGCCCATCGGAATGCAGCAAGATTCCGCGGAGAGCGCGCTGCAGCCTAGTTGCAGGAGACGTCGCCCGTGAGCATTGGTGTGGTCTCGCGGGCGAAGCCTACCTCAGAGTCCGCTTTTCAAGCGCTGCTGCGAGATAGCCGATCCATGGAGTTCCCACGGCCCGCTTCGGGACAAACGCGTCGAACACGTCCGCGTCAAATTGAAGTTGAGACCGTATCGCAGTCCTGCGCCTACTGTCGAAGTGGTCTGCGGGCACGCTGACGATGGGAATCTGCGCCCGGCCCCGGGGCGAACCGGACGTCGTCGGCGGTCACCGCTACGCCGCTGGGCGTTCTCACGGAAACAGGCGCCAATTTCTCGCCGGTGCCCGCGTGCTGGACGATGAACGGTTCGCGCCCCCGCCCGGACAACCATTCATCGCCCCACTGCATGAGGCTTATGATCACCGGCAGCAAAGCTTTTCCTTTTTGGGTGAGTCTGTAACGCACACGTCTCCCATCTTCCTCATCTGGTAAACGGACTAAGATTCCCCGTTTGACTAGCCGGCTTAGTCGAGCCGCGAGGATATTGCTCGCGATACCGAGTGAGGTTTGGAAACCATCGAAGGAGTCGACGCCTCTGGCTGTGTCCCGAACAATCAGCAGTGTCCACCAATCGCCGACCTCATCAAGGCTCCGTGCAACCGAACAATTCAACGTCTGAAATCTGTTTCTCGACATCCCTCATCGTAACAGAGCGCCGAGTGGGAGCGAAGGGGAATTGTTAAATTACTTGCATAATGCAAGTTAAAATGCCTAAGTTGGCCATCGGAAATCGGGGTTAAACAAAGGGGGCAATATGCGGAGAATGCGTGCTCTGGAAGCGGTATCGGTCGGGGAGCCTGCTGAGGTTCTTAATCTAAAGGAAACAGCGGTCCCCGCGATCCAGCCCGACCAGGTTCTAATCCGTATTTTGGCTTCACCCATTCATCCGAGCGACCTACACACCATTCGCGGCAGATACGGCGTTTCTCCGGAATTACCAGCCGTTCTGGGATCGGAGTGTGTAGGCACGATCGAAGAGGTGGGCGCGAGGGTCTCCGGACTGAAAGTAGGCGATCGGGTAGTCACAGTCGGTATTCTCGGCACATGGCAAGAATTTGCCGCCGTCGACGCTGGCAGGGTCGTGCCGGTGCCGGATGCGCTCTCGGTTTCAACTGCTGCTCAGCTCATTACGAACCCGATGACGGCTTGGCTGCTTGTAACGCACGAGCTTGGTCTGAAGCCAGGCGAATGGGTGGTCCAGAGTGCTGCCGGCTCGACGGTCGGAAAGATCATCATACAGCTGTCGAAGAGCCTCGGTTTCAAGACGATAAACATTGTTCGGCGACGCGCTGCAGTAGACGAAATCAAGCGCCTCGGCGGTGACGAGGTGATATGTTCAGAAGATGAGGACGTAACGTCTCGCCTCAAGCAATTGACGGGCAGTGAGGGAATCTCAAGAGCTCTGGACTGCGTCGCGGGCGACGTCGGTGCTTCCATCGCAGGTGCTGTTGGTGCGGGTGGAACCATGGTCGTTTACGGCGCGCTCTCCACTCACCGCCAGACGAGCGCTGACGCATTGACCCTGCCGTTGTTTGCCCGACCTCTCATTTATCAGGCCCAGACGATTCGGGGATGGTGGCTAATGCAATGGTTCAGGCGAACTCCGCCTGCCGGCGTTCAACAAGCATTCAGCGAAGTGGTCGCGCAAGTTGCAAGGGGAATCATTTCGATTCCAGAAGGGAAGCACTTCAAGTTTGAGCAGCTAAAGGAAGCTTTCGAGGCGGCGGAGTCCGTGGGGAGGGGTCCGAAGATCCTCTTGGGCGCCTAAGGTGAAGGCGGCGTCGCCAGCTCGTTGGGGCGTGGTTTCCGTCTCCGTCTGATAAACAGGGGCGAAGGAAGGATAGATGAACGATATCGAGAAGCCGGCAGAATCGATACTTGCGCGGTATGCGGCGGCGGTCTTTGCCAAGGACGTCGATGGCTTCCTTGCGCTTTATGCGGGGGATGTGCGCATTTTCGACACGTGGAATGTCTGGTGCTACGAAGGAGTTGGCGCATGGCGACGCGTGATCGAGGAGTGGTTCGGCTCACTTGGCGATGAGACTGTCCGCGTGAGCTTCGAAGACGTTCTGACATACGATCGTGGTGCGCTCGCCGTAGTCTGTGCCATAGCGCGTTACGCCGGAGTTTCCGCGTCTGGTCAGGAGCTCCGCTGGCTGCAAAACCGTGTGACACTTGTTCTCGATAGGACGGATGACGGCTGGACGATTCTGCACGAACATTCCTCTTCGCCGGCAAATTTCGAGAGCCACAAAGTATCGCTTCAGCGCGAGGCAACCTGACCTTTGGATCAATTTGAAGAGCGAAGAATTATGAATGGAGCACGCAACCGGGCAGGTCTTACATAAGGCTTCGCGCCGGCCGCGCATTTGCCCAAGCGCGCATTTTCGAACGTGGCTTTGCGCGACAGGTTCACCTTGAACCTTCTGGAGCTGGAAATGCCGCGCTAATCGCCCTCTTCTGGCGGCGTGTAGCTGAAGATGATTTCCGCCTCGGCAGCAACGTAAGCAGCGTAACGGTAATCGCGAATCGTCATGATCTCCCGGCTTTCGAAGCTGAGCAGCACGAAATGCGCAAGCGGGCCGGCCGGATCTCCAGGTCGGCGTACGAGCACCGCAGGACGACGATCGATGAAACCGAGCGAAAGCTCCCAGTCCGTCCGGCCGGCGTAATTCCCGAAATACCTGGAGACTTCGGTACGGCCGCGCATTTGGGTTCGACCGACCAGTTCCAGCCTTACATCATCGGCAATCATGCGCCGGACCGCATCGAAGTCCCGAGCATTGAAGTGGTCGATGTAGGCAGTAAGGAGATCACGGTCATGCCGCGACAAGGCGGGCAGCGGAAGATGTTCCGGTTGTTGGGCAAATTCGCGCAGCCGCTGTCGACCGCGATGCAGCGCAGCCTTTACGGTCGGGATCGTCGTATCCAGCACTTCGGCGACTTCGCGTAAGGAGTGGCCGAGCACGTCCATCAAAATGACGCTGCTCCGCTCGCGGGTAGGCAGGCGCATAAATGTTCGCAGCCCGGTTTCCGCCGCCTGGCGCTGTGCGATTTCGTCCAGGGGATTTTCGATCATTTCCAACGGCTCATCTTTGATATGGGTGGCTTCGCGGGCCCGTCGCCTAAGAAAATCCACGGCAGCATTGTGGGCGATGCGGAATAGCCAGGCTTTCGGATGCGCAATCGAATCCATGTCGCGGATTGCGTCCATGGCTTTCAGTAGAGCTTCTTGGACTACGTCCTCACCATCGATGACGGACCCCGTCATTCTCGCGCAATAGCGGAGAAGTTTCGGGCGTAACTCCACCGCAAGCCGGTCGAACATATCTGGAACGTTTAACTGACCGTCGATCATGACTTCCTTCGCGTCAAAACTACCCTCGCCTCCTGAAAACGCTGCGGATGTCCAAAAGGATTCCACCCACGCGAATCTTTCCGAGGCTTCTGCTCGTCTTAGGGAGACGGGTCGCCCCGGACCCGGGCAACTGGAGAACTCCCATGAAGCGTGTTTTCGTCCGTTATCGAGTCAAGACCGATCGTGCGGCTGAAAATGAGGCCTTCGTTAAGGGCGTGTTCGAGGAACTCGAACGGGCCGCGCCGTCCGGACTGCGCTATATGTCGCTGAAACTGGCGGACGGTGTCACCTTTGTTCATATCATGGAGGCGGACGCTGGCGCGACCTTGACAGATCTTCCGGCATTCAAGGCCTTTTCGGAGCGAATCCGGGATCGTTGCGACGAACTACCGATCGCAGCAGAGTTTGCCCCGGTTGGTAACTACCGTATGTTCGCGCTATAGTGAGCGATTTTTGCACCGGCGGCAGTCGGAGTGGGAAGCTTTTGTTTGCTTCAGAGCGGCTCAGGACACTTCCAACTGCCGTGTCAGGATGCCGTCACGTGGGCGATAAAGCCGCACGGTGTAAATCCATCCCTTTATGATCGGCCAGCAATTGGCGATCTTGACGTCCCGTTCGATCGCACGAGGTGCTGGCCTTTTGGGGCGATCAATTCGGCAGGTACGTCCTGAACAATCAAATTGACCAGTACGGAAGGCCGAAACGTGACACACTTGTGGGGTGTTTGACGCTCTTATGAGGTGCACGACAGTTGCTGGGATTGTGCCGAGCTTACGGATCGAGCTCGGTATCCCAATAGAGATAGTCGAGCCAGCTCTCGTGCAGGTAGTTCGGCGGGAACAGTCTGCCGTTCCTGTGAAGTTGATGCACTGTCGGCGCGTAGGGCGTTTGGCGCGGGAACATCTTCGCCTGCACCATGGTCATGTTGCCCTTGCGGAGGTTGCAGGGCGAACATGCCGCGACGACGTTTTCCCACGTCGTTTGACCACCGCGGGAGCGCGGAATGATGTGGTCGAACGTCAGGTCGTCCTGCGATGTGCAATATTGGCAGGTGAAACGGTCACGCAGAAAGACGTTGAAGCGAGTGAAGGCCGGGTGAGTCGTCGGCTGAACGAAGGACTTGAGCGAGACAACGCTCGGCAGCTGCATCTCGAAGGATGGGCTGTGAACAGCGTGATCGTAATTGGCGACGATGTTCACACGGTCGAGAAAAACCGCCTTGATCGTGTCTTGCCACGACCAAAGCGAGAGCGGGTAGTAACTCAGCGGCCGGAAGTCCGCATTTAGCACCAGTGCCGGCCAACCACCTTGCGAGACATGTGCGTTCAAGTAACGCTCCTGGCCCCCTAATTTGGCTGCGAAGCAGCTTGAGATGGACATACTACAGGGAGCGTGACGGGATTGTGAAGAGCGTTTCCACACGTCTCTGAAGGCATGATTTTGTTCTAGATCTTGTTCCCGCCTTATTCGGTGAGCGACAGCATGTGGGCCTGCGAGGGCCTAACGTCGCCTTTGAGCGTGTCCAGATAGACTTTCTGGACAGCATTGGGGCCGTGGCTCTCGACGATATCGAGCTTGCGTCCCAGCGCTGCCGTGAAACCGGACCAGACGGCTGCGAATCGCTCATCGATGCCGCCCGGGCCCCATTCCTTGGCGCGTTTGCGGAGCTGATCGGGAGCAAAGAACCAGGTCGGCCTCGCGCCGGGCAGGGTGTCGTCGCCGAGGGCCGCGTCTTGATGGGTCAGACCGACGCGGCTGCTATATTTCAGCTGGGTGCCGAAATGGTGGTGAAGCTGGCCACGCAGCTCTGCATTCCCCGCCATGTCAACGAAGGCGACCGGTGCGGTCGGCATGTCGCCGATCTTGTCGTAGGTCACGATCTCGTCATAGCAGCCGAGGGAGCGAACGAAGTCGGCATTGGCTGCGGATGTCAGGCCGATGACACGTACCGGCTTGCGATGGCTATGTAGCAGCCACGCCAGTCCGAACGCCGTCTTGCTGGAGGCGCTCGAGAGGATGACGTTTTGCGCGCCGAAGAAGTCGTGATCGGCGAGAAAGTCATCCACCAGGAAGGACAGCATGAACAATGGCCGCAACAACGCCTGATAGTCGCCCTCGCGGCCCGCGAAGGCCGGATCACCGGTGATGCGCGCGTAGGAATTATAAACTGGAGAAACGCTCTGGCGATGGGCCGCGCCGTCGCGAAGAGTCGCTTTCTTTAAATCAGATGCTTCGATCACAAGGTGTGTGGCCATCGGGAAATAGCCAAACAGGATCTCGCCTGTGGCGACGTCCGGATGCCGTGATTGGAGAACCTTGCCGAAGCCCCAGACCGGAATGTTGCCGAAACCTTCCGGCGCTGGGAACAGGTGCCAATACTTCAATTGATCGCCGAGCAGCGCGTAGGTGATGTTGTTCGCGGTGAGGGCAAAGCGCTCGACTTTCACCAGCAGGCCGTTCTCGGGCAATTGCGTCACTTCGGGTAGCGGCGTCTTGATCAACCTGCAGGTCTTCAGATCATCGCGTGCAACGACAAACTGTGTGGACGTTGTCATGGCGTGCTCCCGCTTTGGACGTTTACTTCCGTGGCGTGATCTTTCCCTTCGCCGGTGACTTCTTTGCGACAAGTGCCTTGTTTAAAACGGGTTTCTTGTTTGAAGCGGGTTTTGCGTTCGCTTTTGTCGCGGGTTCGCTATCCGAAGCCAACACGCCTTCGCGCTTCTTCACGGCACGGTAATACGACCACCACAGATGTGCCGCTGCGCCGCGCAGTGGGCGCCACGGTTCAGCCAGCGGCTGCATCTCCTTCACGGTCGGGCGTGATTTCAGCCCGAGCCCAATCCGCATGGCTTCCTGCACAGCAAGGTCCCCGGCAGGCCACGCGTCACCGTGTCCGAGGCACAACAACAGATAGATGTCTGCGGTCCACGGGCCGATGCCATGCAGCTTTGTGAGTGTCGCATGGGCCGCATCTGCATCTTCTTCGGCAAGCACGTCGAGGTTGAGGCGCTCATCGCTGAGTTCGCGCGCGATGAACTTCAATGTCTTGATCTTTGCCGCAGAGAGACCAAGCCGGCCGAGCCGGTCAGCGCGCGCGCTTTTCAGCCTCTCATGATCAAACGGATCGAAAGCTGTACTCACGCGGCTCCAAGTTGCGGCGGCGGCAGACGTGGAGAGTTGCTGGCCGCAAATGATGGCGGCGAGACCGGCAAAGCCCGGCTCGCGTCTGCGCAGCGTAGGCATGCCTGCAATCTCGAGCACCGGCCCGAGCCGTGGGTCGAGCTTGACCAGCGCTTGAATGGCCTCTTCGAGGTCGCCTTGCGTGTTGAGATGGACTGTCATTGAATTCATCAGCATGAAGGGAATCGGACGCTAGTGTCCCGTCTCCGAATAACCGACCACTTTGCTGCGCGCTCGCACGGTTATTCGGAGACGAAAGGAGACTAGCAAATCTATGATTGTAGTGTGGCTTTGTCTCGCAATTGCCGATGCGTGCCAGCCGCAAGAGAGGTCGGCAATTGGGAGACGCCACACTAGCGCAAATGTTCGCCGCTTCGTCGATCAGAGTTTGAGATGACACCGCCACCCGTTTTCAGATTTGCGCCAAGCCCGAATGGATTTCTGCACTTGGGACACGCCCGGTCGGCGTTGCTGAATTTCGATCTGGCCCGGAAAGCTGGCGGGCGCTTTCTGCTGCGCATTGAGGATATCGACGCAACCCGCTGCCGCCCGGAATACGAGGCTGCAATCTACGAGGATCTCGAGTGGCTCGGGATCACGTGGGAGCAGCCAGTGCGCCGGCAATCCGAGCATCTCTCGCTGTATGGTGAGGTGCTTTCGCGCCTTACAGACAAGGGCCTGCTCTATCCGGCCTTTGAGAGCCGCGCAGACATCGCCCAGCTTGTCCGCGACAAAGATAAGGCAGGGGCCTGGCCGCGCGATCCGGATGGCGCACCGATCTATCCTGGAGCCGCGCACCAGTGGTCGCGCGCGGAACGCGAGACGAAGGTCCGGTCCGGTGCGCCCTATGCATTGCGGCTCGACATGGCAGCGGCCCTGGAGCTAACGGGGGCGGTGACGTGGGCTGAGATGGGAGCTGGGCCCAACGGCGAGGCCGGGGAGGTTGCCGCGAGCCCCGAGCAGTGGGGTGACGTCATCCTGGCTCGCAAGGACACGCCAACCAGCTACCATCTGTCGGTGGTCGTTGACGATGCACTGCAGGGCGTCACCCAGGTCGTCCGAGGGCAGGACCTGTTTTGGGCGACCGCTGTTCATCGCCTGCTGCAAGAACTGCTGGGTTTGCCGGTACCGCTCTATCGGCATCATCCCCTTCTGATGGATGAGACGGGGCAAAAGTTGTCCAAATCGACGCATTCAACCGCGCTCCGGGATTTGCGAGCGCGTGGGGTGACGCCGGAGGAGGTCCGGCGGTTAACCGCTCTCGATGTTTTATGACTATTTTCCGGTTCCCGGCTGCGTGACTCGGGAGCCTCCGGCATGGCATGTTGCGGTTAGTGTCCCGAATCCAAAGTCCGCCTCGTCGTGCAGCACGCTTCGTAGCGGACTTTGGATTCGAGAGGACACTAGTAAATCCATAAGTCTGGTGCGGTTTAGGTTCAGAAGTTCGCTGTAAGAGCTCGCAGGAAAAATCTGGCGAACTTCTGAACCACCGCACTGGATGGATGAGGGACTATGGCGGCGAGATTGCGCGTAAAGCGGAGCCAGAAGACGTCTGCCAAGCGGACGGTTGGGAAGCGGGCAGGCGGCAAGCGAGCGCCGAAAAAGCGTGTTCAGAAAAAGCAGGCTTCGAGGAAAGGCGCTCCGAAAGCGGCGGTGAAAAAAACGCGCGCGAACCGAGCCGCGGTGTCCGCGGAGAAAGGCTTGGTCGAGGCCGCTCTTGCGACCTTTGCCCATGAGGTCCGCACGCCGCTGACCGGGATTCTTGCCATTAGCTCATTGCTGGCGACGTCGGAACTCGGGGAGCGCGAACGCCGCTGGGTCGAGACCATCAAAGTCGGCGCGGAGCATTTGGCTGCGTTGGCCTCGCTGTTTGTCGATGCCGCGCGGCGGGGTAACTCCATTCTGACCATCAGGGATGACTTCTTCGACCTGCGGGCGCTAGCACGGGCGGTTGGGGATTCGTTGACGGGGCGGGCGGCCGCAAAGGGCCTGCAATCAAAGGTGGATATTCCCGACGACCTGCCGCCCTTTGTGATTGGTGATTCCGTTAGGCTGCGGGCCGCGCTTGAAAACCTGATCGACAATGCAGTGAAATTCACCGTGCAGGGTGAAGTTGTCTTGAGCGTGATCGTCACGTCGATCACCCAAGACAGGCTCGGTATTGCGTTCGCGGTGTCCGACAGCGGCATTGGGTTGTCGCTCGCTGAAATCAAGCGGCTGTTCAAACCGTTCTCGCAGGCGAATGTCACCATCGCATCGCGCTTTGGTGGTGCGGGGCTTGGCTTGTCGTCCGTCAAGCAGCTTGCCCGCGCCATGGGCGGCGATATCACCGTGGCCCAGCGGGCGGGCGGTGGCGCGACATTCACTCTGACCGCGACACTGAAGCGCGCCGAGGAGTCAAAAGCGACGCTACCGGAGATGGGAGCACCAGTACCTCCCGTTCAGGCACTGCGCATCCTGAGCATTGAGGACAATCCGTTTGGCCGTGTCGTGCTCAACGCCATTCTGTCTGAATTGGGCCATCGTGCCGAATTTATTGGGCGAGGCGAAGATGCGCTTGAACGCATAACGCAGGGTGAGTTCGATGCCGTGCTGATGGATATGGTATTGCCGGGCATTGATGGCATTGAGACGATCAGGCGTCTTCGTGCGCTGGACGTTCCGCAAGGGTGTGTTGCAATCATTGGCGTGTCGGGGCGTGCGGAGGACGAGGAGGCCGCTCGCACGGCAGGCGCTGACGCGTTCCTCATTAAGCCGGTCAACCCGCGGGCGCTGGCAATGGCGCTTCTTCAGGCGACGCGGCGGGATCCTTCGATTTGAGGATTGCGGCGTTGAGTTCGCCGCCATAGACGAAAATCGCTGCAGTAAAATAAAGGAACACCAGCGCGATCATGACCGAGGCGAGGCCCGCATAGGTCGTGACATAATTGCTGGCGAAACGTTCCAGGTATTTTCCGAACACCACCCCCGATACCAGTGATGCGATCATCGTGACCACGATGCCAGGCATGATTTCGCGCATCTTGCGCGTCCCGGCCGGCAGCCATTTGTGCAGGATGATGAGGGCGACGATCAGCGATATGATAGCGAGCCCATAGCGCAGGACCGTAAAAAGGCTTTCGTTCGGTTCGATCCGCCAGGGAATATAACGGCGCGCTGTGGCCAGAATGAGCGGGCCAAGAACGATCAGGAAGGCCATGGCCAGCGATGTCACCGCCGCGACCATCGTGTAGCCGATCGATTCAAGGCGCAGCCAGTACCAGCTGCGGGTCTCGGTGACGGCATAGGAGCGGTTCAGCGCGACGCGGAGACTCTCCACGCCATTCGAGGCGAAGTACAATGCGAGCACCACTCCGATGGTAAGCACGCCTCCGTGCGATGTGGTCAGGACATTGTGAATTTCGCCGGAAAGTGCATCGGCGACCTGTGAGGGCCAGGTCTCCAGCATCAGTTCGACGGCGTTGTCGGCGAGTTCTTCTGAGCCGAAGAAGCCGGCAAGCGACGTGATCACGATGAGGAATGGAAACAGCGCCATCAAAGCCGATAGGGCAATGTGGCTTGCGATGGCCCAGCCATCGTCGGCCAAGAATTTATAAAACGCATCAAGCGCGACATTGAATGCGTAGCGAAGCCGCTTCACGTTTCACCCTGACCCATCAGCCCCTATGCTTTAGCGTGCTGGAACGTCTTAGTCAGTACGATTGACGGGCAAAAAGGTTCTCTCCGGCATTTTTTGTGCGGTGATGGCGAAAATTGATCTGTGGTGTTATGTAGCAGTCATGTCATCATTCCTCAGCAGCATTGCCCTTCCCATCGCCCTTGCCGCAGTCACGGTCGTGCTGTTGCTGGGCCTGTTCAATATGTTGCGTGGCGGTTCGCCCAATACCTCACAACGGCTCATGCGGTTGCGCGTGCTATTTCAATTCGTTGCCATCGTCATCGCAATGGCGGCGATCTGGGCCATGGGGCACTAGCGGATTTTTGAAAGCGGGGCGAAAGCCCAAAACGGATTCAAGTGATGGTCATTCTCAATCGGATTTACACCCGTACTGGAGACGATGGCACCACGGCGCTCGGCAGTGGAGAGCGCCGCCCGAAATACGATCTGCGCGTCAGCGCCTATGGCACCGTTGATGAGACGAACGCGACCATCGGCGTGGCACGTCTTCACATGACCGATGCTCAGACGATCAACGCCATGCTCGGTCGCATCCAGAATGACCTGTTCGATCTTGGTGCGGACCTCGCGGTGCCACAGCGTGACGGCAAGGCGGAACGGCTGCGTGTGCTCGCCTCGCAGGTCGCGCGTTTGGAGCAGGATATCGACACCCTCAACGCCAATCTGGCGCCACTCAACTCTTTTGTTTTGCCTGGCGGAACATCGGCTGCTGCCCATCTCCACCTGGCACGCACCGTGTGTCGCAGAGCGGAACGAGTGGTGGTGGAACTGGCATCCCAGCCGGATGAGCCGGTGAGCGATGCTGCAATCCAGTATCTCAACAGGTTATCTGACTTTTTGTTCGTTGCGAGCCGGGCGGTGAACGACAGCGGCGCCCGTGATGTTCTCTGGGTGCCCGGCCAGAACCGGTAACACGCAGAATAGGCATACCTTTCTGGTTTTTCGATTTTCGCGCGTTGACCCGGATTGGCGGGACCATTAGGTTCCGCCGCCACGGAGATCAACCAAAGTCAAGACGAAAGGGAACCGATGAAGGTTCTGGTGCCGGTTAAGCGGGTCGTTGATTACAACGTCAAAATTCGTGTGAAAGGCGATGGCTCGGGTGTCGAACTCGCCAACGTCAAGATGTCGATGAATCCATTCGACGAGATCGCGGTCGAGGAAGCCCTGCGCTTGAAAGAGGCTGGAAAGGCTACCGAGATCGTCGTGGTGTCGATCGGTCCGGCGCAAGCGTCGGAAACCATTCGCACCGGACTCGCGATGGGCGCGGACCGCGGCATCCTTGTGAAGACCGATGCCGTCGTCGAGCCGCTCGCGGTGGCAAAGATTTTGAAAGCCGTTGTTGACGAAGAGAAGCCGGGTCTTGTCATTCTGGGCAAGCAGGCCATCGACGATGACTCCAATCAGACCGGACAGATGCTTGCGGCGTTGCTCGGCTGGTCGCAGGCGACGTTCGCATCGAAGCTCGAAGTCGATGGATCGGACTTTAAGGTCACGCGCGAGGTCGACGGCGGACTGCAGACTGTGAAGGTCAAGGGACCGGCGATCGTTACCACTGACCTGCGTCTCAACGAGCCGCGCTATGCAAGCCTTCCGAATATCATGAAGGCGAAGAAGAAGCCGATCGACGAGAAGGCTGCTGACTCGTTCGGCATTGATCTCTCACCACGTCTGGAAGTTCTCAAGACAACGGAACCAGGGGGCCGCAAGGCGGGCGTCAAGGTCAAGGACGTTGCCGAACTGGTTTCCAAGCTCAAGACTGAAGCGGGAGTGCTCTGATGGCCACGCTGTTGATTGCCGAACACGACCACGCCAACCTCAAGGACTCCACCAACAAGGCGCTGACGGCGGCCGCTGCGCTTGGCGCTGAAGTCCATGTTCTCGTCGCCGGTGGCGGCGAAGGCACCAAGGGGGCCGCGGAAGACGCTGCCAAGCTTCAAGGTGTGACGAAAGTTCTGCTCGCAGAGAATGCGATTTACGAGCACGATCTCGCCGAGCCGCTGGCTGCATTGATTGTCTCACTGGGCGGATCGTATGATGCGATCGTTGCGCCTGCTACGTCGCGCTTCAAGAACGTGATGCCGCGCGTGGCGGCACTGCTCGACGTGATGCAGATCTCCGAGATCATCAAAGTGGTCTCGCCGGATACGTTCGAGCGCCCGATCTATGCCGGTAACGCGATCCAGACCGTGAAGTCGAAAGACGCCAAGAAGGTCATCACGGTTCGGACTTCAACGTTTGCGGCAACGGGCGACGGCGGTAGCGCTGCGGTCGAGAATGCGGCGTCAGTGAACGATCCGGGTCTGTCGAGCTTTGTGGGTGAGGAGGTCGCCAAGAGCGATCGTCCGGAACTGACTTCGGCAAAGATCATTGTCTCCGGCGGCCGTGCCATGCAGAGCCGCGAAAACTTCGCCAAGTACATCGAGCCGCTGGCCGACAAGCTGGGTGCGGGCGTCGGTGCGTCGCGCGCCGCTGTCGACGCCGGCTACGCTCCGAACGACTGGCAGGTGGGGCAGACCGGAAAGGTGGTGGCGCCTGAGCTTTATATCGCCATCGGTATCTCCGGTGCGATCCAGCATCTGGCCGGCATGAAGGATTCCAAGGTGATCGTCGCGATCAACAAGGATGAAGACGCGCCGATATTCCAGGTTGCGGACTATGGTCTCGTTGCCGATCTTTATCAGGCGGTGCCTGAGTTGACGGCAGCACTTGGAAAGTAAAGACTTTCGGCGCGACCGGAGGTCGCGCTGACAGACTATTCGGCCCCGGCAGGACGATTCAACACCCGCCGGGGTTTGACGTTATGTTAAAGGTGGTACGGCAGTGTGACGCCGCTTCACCTCGTGTGGTGGTTCAGAAGTCCGCTTCGTTTTCCCGGCGCGTGCTTCAAGCGAACTTCTGAGCCTGAACCACACTGGAATTGTAGTTTATTGGTGTCCTTTCGAATCCGAAGTTCGTTACGAGGTGCGCTGCATATAAGGCGCGCCTCGGATTCGGGACGCTAAGCGGGAAAGACCGGAACGCAAATGACGGCGATAAAGACGGTTGGTGTGATTGGCTCAGGCCAGATGGGGAACGGCATTGCGCATGTCGCAGCTCTGGCTGGATTTGATGTCGTGCTCAACGATATCTCGGCAGAGCGTCTCAAATCCGCGATGGCCACCATCAACGGTAACCTGTCCCGGCAAGTCGCCAAGAAGACCATCACGGAAGATGAGCATAAGAAGGCGCTTGCGCGTATCACGTCGACCGATAGCCTCGATGGCCTCGCCAATTGCGACCTTGTCATCGAGACGGCCGTCGAAAAGGAAGACGTTAAGCGCAAGATATTCCACGATCTGTGCGCGATCCTGAAGCCCGAAGCGATTATCGCATCCAACACGTCGTCGATCTCGATCACGCGCCTTGCCGCATCGACCGATCGTCCGGAACGCTTCATCGGCATTCATTTCATGAATCCGGTTCCGGTCATGGAGCTGGCGGAATTGATCCGCGGCATCGCGACGGATGATGCGACCTTTGAAGCGTCGCGTGAATTCGTCACCCGGATGGGCAAGCAGATTGCCGTCTCCGAGGATTTCCCGGCCTTTATTGTCAATCGCATTCTGCTGCCGATGATCAATGAGGCGATCTACACGCTCTACGAAGGTGTCGGGAATGTCGAAGCTATCGACGCTGCGATGAAGCTCGGCGCTCATCATCCGATGGGGCCGCTTGAGCTGGCGGATTTCATTGGCCTGGATACCTGTCTGTCGATCATGCAGGTTCTGCATGAGGGGCTCGCGGATTCGAAATATCGTCCGTGCCCGCTGCTCGTGAAATATGTCGAAGCCGGTTGGCTTGGCCGCAAGTCGCAGCGCGGTTTTTACGATTATCGCGGCGAAAAGCCGGTTCCCACCCGATAATTTGCGACATTTGCACAACCCTGCCGCTTAAAATTTATTAACTCATCCCGGCTAGGGTCCGTGGCAGTAGAAGTGCGCGTAGGTGTGTTGCGATGGATATGATGGCTATGGTCTCCGCCATGATGGCGATGCAGGCAGGAAATTTCCAACAGCAAGTCGCAACCAGCGTGCTTAAGTCGAACCTCGACTCCCAGGCCTCCGTTCTGCAGCTTCTCTCTCCCGCAGCCCCCGCGGCGAACAACGCGCCTGGCATCGGCGGCAATCTCGACATTTCGGTCTAAGCCAGACGCGCTTCCTGGCCGCCGCCTCAACAGGTCGGCGTCATCCAGCCAATCCCGGCTCCGCTGGGCTCACGCAGCATTGCAATGCGGCCGACGTCGGGCACGTCGAAGATCGGGATCATGAGCTCCGCTCCGGCCGCGACGGCTTTCTTGACGCGGGCGTCAACGTCATCGACGGCCAGAAATGGAATCCAGCTCTCGGGCACGCCCTCAAAGCGTGGCTGGTCGATCGAGAACAGACCTGCGACGGGTTGATCGCCCATGTATGCGATCCAGTAGGTGGATCCATCACCGGCGGTGGTAGACTGAAATGTCCAACCGACAGTCTCGATGTAAAATCGTTTGGCGCGTTCCGCGTCGCGGGTTCGCAGCTCGTTCCAATGAAAATGACCGTGCGGTGTCATTGGCGGCTCCCTTAATTCGTTCATATGCTCGGCGTGACGCCATGCGGCATCAAGCACACGTGCATAGACGCCGTTCCCAACGCGCGGGGCGGGAAGGGCGTTATCGCCATTCCCTTCGGCATCATAAGAACGTCGTGCGGCGTTATTGTGCATAGGCTTGCTGTAGCTTTTTGATGTCGAGCTTCGTCATTTGCATGATGGCGTCCAAGATTTTTTGCGACTTCGCCGGCGTGGCCTGCTTCATCAGTTCGCTGAGCGCGGTGGGTACGACCTGCCACGACACGCCGAATTTATCCTTCACCCATCCGCACTGCTGTTTTTCGCCGCCTTCGGAAAGCTTCTCCCAGAAATGGTCGACTTCCTCCTGGGTTTCGCAATTGACTATCAGCGACAGTGCAGGAGTGAACGTGAAGACCGGCGGACCGTTCAATGCGAGAAATCTCTGTCCGTTGATTTCCAGCTCGATGGTCAGCACCGAGCCTTTCGGCATTGGTGCGCCGTCGCCGTAATGCGCAACGTGACCAACCTTTGTGTTCTTGAAGGTCGATGCGTAGAAATCCACGGCTTCTTTGGCTCTGCCGTCGAACCATAGACACGGTACGATATCTTTCATCGCTCACTCCTGACTTCACTTTGAGATCTGGCTGATTCCAGACCGTTACATCGTCACGATGGTGTCGAAGCCACCGTAGATCATGCGCTTGGCGTCGAACGGCATCGCCTTGGGATCCATCATGTTCGCCAGACGCGGATCTTTCATCACCTTGGCGTTGATGCTGTCGCGGTGCTTGCGCGACTTGTAGGTGATCCAGGAGAAGATCACGGTCTCACCGGGCTTGAGCTTCACGCTGCGTGGAAACGAGGTGAGCTTGCCGACCTTGACGTCTTCCGCGACACACTCACGGTATTCGAGTGCCCCATACTCTTTCCAGACCTTGCCGGCTTTGCGGGCCAGCGCTTGATAGGCTTTGAGATTTTTCTTTGGAACGGCAATAATGAAACCATCGACATACTGCATCTCAGACTCCCTACGCTGATTGTTCTTGATCGGTGAACTATGGTGACGAGGTTTGTTTGCTCGTCGTGCAGCACGCGTGCGGTGCTTCCGGCGCGTGGTAGTGTCCGGTCATATCCACATGACCGCCAGCGTCATAGCGATCATGGAGTCGCACCTCAGGCGGCTTCCGCGTAACTGGGGAACGGATCTCGCCAGGCGGGAAGTTCATTGAGCCTCGCATGCCAGCGCTGGATCTCGGAGAAGTCATCGATCGGAATACGCGCGCTCTTGGCGTAAGGAAGTGTCACGGCCACCGCGAAATCGGCGATGGAGGGGGTATCGCCTACGAGATAGGTTCTGCCGCGCAGATGTTCGTTGAGGACAGACCCGTGCTGGCGAACCCATTTCTCTGCTTCGCGCACGACATCTGGATCTGGAGAGCCAAAACCAAGCTGTGGTTTGATGAGATTTTGAAAGTAGAGCGTGCCCGCGAAACGCGTGAAATGATTCGAGTCCCAGCTGAGCCATCGCATCACTTCGACCTGACGCTCGCCGGTGGGCCAAAGATCGGAGTCCGTCACGCGTGCGAGATGGCACATGATGGCATTGGCTTCCCAAAGTGTCGTCGCGCCGTCCTGAAGAACCGGGACTTTGCCGTTGGGATTCATCGCCAGAAATACCGGCGTTCTGTTCTCGCCTTTCGCCAAATCAACGCGAATGTACTCGACCGGCGCGCCAAGATATTTTGCGACTGCGCAAGCCTTCCTCGGATTTAATGTCTCGGAATAGAAGAGCTTCATATCGGTTTCCTCCGCTGGTCTCAGGCGAACAGTTTCTCGAGCTTGTCGAGCGTCCCGGTCCAGCCGCGGTTGTGACCATCACGCGCGGCCTCATTGAAGAATTTGTCGTGGGTGAGCGTCAGCAGCGTCACATCACCTTCTTCTCGCAGCACGACCGTCACTTGCGAGACGCGCTCTGGTGTCGAGTGCCACGCCCAGCTGAACACCAGTCGCTGATTGGGCGTGACCTCGAGGTATTTGCCGCCGACCTCGTGATAATCGCCGTCGTCCGTCTTGAAGCTGATGCGGAAATGGCCGCCGACCCTGACATCCATGTCGGCCTTGACCGTGTCGACTAAGGTTGGTGCGGGTCCGAACCACTGGACGATTTTTTGCGGGTCTGTCCACGCTTCGAAGACTTTGGCGGCTGGGGCTCTGAGTCGTCGGGCGAGGGTGAGGCTTGGCTGGGTGAGCATAAGTCGTTCTCCACAAACGCGGCGAGGCGATCGAGTTGGGCAGACCAAAATCGCTGGTAGCGGCTGAGCCATTCCATGGCCTGCTCCATCGGGGCCGCCGTCAGGCGGCAGGTCACCGTGCGGCCTGTTTTGGTGCGGGTGATCAGGCCGGCGTCGGACAACACATCGAGATGCTTCATCACTGCGGGCAGCGACATCGCGAACGGCTTCGCTAGTTCGCTGATCGTGACGTCCTCGCGCCCTTCCAGGTGCGCGAGCAATGCACGCCGTGTCGGGTCGGCGACGGCGGAAAACGTGCGGCTCAACTGATCTGATGAATAGTAAACCATATGGTTAAGTATAGGCGCGCGGGCGAGATCGTCAAGGGCAACCTCAGATGGAACTGCGGCTTATGGGCGCAATCGCGGGCGCGCGTGAACGCGGGCGCGGGTGCTCCTGCGTTGCTGAGGGCTTCTGAGTGAGTTTGGGGGGCTTAGGAGCCGGTTGCGGCCGTGATCAATTTCACAGCGTCGTCGCTGGCCCATTCCGCCGGGCCGGCGATGGTGGCGATTTCGCAGCCTGCGCCATCGACAAGAACAGAGGTTGGCATGCCCAGGGCACGGCCAGCCGCCTTGAGATCCTGGAAGACCTTGGCCTTGGCGTCGTGGAAATAGCTGATCTGCGTCAGGTTACCGTCCTTCAGGAAATTCCTGGGGCGGTCGAGGTCGCGCGTATCGATGTTGATCGCGACCACCTCAAATTTCGGGCCGCCGAGCTTGGCCTGAAGCTGGTCGAGCGCCGGCATTTCCTTGCGGCAGGGGACGCACCATGTCGCCCACAGGTTCACCAGCACGGTGCGGCCACGCCAGTCGGACAATTTTCGTGAATTGCCCTCGGCATCGCTGAAAGTCAGGTCCGGCACCTTCAGTGGCGCGGTAGCCATGGTTAACGCCGCAACCTCGCCATGAGCCAGCGGAGTGAGCTTTTTTGCAAGATCGACCGCCGGACGGCAGGTAGGGTCGCCGGAATGATTGCCTGTCAGCCCCCCGATCCCGTATATCCCCACAAATCCGATGACCGCCGCGATCACGACGGCGGCAAGCACCATCGGTGTGCGGAAAGCTTTCCGGGTCGTATCGGGGCGTGGCTGGTCGGCGTCAGGCATTTTGCTTGTCATTCTCCGGACAGGTCGGATGCGATGATGAAATAGTGAATTTTCGGGACGTCGTTAGGCGGGATTATCATGAGCAACAAAATGTGGGGCGGGCGGTTCGATGAGAGCCCTGATGCGATCATGGAAGAGATTAACGTCTCCATTGACGTCGATCAGCACCTTTACGCCCAAGATATCGCCGCGTCCAAGGCCCACGCAGCCATGCTTGCCACACAGGGCATTATTACCGCAACTGATGCAAAAAACATCGCCAGCGGTCTAGACACGATTTTGTCAGAGATCAGCAAGGGTTCCTTCACGTTCAAGCGCGCGCTCGAGGACATTCACATGAATGTCGAGAGCCGGCTCAGCGAATTGATCGGACCGGCTGCAGGCCGTTTGCACACCGCGCGTTCGCGCAACGATCAGGTTGCCACCGATTTCCGTCTCTACGTACGCGATGTCGTCGATGACGCCGACAGGGCGCTGGCTGCGTTTCAGCGCGCGCTGGTCGACCGCGCCATTGAACACGCCGATACTGTGATGCCGGGCTTCACCCATCTGCAGACGGCGCAACCCGTGACCTTTGGTCACCATCTGCTGGCTTATACCGAAATGGCCTCACGCGATCGCGGCCGCTTCGCGGACGCGCGCAAGCGCTTGAACGAAAGTCCGTTGGGGGCAGCGGCGCTGGCGGGTACGTCATTCCCGATCGATCGTCATGCGACGGCAACGGCGCTCGGATTCGATCGGCCGATGGCCAATTCGCTCGACGCGGTTTCCGATCGCGACTTTGTGCTGGAGACATTGTCGGCCGCAGCAATCACAGCTGTTCATCTCTCCCGCTTCGCTGAGGAAATCGTGATCTGGACCTCGCCGCTGGTCGGCCTGGTGCGGTTGTCCGACAAATTCACCACTGGCTCATCGATCATGCCGCAGAAACGGAATCCGGATGCGGCAGAGTTGGTGCGCGCGAAGACTGGACGCGTCATCGGTGCGCTGAACGGACTGCTGATCGTGATGAAGGGGCTGCCGCTCGCCTATCAAAAGGACATGCAGGAAGATAAGCAGGGCGCAATGGAAGCGTTCGCTGCGCTGTCGCTGGCGATCCGCGCGATGACCGGCATGGTGCTCGACCTCGTGCCGGATGAAGCGCGGATGAAGGTTGCTGCCGGCGAAGGTTATGCCACCGCCACCGATCTGGCCGATTGGCTGGTACGGACGCTGAAGATGCCATTCCGCGAGGCGCACCACGTCACGGGCCGCATCGTCGCGAAGGCTTCCGAGACCGACTTGCCGCTGCACAAAGTGCCGTTGTCAGACATGCAAGTCATCGAGCCGAAGATCACGGAAGATGTTCTGAATGTTCTCTCCGTGCAGTCTTCTGTTGAGAGCCGCACGAGCTATGGCGGAACAGCGCCGCAAAATGTGCGTGCACAGGCCCAGGAATGGCTCAAGCGACTGGAAAAAGAGCAAAAATCGGGCTGACCCCATCAATTTTTGCTGTTCATGCCCCCTCGCCAGAGCCGCACCTTCTTTGTATGGTGGCGCGCAATTCAGGGACTGACACGTGACTCCTCGCTCCAATCACTCTTTTTCGAAGCTGACAGTCGCAGGCTTGATTGCCTTGACCTGCGTTCTGGCAGGTTGCGGCCGCAAGGCCGGTCTTGATCTGCCGCCGTCTGCGGCGGCGGGCCAGACGGCCGCGCCGGGAAATGAGCAGAACGCCGCTGCAAAGCCGCTACCGGGCGATATTTTCACTGCGCCCAATACTGAACCGGCGCCGACCGCTGCGCGCGGCAAAAACAAACGAATCATTCTCGATCCGATCCTGGATTGATCTGACATGAACCATTTCCAATATCGTGACGGCGTGCTTCACGCCGAGGGTGTCAGTCTGGCAGCGCTGGCGGAAACCGTCGGCACACCGTTCTATTGCTATTCAACCGCGACTCTCGAGCGTCACTACCGCGTCTTCGCAGAGGCTTTCGCCGATGTGAACACGCTGGTGTGCTACGCCATGAAGGCGAACTCCAATCAATCAGTGCTGCGCACGCTGGCCAAACTCGGTGCAGGTGCCGACGTGGTATCCGGCGGCGAGTTGAAGCGCGCGCGGGCGGCGGGAATCTCGCCAGAGAAGATCGTGTTTTCCGGTGTCGGCAAGACTGAAGCCGAGCTGCGCCAGGCGCTCGCGGAAAACATCCTGTGCATCAACGTTGAATCCGAGCCGGAACTCGCCTTGCTGTCGTCGCTTGCGAGCGAAACCGGTCGTACCGCGCACATCTCGGTACGCGTCAATCCGGATGTGGATGCGCGCACCCACGCCAAGATTTCAACGGGCAAGTCGGAAAACAAGTTCGGCATTCCGCTCGCTCACGCGCGCGACGTCTATGCCCGCGCGGCAAAGCTGCCCGGCATCAAGGTCGCTGGCGTGGATATGCACATTGGCAGCCAGATCACGGATCTGGGGCCGATGGAAGACGCGTTCAAACTGCTGGTGGAATTTGTCGGCGCGTTGCGTGCGGATGGGCACACGATCTCGCATGTCGATTTTGGCGGCGGTCTCGGCATTCCCTACGAGCACGATCTGCCCAATCCACCGGAGCCGGCGGCCTATGCGCAGATGGTGAAGCGCGTTACCAAGGGGCTCGATGCGACGTTGCTATTCGAGCCCGGACGTATGATCGTTGGCAACGCCGGTATTCTTGTGGCCCGCGTGATCTATGTGAAGCATGGCGACGCAAAGACGTTTGTTATCATCGATGCCGCGATGAATGATCTCATTCGTCCGACACTCTACGAAGCGCATCATGACATTCTGCCGTTGCGGCAAGCTGTGCCGGGCGAAAAGACCATCGTGGCCGACGTAGTCGGGCCGGTGTGTGAAACCGGCGATTACCTCGCGCTCGATCGCAAAATGCCGCAGCCGAAGCCGGGTGACTTGCTGGCAATCATGACAGCGGGCGCCTACGGCGCGGTGCAAGCTGGAAGCTACAACACGCGCGCGCTCGTGCCTGAAGTGCTGGTCAAGGACGACCAATACGCGGTGGTCCGGCCGCGCATCGATGTTGATGCCTTGATCGCCATGGATAAGCCGGCTCCTTGGCTTTGATCGGTGTCACCACCCTCCCGGGAGCAGCCGGTAGCGAACCTGCGACATATACGCGGCGTAGCCCGGCAAATTGATCGCGGAGTTTTCCTCCGGCGAGTAGCCGCTTGCGACGCCGCGAATATCGGCTAACCCGACCTCCTGTCACGCTTTCGTGACAGTTGGGACGATGTTCCGAGGAGCAACCCTTGCATGTGGGTAGGGTGTTGAGGGGCATGCCTCATTGCCGCCGCTGTGATACGCTGCCTTTTGGATAACCCGGAGAGGCTGTTGAGCAACCCGACCCCAGACCCGTCAGAGCGGCCGCGCGATCCTGAGGCTGCACAGCAGCTTCAGCTTGCTCAGGCTTTGCAGCGCGCACGGTTGGCGTTGGCGTGGGAGCGCGGCTGGCCGCATCTTGCGCGGTTCCTGACCGTCGTTGGGTTGTTCCTTGCTGCGTCGTGGGCCGGGCTGTGGGTTGCATTTCCGTTCGCGGTTCGCGTCGTCGTATTCTCCGCCTTTGTGTTGCTTGCACTTGCCTCCCTCGTGCCGGCGATTCGCTTTCGCTGGCCGACGCGTGAAGATGCGCTGCGCCGGCTCGATCTCGGAACCGGCATTCGTCATCGCCCTGCAACGGCGTTGACCGACACGCTCAAGTCGCAGGATCCGATTGCCCAGGCCTTGTGGCAGGAGCAGCGGGCGCGGACTCTGGCCTCCATCAAACGCATTCGTGCCGGCCTGCCATCGCCGCGTCTGGCTTTGCACGATCCGTGGGCGCTGCGGGCGCTCGTGCTGATGCTGATGGCGGCGACCTTCATCGCGGCAGGCAGCGATCGCCTGTCGCGTATTGGCGCGGCGTTTGATTGGGATGGCACATTCACTGCCGCAAACGTTCGCGTCGATGCATGGGTGACGCCACCGGCCTACACCAATCGTCCTCCCATCATTCTGTCTGGGTCCACGACCAAGGACGCGCAACACGCCGATGCCGGATCGATAACTGTTCCTTCGGGAAGCACGTTGATCGTGCGCTCCAGTGGCGGGCGGCTTGATGTCGCAGCCGGCGGTGGCGTGACAGAGGTTCCTGTCACGGAGAATGCGCCGCAAGGAACGAACGAGCGGCGCTTTAACATTACCGGCGATGGTACCGCTCATGTCCGTGCGCCGTCCGGCCAGCCGCAATGGACATTCAAGACGGTTGCCGATCGCGCCCCGACCATTTCACTTGCAAAAGATCCCGAACGTCAGGCGCGCGGGAGCTTGCTGCTGTCCTACAAAATCGAAGACGATTACGGTGTGACGGAAGCGCATGCCCAGTTCGCGCCTCGTCAGACGGAGAAGGACGGGGAAGAAACCCAGCCGCTGTTCGATCCGCCGCAGATCGCGCTTGGGCTGCCGAACGCACGCACACGAAACGGCGTCGGTCAGACCGTCAAGGATCTCAGTGAAAATCCTTACGCTGGCGCCGACGTTACGTTGACGCTGACCGCGAA
Organism: Afipia dichlorophenoxyacetatis; assembly: GCF_055386385.1. Lineage (NCBI taxonomy): Bacteria > Pseudomonadati > Pseudomonadota > Alphaproteobacteria > Hyphomicrobiales > Nitrobacteraceae > Afipia > Afipia dichlorophenoxyacetatis. The sequence continues at coordinate 5,462,572 of NZ_AP029250.1, read as the reverse complement.
GGATGAAGCCGGCAATGAAGGGCGTAGCGAGCCATTCGACATGCGGTTGCCCGAACGGCTGTTCGTCAAGCCCCTGGCGCGCGCACTGATCGAGCAGCGCCGCAACCTGGCGCTCGATGCCAACCAGAAGCCTCTCGTGCTGATCGCGCTCGAGGCTCTGATGATCGCGCCGGAAACGTTCACACCGGAGCTTGGACATTATCTCGGGCTGCGCAGCGTCGCCGCGCAACTTGGCCATGCCAACTCGAAGACCGCGATGCGCGAGGTCGTGGACAGTATGTGGGCGCTCGCGGTCGCGATCGAGGATGGCAACATCACCGATGTCGACAAGGCGCTTCGCGCGGCACAAGACGCGTTGAAAGAGGCGCTGGAGCGCGGCGCCAGCGACGAAGAAATCAAGAAGCTGACGGAAAACCTGCGCGCGGCGCTGGATAATTTCATCCGGCAGCTGGCCGAGCAGATGCGGAACAATCCGCAGCAGCTCGCCCGGCCGCTTGATCCCAACACCAAGATTCTGCGTCAGCAGGACCTCAAGAACATGATCGACCGCATGGAGCGGCTGTCGCGCTCCGGCGACAAGGATGCCGCGCGGGCGCTGCTCGACCAGATGCAGCAGATGCTCGAGAATCTGCAGATGGCGCAGCCTGGACAAGGCTCCAACGATACGGATCAGGCGCTGAACGAACTCGGCGACATGATCCGAAAGCAACAGCAATTGCGCGACAAGACGTTCAAGCAGGGCCAGGATTCGCGCCGTGACCGCAACCGCGGCGATCAGGGCGACCAGAGCGGCATGGACGGTCTGCGTCAGGACCAGCAGGCCCTGCGCAATCGTTTGAACAAGCTGCTCGACGACATGAAGAAGAACGGCATGATGCCGGGGCAGCGCGGCGACAAAGGTCAGCAGGGTCAGCAAGGACAGCAGGGCCAACCCGGGCAGGGCGACGACGGTCAGGGTGATGGCGATTCCTTCGGCGATGCCGAATCCGCCATGGGTGATGCCGGTAACCAGCTTGGCGAAGGCAACGCCGAGGGCGCTGTCGATGCCCAGGGGCGCGCGCTGGAAGCGTTGCGTAAAGGAGCGCAAAACCTGGCGCAATCCATGCAACCTGGCGAAGGGCAGAATGATGGCCCCGGAAATCAAATGGGCCGTCAGCAGACCGGAGAGAACACGACCGATCCTCTCGGGCGGCCATTGCACGGCCGGGAGTGGAGTGACGATCTCTCCGTGAAGATCCCGGGTGAAATCGACGTGCAGCGTGCACGGCGAATTCTGGAAGAGCTGCGCCGCCGCCTCGGCGATTCACAGCGGCCACAGGTCGAACTCGATTATCTCGAACGGTTGCTCAAGGACTACTGAGCGAATTGCTGCTGCGCGGCACATCGCCGCGCAGCGGTCCTGCGAGGACTATGTCATCAAAATTCCATTGAGCGGTTGCTTGACGCCTTCAGCGGGTCGTTGTACTTAACCAAAAGGTTATTTAACTGAATGGTTATATATGAGGTGTCCGTGGACCTCCTGAGCGCGAAATTCGCAGCACTCGCCGACCCAACCCGCCGGGCCATCCTGGCGCGTTTGGTTCTCGGAGAGACGTCGGTCACGGAACTCGCCGAGCCTTTTTCGATGAGCCTGCCCGCGGTCTCAAAACATCTCAAGGTACTGGAACACGCTGGTCTCGTGACGCGAAGCCGCGAGGCGCAATGGCGGCCATGCCGGATCGAGCCGACCGCGCTGAAGGAAGTCGACGATTGGCTTGAGGAATATCGTCGCTTCTGGGATGCGCGGCTTGATCGTCTCGAGGACTACCTGAACGAACTGCAGGCGAAGGAGGCTGACGATGCGGCAAAGCCGCAAAAAGCCAAGCGCGCCGTCAAAGCCAAAAAGCAAACGTCTCCGCGGAAATAGCGAGGACAACGAAACGCCGTTTCGGCTGCCAAGCCGAAAGCGACCTTGAACGTTTCATTCAACCAAGGAGCTTCTCATGACCGATCAACTACCTCAGCTCGTCCCGCATCTTGCTGTCAACGGCGCGCGGGATGCGATCGAATTCTACAAGAAGGCGCTCGGTGCTGTCGAAGTGATGGCGATCCCCGCTGAGGACGGCAAGCGCCTGCTGCATGCGCACATCACGATCAACGGTGGCGCAGTGTACTTGCATGATGACTTCCCGGATTTCTGTCCGAGCGGAGCAAATGCAAACATTAAGTCTCCGAGCGCCTTAGGTGGCACATCGTTGGTCGTTCATCTCGAAGTAAAGAATTGCGATGAAGCGATGCAGCGCGCAGTCGATGCTGGGGCAAAGGTCGTCATGCCTGCGATGGATGCTTTCTGGGGCGCGCGCTACGGTCAGGTCGTCGATCCATTCGGCCATGCCTGGAGCTTTGCGAATCCGCTGCAGCCGAAGGCCGGCTGATACGCAATCCACTGAGCGTCGTGTGAACGAGGAACAACCATGACAAACCAAGCCAGCGCCGCCGTTGCCTCAGCGGATCGTGTATTCACGGTCACGCGGTCCTTTAATGCCCCGCGTGATCTGGTGTGGAAAGCCTGGTCCGAGCCCGAGCGTCTCGCGCAATGGTGGGGGCCGAAAGGCTGCAAGCTCGAAGTCCGCAAATTGGAATTCAAGCCGGGCGGTATCTTTCACTATGGCATGCAGATGGGCCCGGGCACGTGGTGGGGCCGCTTCGTCTATCACGAGATCGAAAAGCCGGAACGCATTGTGTTCGTCAGTTCGTTTTCTGATGAAGCGGGAGGGATCACCCGCGCGCCTTTCAGTTCGACATGGCCGCTCGAGGTGTTGAACAATCTCACTCTCACCGAAGAAAATGGAACGACGACGGTGGCGCTCCGCGGCGGTCCAATCAATGCGACCGCCGAAGAGCGGGCCTTCTACGAGGGTATGTTCGAGTCGATGCAGCAGGGATTCAGCGGGACATTCGATCAGCTCAACGAGTATCTGGCGAAAGCCTGATCGACTGAATTATAGAGCTCAATCCGGAGAGCCCGCAGATGTCCATCAGCTGATTCTCCTGTTCGAGACGAAGCACTTTCGTTTGATCTGTAAGGGAGCAATCCATCATGACGACAATCGCGATTATTGCCATCCTGCTTGCACTGTTGATTGTAGGCTTTCTCATCGTTGCTTCAATGAGGCCCAACACGTTTCGTGTGCAGCGCTCGATCGATATCAATGCCCCGGCCGACAAGATCTATCCATTGATCAGTGACTACAAACATTGGGCGTCGTGGTCGCCTTACGAGAAGGTGGACCCGGCGATGAGACGGACGTTTGCCGGTGCGCCGAGCGGCAAGGGCGCGATCTATGAATGGGACGGCAATAAGAACATCGGCCGCGGCCGCATGGAAATTATCGATGCAGTCCCGCCGTCAAAAATCGGCATCAAGCTTGATTTCTTCAGCCCCTTTGAGGCCCATAACATCGCCGAGTTCACCATGCTGCCGAAAGGTGAAACCACGAACGTCACATGGGCCATGCACGGGCCGGTGCCGTTCATGGCGAAGATCATGCACATGATCTTCAGCATGGATCGGATGGTGGGAGGCCAATTCGCGGAAGGCCTTGCCAACATGAAAGCGGTGGCTGAACGGTAACAGTGATGCCGCTATCCGTTTCGCCCTTCGCCGCGCAAGGTCGGCAAGCCGATTCCGGTTGCCTCAAACCCGCCATCGACACACAGCATCTGCCCGGTGATGTAGCTGGCGCGTTCGCTGCACAGGAAGAAGATGGCCTCCGCCAGTTCTTCTTCGAGGCCATAGCGATTGAGCGGGATAGTGTCGTGATAGTCGGCGCGGATCGCAGGGGTGTGAACCGCCTTGGCCATGGCGGTGTCGACCGGCCCTGGTGCAAGCGCGTTGACACGAATGCCGAGCGTGGCGAGCTCAACGGCGAACTGCTTGGTAAGATGTGCGAGGCCAGCCTTGCTGGTACCGTAGGCGGTGCGCAGCGTCGATGCGCGCAGCGCGGAGATCGACGTGATGTTGACGATGGCGCCGCCACCGTTCTCGCGCATCAATGGTGCGGCTGCCTGCGTGCAGATGAACGGACCGGTGAGGTTGACCGCCATCACGCGGCTCCAGTCGTCGAGGGTTGTTTCGAGCAGCGGCTTGAAGATCGCGATGCCGGCATTATTCACCAGCGCATCAAGCCGTCCGAAATGATCTCCGACCTTGGCAACAGCATTTGCAACCGCTTTGGGATCCGAGACGTCGCAATGGATGGCGAGGGTTGTCTCTGGAGCTGCAATCGTCTTGATGGTCTGATCAAGCAATTCGCGCTCGATGTCGAGCAGCGCCACGTGCCAGCCCTCCGCCAGAAATCGCTTTGCTGCTGCAAGCCCGATTCCACGTGCTGCGCCTGTCACCAAAGCGACTTTATGGTGTGTATTGGTCATTTCCGTTCCATGTTGAATTTGTTCTGTGAAACTACAGGCGCGCCATTGTCGCACGTTGATGAAGCCATCGATCCCCCTGTGCTAGCGTGTCTCAGGACGCATTTCCAGCCCGCTATTGTCATGCCTCGCGCGCTCCGCGCTGGGACCAACCTGCGCGATTGCTTGCATCTTGGCGATGGCATCGTTCATCGGGACGTTACACCAAAAGTACCTACTACTTACGGCGCTTTAAGAGAGGCACCTCGCCCATGTCACTGAAGCTCTACTTCCATCCGCTGGCATCGTTTTGCTGGAAGGCTCTGATTGCGTTTTATGAAAACGATACGCCGTTCGAACCGCACATCGTTAATCTTGGTGATGAAAACGAGCGAGCGGAATTCCTGAAACTCTGGCCGATCGGCAAATTCCCAGTTCTGCGCGATGAAGGGAAGAGTCTGACGATTCCGGAATCGAGCGTCATTATCGAATACCTTGCAAGCCGCTATCCCGGCCACTTGCAGCTCGTTCCGGATGATGTTGATCTGGCACGAGAAGTGCGACTGCGTGATCGCGTCTTCGATCTGTATATTCATGAGCCGATGCAGAGGATCGTTGCCGACAGGCTTCGTCCAGCGGATAGCAAAGATCCCTTTGGTGTCGATGAAACACGCGCGAAGTTGCGGACAGCGCTTGATTTAATCGACAACGACATGGCATCGAGGACGTGGGCTGCGGGCGGCGCTTTCACCATGGCCGATTGTGCAGCAGCACCAGCGCTGTTTTACGCCAATCAGGTGATGCCCTTCGGCAACACGCATCCGAATGCGATGCGATACTTGGATCGGTTGACGGCACGCCCCTCCTTTGTCCGCGTTCTCGAAGAAGCGAAGCCTTACTTCGCGCTCTTTCCATCCGAATAATGGCCGTCAGTCGGCTGCATTCAAGCTGATCGGCAATTTGCTGATCATCTGCGTTATAGTCCATCGGGTTTGAATCTCATGTCGTCCAGCTTTGCGCGCAACGCCATCGTCCTCGGCCTTCTTTCCGCCATTGGACCTTTCGCAATCGATATGTATCTGCCGGCGTTGCCGACCATCACGGCAGATCTCGGCGCGTCCACTGCGGCGACGCAGATGACCTTGATGGTATTCTTTGTGGCATTCGGCGTATGTCAGATCGTCTACGGCCCGCTCTCGGATATGGTCGGTCGCAAGCCGCCTCTTTACTTCGGAATTGCGGTTTTCGCGCTCGGGAGCATCGGTTGTAGCCTGGCGCCCGGCATCGACTGGTTGATTTTCTTTCGCTTCGTGCAGGGGCTCGGTGCCGCGGCGGTGATGGTGATCCCGCGCGCGGTGATCCGTGATCTGCACACTGGCGTCGATGCAACGCGCTTGATGTCGCTTGTTATGCTCGTCTTCAGCGTGTCGCCGATCCTGGCGCCGCTCACCGGCAGCGCATTGATCGTGCCGTTCGGCTGGCGCGCGGTGTTCGTTGCTGTGACGATTGCTGCTATTCTATCGTTTGCGCTTGTCGCTTTTGTCCTTCCTGAAACACGCCCTCCCGAAGAGCGCATTCAGGTCAGCATTCGCAGAGTACTCGATGGATTCGGGGAGTTGCTGCGCGACTGGCGCTTTCTGGGGCTGACGTTCATCGGCGGTTTCGGCATGGCGAGCTTCTTCGCGTTTCTCGCCAGTTCGTCGTTCATCTATATCGGCCACTTTGGCCTGACGCCGACGCAGTACAGCCTGACGTTCTCCGTCAACGCGATTGGCTTTATCGGGGCGTCCCAGTTCAGCGCTTATCTCGCCAGTCGCTTCGGTATCGCGCGTGTGATTTCCACAGCAGTCACCTGCTATACCGTGATGTCGGTCGCGCTGTTCGTTGTCATTGCCGCGGGCGTCGACAATCTGGCGGTGCTAATCGTGATGTTGTTCGTCGCCTTCGCCTGGCTCGGCCTTGTCATTCCATCCACAATGGTGCTCTCGCTGGAAGATCACGGCCCGATCGCAGGCATGGCCTCAGCATTAGGCGGCACACTGCAAATGATCAACGGGGCAGTCATGATCGTGATTGCCAGCGTGTTCTTTGATGGAACAGCTTTGCCGATGGTGACGACCATCGCGGTGTGCGCGGTGGCTGCATTCATCTTGGCGCGATTGACCCTGCGTCCACGACAGGCTGCGTCACAACCGGCAGAACAGATTTAATTTTGCTTGCGCGAGGCCAGCGCGTCGGCAACCGCGGTACGGATATCGGCTACGGCAAAGGGCTTGGTGACGACGTCATGCACGATGGCATCGAGGCCTGAAGCACGCTCGCGTTGGTCAGCGAAGCCGGTCATCAGCAGAATGGTCAGGCGTGGAAAGTCACGCGCCACCGCAAGCGCCAGCGCGATACCGTCCATCACCGGCATCTTGATGTCGGTCAGCAGCAGATCGAATGCGCCGTCTTCGCGGGTAATGATGTCCAGGGCTTCGGCGCCATCTTCCGCTGTGACGATTTCGTGGCCATCCATGGCAATCGCGCGCGCGACCAACAGGCGCATCGATTCTTCGTCATCAGCAATCAAAACACGCGACATTCACATACCCCCGGCGGCAAGGTCCTGCTTGTGGAAGAACCTCACGGCAATTTCGCGGCCCTCGGCTGGCGGTGAAGCCAATCGCGTCTTGAACAACGCTTTTTCCCCGGGATGCAGCACGGGCTGTTCCAGCACGGTGTTCCAAGCGTAGATGTCAGTCCCCTTGGCGTCGCGCACGATGAATCTCAGCCGTGGGATTTCCATCGTCTTGTGGGCGACATCGGCGATCGCGCCTTCAATCAAAAGCACGGGCTTGTTGTCCACCATTTCGGAACTGATCTTGACGCCCTCAATCGAAAGGCCGCGCAGATTCACGCCCAGTCCCGTCATTTGGAAGAAGGTGGCGGTTTGCGGCATCAGCCGCACCACTTCGCTGCGCCAGGCGATCAGCGCGAAGGTGATTGCGCCAAGGGCGACACACAGCGCCGGCAGGGTGGATGCGGTTGGGAGGCGTGCGGCCCAGTTGCCCGGAATCTTGAGAGAGGAGGCGCGACCGGTCTTCTCAGGCTCTGCGGCCTGGTCGTCGTGAATCTCCACGCCGTCCTGCTGGGCTTCGGCTGGCCCGCCGCTGTCGGTTCCATTCACTGGCTCGGCCGCCTGGGGCTCGGGCCAGTCCGCGGAAATAGAGGGGCTCTCCACATGGGGAGCATCATCATTTTGCCAATCATCACCGGCTGATCTGGCATCTGATCCGAAATCACCCTCGGAGGGCGCTGTCGACTGTGTTGCCAACCCTTGTATTGCCAGGCTTTCGGCTGCCATCGCGGTGGCAACCACCTCCTGGGGCTTCGCGAGCCAGACCTCCTGGCAGCGGGCACAGCGAACCCGACGCCCGGCGTCGGAGAAATTGGCCGCGTCGACCGCGTAGGATGTCGTACAATTGGGGCAGACAATGTGCATGGGACGAATCGCCGAGGTGTTACCGTCCGGAAGCTACTCGGCGTCCGTTAACGAACCGGAAACCATAACGGCCGCACAAGCATTTTACGGTCATCGCCAAGTAGCCGCCCGAGGACGCGATTCGTTCAGGGGCGGGACGGTCATTGACTTCATCGGTCCTGTCGAACGGAGCTGAACTTGGTCCGGTTCGAAAATGTTGGTTTGCGCTACGGCCTCGGTCCGGAGGTTTTGCGCGACCTGACGTTCCAGATACCCGCGCGCTCATTCCAGTTTTTGACCGGACCTTCCGGTGCTGGAAAGACGTCACTGCTGCGCATGCTGTTCCTCTCGCTGCGGCCGACGCGGGGTCTCGTGAACATTTTTGGTCAGGATGTCTCGCTGCTCGACAAGAACGCGCGTGCGGCGCTGCGTTCCCGCATCGGTATCGTCTTGCAGGATTTCCGGCTGCTCGAACATATGACGACCTACGAGAACGTCGCGCTGCCGTTCCGCGTGATGGGAAAGAGCGAGTCGAGCTATCGCAAGGAAGTGATCGATCTGTTGAAATGGGTCGGACTTGGGCACCGCATGGATGCGTTGCCGCCCATTTTATCGGGCGGCGAAAAGCAGCGCGCGGCGATCGCCCGCGCCGTCATCGCGCGGCCGCAGCTTCTGCTGGCCGACGAGCCGACGGGTAACGTGGACCCGTCGCTGGCGCGGCGGCTGCTCAATCTTTTCATCCAGTTGAATAAGTCCGGCACCGCCGTGATCATCGCGACCCACGACATCGCGCTGATGGATCAATACGAGGCGCGGCGGATGGTGCTGCATGAATCGCGGCTGCATATTTATGAGTGATGTGAACGCCATGGGTCTTACGCAATGAGGGATCTCGGCGACGAAACATCGGCTGTGACCGCCGATGCGCGCAACACGTCGCCGATCGTTCCGCGCGGATCGATCGCCGGCCGCGCGCTGATTGCGGTTGTTGCAATCATGACATTCCTCGCGTCGATGACGACGGGGGCGGTGTTGCTGGTGCGGGCGTCTGCGGCGGAATGGCAGTCCGATGTGGCGAGCGAACTGACCATCCAGATCCGGCCATCGCCCGGAAGGGATCTTGAACGCGATACGCAAGCGGTTGTGGACGCCGCGCGAGGGCAGCCGGGAATCATTGAAGTGCGGCCGTTTAGCAAGGACGAATCGGCGAAACTGCTGGAGCCGTGGCTCGGAACGGGATTGTCGCTGGACGATCTGCCGGTGCCGCGCCTCGTGGTTGCGCGCGTCGCGCCCGGCAGTGCGCCTGATTTCACCGCTCTGCGGACCAGTATTACGAAAGCTGCGCCGGGGGCGAGTATCGACGATCACCGCGCCTGGATTGAGCGCATGCGCTCGATGACCGGCGCGATTGTGCTGGCGGGCACCGGCATTCTCATTCTCGTGATCATTGCGACGGTCATCTCCGTGTCCTTTGCGACGCGGGGGGCGATGGCGGCCAACCGGCCGATCGTTGAAGTGCTGCATTTCGTCGGTGCGCAGGATCGCTACATCGCCAACCATTTCCTCCGGCATTTCCTGCGATTGGGTCTGGAAGGCGGTTTGATCGGCGGCTTGGCTGCGATGCTGACGTTTGGATTTTCAGAATCGATCGCCAACTGGTTTTCGGGGACGCCGGTCGGCGATCAGTTCGCGGCCCTGCTTGGAACGTTCGCGCTGCCGGCTTCGGGATACCTGATGCTTGGCCTGCAGGCTGTCATGATCGCGATTGTCACAGCCTGGGCGTCGCGGCGGACGCTCTTCGCCACGCTTGAGGAGATTGATTGATCGACGATTTTGAGGTCACAGCGGTGCCGGATTTCGCGGTAAAATTGCGATTGGAGATCGCGCAGTAAAATCATGACGTCAAAGGGTGACAGCAGCCCATCTTTTTCAGAAGCAGATCGCGCGCGGACCGTGACGCGGTGGCGATGGCGCGTGGCGATTTTTGCGGTCGCGGTTGTCATATTTGCGGGCTGTGCCGGATTTGTGTGGTTTTTGTCGCTTGTGCCCCCAAGCGAGCAGAAGCCGTCGCGGAACGCCGACGGCATCGTTGTTCTCACAGGCGGATCATCCCGAGTGTCCGACGCCGTGGAACTTCTCGCGGAAGGTTACGGCAAGCGTCTTTTGATTTCCGGTGTTCATCCCACCAACGGGTTCAGTGATATTCAGAGAACGCTGCCGGAGAGTCAGCAGCTATTGATGTGCTGCGTCGATCTGGACCGATCCGCGGTCAATACACGAAGCAACGCCACCGAAACGCGCCGCTGGGTCACCGAACGCGGTTTTCGGTCATTGATCGTGGTGACATCGAACTATCACATGCCGCGCGCCATCGTGGAACTGTCGCATTCGATGCCGGATATCGAGTTGATTCCGTTCGCCGTCGTAGGCGAGAAATGGCATGAGGAGCCATGGTGGACGAGTGGCGCTGCGCTTCGGCTCCTGCTATCGGAATACGTCAAATACTTGTTTGCCGAGATGCGAGTGGCGTTCGGCGGCGTTGGGCAGGGCGGATTACCGAATACGGAAAATCAGCCGCCGGCAGCGCCTAGAAAGCCGGCCACCGCGTCCGCCAATTGATCGGATTGTTCGATGGTTTCGATATTTTTGCGTTCGCTGATCTACAATATCGTTTTCTATCTGAACACAGTGATCTGGGTTATCTTTGGTCTTCCAACCTATTTCATGCCGCGCTGGGGCATTATTTGGATTGCCAAGAACTGGGGACGTACCAGCATCTGGCTGATGGGCATTATCTGCAACACCAAGGTCGAATATCGCGGTGTCGAGAAGATTCCATCAGGTCCGTTGATCGTTGCGTCCAAGCACCAGTCTGCATGGGAAACCTTTGCACTGCTGCAGTTCTTCGAGCAGCCGCTCTATATCCTCAAGCGCGAGCTGCTGTGGTTGCCCTTCTTCGGCTGGTATCTCAGCAAGGCACAGATGATCGGCGTGAACCGCGGCGCGGGCGCACGCACGCTGATCGAAATGGCGCGGCGCGCGCGCGATGAAGTGCGGCGCGGACGTCAGCTCATCATTTTCCCGGAAGGGACGCGTACGGCAGTGGGGGCGCCGCCACGCTACAAGACCGGCGTCAGCCAGATTTATGTTGGTTGCGGAGTGACGTGCATTCCCGTCGCGCTCAATTCCGGTCTGTTCTGGCCCCGGCGTACTTTCATGCGATATCCAGGCACGATCGTAATTGAATTCCTGGACCCGATTGAGCCCGGCTTGTCGCGTGATGCCTTCACCGAACGCGTGAGCAGCGTCATCGAGGAAGCGACCAATCGTTTGGTGAAGGCAGGTCGTGAGGAACAGGTGCGGCTGGTCGGCTTCTCTGCACCGTCGGCGTTTTCCAGCGAAGTAAAATCCGGCCTATCTTAGGAGGCGCTGGATTGTTCGTCTGACGCATGCCGATGCAGTGCGGCCTCGCCGTGGAGCTTCGCTGCAAGCTGGTGCAGCGGTACGTCACGAATGCCCTGAGCCTCGAGCGCTGCGACTGTCGCGATGATGTATTCGTCGTTGGGGCCATAGTTGCCGTGGCCCTGACGCACCAGGCGCAATTGCTCGTCGAGTGAGAGCCGTCCCGCATATTGGTCGTGGCCGCGGTCCGCGACATAGGCGAGCGCACTGACGCGCTGCCGTGCGTCGCTCCCGATCCAGACCGAGCGCATCACTTCGCGATAGACGTGGGTCGCTTGTTCGCGCTCGCGAAGATATTTGACCGTTGCCTGCCGCTTATCTGCGGCCACCCTGAATGCCATGCCCTGGCACGCACCGCCACGGTCAAGGCCCAGCACAAGCCCCGGCTTTTCGGGGGTGCCGCGGTGAACCATCGAATAAATACAGAGCGAACGGTGCTCGCCGATCAGGCGTGCGAGCTTTTTTTCCAGAAATTCAAATCCGGGATTCCAGATCAGGGAGCCATAACCGAACACCCACAAATCCCCATCGGGAAATTCGGCATCTGAAAGAATTTTTGCGGCCATGCATCATGGCCTACCAGCACGCCGTAGCGTGTGCAACTCACTAGTGTCGCGGTTCTGACATTCGTATTTGCTTGCGGTTAGCTCGTTTACGAATGTCAGAATCCAAGGGACACTAGCAAAGACATAAACCTAGTGCGGTTTTGGATCTAACGTTCGTATGATGGACCATCTGTTAATACCGATACGAACGTCAGATCCACCGCACTAGACTTCAAGACCGTTTGAGTCCACATGGCACCTTTCAAATGCCCAATTCGGGTGCTCTGGGGTTTCTGATGCAGACGTCTCAACTCGCTTCGCGCCGTCGCCTTTGGCCTGTTTTTGTCGCACCGGGACTGTTTTTCCTGCTGGCGGCCGGATGGTGTGGATTCTGGTTCTATGCTGCGTCCCAGATTGATGCGCAGTTCGAGGGCTGGCGGACCCGTGAGGCCAAGGCCGGACGAATCTACGAATGTGACAAGCGCTCTGTGGGCGGCTTTCCGTTCAGAATGGAAGTTCGCTGTGATAACCCGCTGGTGACACTGACGTCGCAGACGTCACAGCAGGTCGCGGATGCGCGATTGACGGCGCGTCTGAAGCAGATCCTGGTCGTGGCGCAAATCTACGATCCAACCAAAATCATCGCCGAATTTACCGGCCCGGCGACAGTCGCTACCGGCGGCCCGGAGCCGCAATTCGGCGCAAACTGGACGCTTGGTCAGGCAAGCGTTGCGGGATTGCCCATCGCGCCGCAACGGATCTCGATGGCGTTCGACAACCCGACGCTCGATCGCATGAACGGTGGCGTTCCAACACCGCTGCTTCGCGCCAACCATCTCGAACTGCACACGCGATTGCTGGAAGGTTCGTTGAGCGACAATCCGGTCGTGGAAACAGCGTTCCAGCTCACCGGCGGAAGTTTGCAGGGATTGCACCCCATTCTCGCGCAGCCGTTCGATGCGGACATTCGCGCACAACTCCGTGGCCTGAAGGATTTTTCACCCAAGCCGTGGCCGGAGCGTTTTCGTGAAATTCAGGCCGCCAACGGGCGTCTCGACTTTACGCAATCCCGGATACAGCAGGGAGACGTGATTGCCGTTGCTGCGGGCTCACTTGCCATCACACCCAACGGGTACCTTGACGGCGAATTGACGATGACGGTGGCGGGCATGGAGAAGGTCGTGCCGATGCTCGGGATCGACAAGTTATTTGCCGATAACGCTGCTCAGCCAGGCAATCGTGGTGGGGCGGGCGTCAACGTACAGGACGTCAACAAACTGATCGGTGCACTCGATCGTGTCATTCCGGGTCTGGGCGATGCCGCGCGCAAGAACGCCAATGCCGGTGTGATGGCTGGAATCAATATGCTCGGAAAGCCATCGACACTCGAAGGCCGCAGCGCGCTGGCGTTTCCGCTGCGGTTTGTCGACGGCGCGGTGTTGATTGGTCCGCTTCGGGTGGCGCAAACCCCGCCGCTGTTCTGATTATTTTTCTGGCGTTTTCTTCGGCAGATTCGCGTGTGGCCGGCCGAAGTCGGCGCTTGCGGTTTCCTGTCCGAGGTTGACGATGCCGCGGCGGATCGCGCGCGTCCGGGTGAATTGGTCGAATAACACTTCGCCGTCGCCACGCCGAATCGCGCGGGTAAGTTTCGACAAATCCTCCTGAAACGCGCCGAGCATCTCGAGCACCGCGTCCTTGTTGGCGAGGAATACGTCGCGCCACATGGTGGGGTCGGAGGCTGCAATACGCGTGAAATCGCGAAAACCGCCGGCGGAGAATTTCAGCACTTCCGAGCGCGTGACGTCTTCAAGCTCGTCGGCGGTGCCGACAATCGTGTAGGCGATCAAATGCGGCAGATGACTGGTAACCGCAAGCACCAGGTCGTGGTGATCCGCGGCCATGGTCTCGACGTTGGCTCCGAGCGCGCGCCAGAATTCTGCGAGCTTTTCCACGGCGGATGGATCGGATCCAGGTGGTGGAGTCAGGATGCACCAGCGGTTGATGAACAGTTCGGCGAAGCCCGCATCGGGACCGGAGTGTTCAGTGCCTGCCACCGGATGAGCGGGAATGAAGTGAACCGTCTTTGGCAAATGCGGCGACATTTCGCGCAGGATCATACCCTTGACGGAGCCGACGTCGGACACGATCGCGCCAGCTTTGAGATGCGGGCCGATGCTCGCGGCGACATCGCCACAGGCGCCGACAGGCACGCAGACAATGACCAGATCGGAGTCCTTCACGGCCTCCGCATTGGTGGTCGCGACCTGGTCCGCGAGTTTTAGCTCTACAGCTCTTTCTTGGACCTGTGGTGAAGCGTCAGTCGCGACCAGCTCGCCCGCGAGGCCGAGCTGCTTCACGGCGCGGACAATTGACGAGCCGATCAGGCCGAGCCCGATGACTGTGACCCGTGCGAATTGCGGCGCGTTGTTCACGTTATTTTTGCCCCATGAATTCGGTGAGCGCTTCGACCACCGAGCGGTTGGCTTCCTCGGTGCCGACCGTCATGCGCAACGCATGCGGCAGCTTGTAGTTCTTCAGCGCGCGCAGGATCAATCCACGCTTGGTGAGGAATGCGTCCGCATCCTCCGCGGTCTTGCCTGCGTCCTGCGGGAAATGAATCAGGATGAAGTTAGCAGCGCTTGGCGTCACAGTGAGCCCAAGCTTGCCGACTTCGTCGGTCAGCCACCCACGCCACTTCTCGTTGTGAGCGCGGGACGTCTCTTGATGCGCGGTGTCCTCCAATGAGGCGATCGCGGCCAGTGTGGCCGGTGTGCTCACATTGAACGGACCTCGGATGCGGTTGACGGCATCGATAATGTTCGCCGGACCGTACATCCAGCCGACGCGCAGCGCGGCAAGGCCGTGAATCTTCGAGAAGGTGCGCGTCATCACCGTATTGTCGGTGGTCGAAACCATCTCGATGCCAGCCTCGTAATCGTTGCGCAGGACATATTCGGAATACGCCGCATCGATCACCAGCAGGACATGCGACGGCAATCCTGCACGCAGGCGCTTTACTTCGTCGAATGGCACATAGGTGCCGGTAGGATTGTTCGGGTTCGCCAGCCACACCATCTTGGTGCGTGGCGTCACGGCGTTGAGGATGGAGTCGACGTCCGCCGTAAAATTCTTTTCCGGCGCGATGACGTTGATGGCGCCGCTCGCCATGGTCGCGATCGGGTACACCAGAAACCCGTGCGTGGTGTGGATCGCCTCATCGCCCTGGCCGAGATAGGTGTGCGCGAGCAGATTCAGAAGCTCATCCGAACCCGCACCACAGATGATGTGGTTGGGATCGAGGCCGTAGGTGCGGCCGATGGCTTCACGCAGCGCGCGCGACGATCCTTCGGGGTAGTCCTCGAGGTGGTTGGCAGCAGATTTGAACGCTTCAATCGCCTTGGGCGATGAGCCCAGCGGAGTTTCATTCGCCGACAATTTGAAAATGCGCCCGCTCAGCCCCGCTCCGCTTTTGCCGGGCGTATAGGGTGCGATATCGAGAATGCCGGGGTTCGGCACGGGACGTGACATCAACTCAACTCCAGAAAGAATAAGGTCTTAGGCTTTAGGTGCGCCGTTTGCTGGCACCGTATAGCGTGTTGCATGGCCCCCGACGAGAGCCGAAGAGCGCACGGATGCCCCGGCTGCGATCAGCGCAGAGGTTATCTTGTCCAACCCCCCGGGGCCTGGCACAGACACCAGCAGCGCCGCACCGTCCGAGGCTTTATCGGGAACTGCGATAATCTCGGAGAACGGCGACAGCGCGCGGGCAACGTCGGCGCTCCAGCCCGAGACACGGACGCTCCACATTTCGATCTCGGTGACCATCGCATCCGCTGCGACACGCGAGACAACGAACACCGGCAGTGCCGCTGGATGGTCTGCGCGTTCGATGAAGGGCAGGCGCGCGATGATCTTCGGTGCACTCTCGGGTTCAAGTGTCAGCCACCAAGGCTCGCGGCTGCTCGTGGCAGAGACCAGTGCGAGGTCGCCTTTCGATTTTGCGCCGGCATCCACCGCTGCGGCCGCACTGAAATGCGCGACGAACGGCACCGTGAAGCCAAAATGGAAGCGTGCGGAATCCCGCATGGCGGACTCGCCGCCAGATAAATCTGCGTGCAGCGAAAACGGTGCCTGGACGTAAGTGAACGTCGAGATGATAACGCGCCAGATGCTCTCGACCGTGTCGAGCGGCAAGATGCCGCGATGACGTTGCGCAAGCCGGCGCATCATGTCGGCTTCGCGTGCAGGACGGAACGCGGAGCCGACTTCCTGGGTCTTCTTCACCGAGATGAGGCGATCGATGATGTCGCCACGCTGCATCAGCAGGCCGTGCACGTGCTCGTCGATGTGATCGATTTCGCGGCGAAGGTCCTGCAGCGAAATGGGGGGCGTGGGCTCTTTGGACATGGGATCAAAATTTCAATTTGCAGCCCGAAAGCCGCGGTGGAAGTCGGTCCTGCAAGGAGGCTGGCTGGCGCCATTGATAGGAGCCGCGCCCCGTGAAAGCAAAGAAAACATTGCCCCTTTAGCGAGGCCGTTCCGGTGCTTACCTTGACGGAGGCCTCGTTGAGCACTACTTTTGGGGCAATCCCGTGGTCATTTGAGCCGGCCGGCTTGCAGCCACGTTAAACAACTCGCTAAACAGGCCGGGGATGAAAGGGATCCCGGCCGAACGTCAGTTCAGGCCGGTTTTTTATGGCCTGAATTCGGTGTCGGTTGTAGCGACTTCCTGAGAGGCCCGTGTTGGTATGGTAAATATTCAGCCGCTCAAGCCCCCGACGGTGCAGCCTGGCGAACGCGCGCATGAGGCAGATCATCCGTCTTCGCAGGTGGCGCAGTTCGGCGCAGACAAGCCGTTGCGGCTCGATAGCGGCGTTGATCTCGCCCCATTTCAGATCGCCTATCAGACCTACGGCCAGCTCAATGCTGACCGCTCGAATGCAATCCTGATCTGTCATGCGTTGACAGGAGATCAGCACGTCGCAAATGTCCATCCAGTCACTGGCAAGGCGGGGTGGTGGCAGACGCTTGTTGGTCCTGGCAAACCCATCGACACCAATCGTTACTTCATCATCTGCTCCAACGTCGTCGGCGGCTGCATGGGCAGCACCGGACCGTCATCGACCAATCCTGCGACCGGCAAACTATGGGGGCTGGATTTTCCAGTCATTACGATCCCTGACATGGTGCGCGCACAGGCGATGCTGATCGACTATCTCGGCATCGAGAAACTGTTTGCTGTTGTCGGCGGATCGATGGGTGGCATGCAGACGCTGCAGTGGACGACGGCTTATCCGGAACGTGTGTTCTCTGCACTCGCAGTCGCCTGCAGTACACGGCATTCGGCGCAGAACATCGCGTTTCATGAGTTGGGCCGTCAGGCTGTAATGGCTGATCCGGATTGGAGCAGCGGACGTTATTTCGAGACGGGTTCTCATCCGCGCCGCGGACTTGGTGTGGCGCGCATGGCGGCGCACATCACTTATCTTTCGGACGCAGCCTTGCATCGAAAATTTGGCCGGCGGTTGCAGGATCGCGAGATGCCGACGTTTTCATTTGATGCGGATTTCGAGGTGGAGAGTTATCTGCGCCATCAGGGATCGTCGTTCGTCGAGCGCTTCGATGCCAACAGTTATCTGTATCTCACCCGCGCAATGGACTATTTTGATATTGGCGCTGATCACCAGGGCGTTCTGGCAGAAGCCTGGCGCGGCACACGCACGCGCTTCTGCGTTGTGTCATTCACCAGCGACTGGCTGTTCCCGACATCGGAATCCCGCGCGGTCGTCCATGCTCTTAACGCCAGCAATGCGCGTGTATCGTTCGCCGAGATCGAGACCGATCGCGGCCACGATGCATTCCTGCTCGATGTGCCTGAATTCATCGATATCTCTCGCGCATTCCTGGAATCGGCTGCGTCCGCGCACGGCCTTTCATCGGTGAGCCGCTAACATGGCGATGCAGGATCAGGCATTTCGTTTAACGGCGCGGCTTCCGGTCAGCGAGGAAGGCTATCGCAGCGATCACTTGTTGGTCGCGCAGATGGTGGAGCCCGGTGCCAAGGTGCTCGACGTTGGCTGCGGCGAAGGCGATCTGCTTCAGCTGCTCGAGACGCGTGGCGTTGACGGCCGCGGTATCGAATTATCTCGTGAGGGCGTGAATCGCTGTGTCGCCAAAGGACTTGCAGTGGTGCAAGGCGACGCAGACACCGACCTCGTCAACTATCCCGACGACTCGTTCGATTATGTGATTTTGTCTCAGACGTTGCAGGCGACGCGTCAGCCCCGCGTGGTGCTGGAAAATCTTTTGCGCATCGGACAAAAAGCAATCGTCTCGTTTCCGAACTTCGGTCACTGGAAGATGCGGCTTCAGCTGCTGGTTAAAGGGCAGATGCCACGCACCGAAAATCTTCCCGCGACGTGGTACGACACGCCGAATATTCATTTCTGCACCATCAAGGATTTCGTGCAGCTCTGCGATGAAATCCACGTGAAGATGGAGCGCGCTGTCGCGCTTGATCTCTACGGCCAACCGTTGCGTCTCAATGCACCGTGGTGGTTCTGGAACATGTTTGGCGAGCAGGGCGTGTTTTTGCTGAGCCGCCGCGATTAACGTAAACGGCCAGAACGAGGCCAAATTCGTTAACATCACCCGCTAAGTTATCATGCGATAAGCGCGTGGCGCATAGCTGTGCTGTTCACAGCCACTTTGAGCCTAATTGTCTTTTTTCTGCCATATCCGGCCCGTTACACGCCCGCTCTCGCATGTCGCTCCGAGAATTTGGAGCGGCGGAAGTTGGGGGTGTAACGAGGACCATGAATGAAAGTAAGTAATGCGTTTCGCCGGCCAGGCGCGCTCACTGCAGTTGCATTGTGCTCACTGGCAATCGTCGCTGTCGCGACACCGGCCTCGGCGAGGCCACACCACGGTGCAAGTCGGCATTTTCACTCACACCACGCCAACAATCACATCAGCAGACATCATCGCTATCGCCACGTCCGGCACGGACGTGCACAGCATGCTGAGCTGAGCGAAAATCAAGCGCCTCAAAGTGCGGGCAGCTTTGGCGTCGTGTCTGATGTTGTCGCGGAAGCTCGCCGTTACATCGGCGGCAATCCGACCGGCCGCAGCTCGCTGTGGTGCGCACGTTTCATGAATTTCGTTCTGCAGCGCTCGGGTCACACGGGCACGGGGTCGGACATGGCGCGTTCATTTGCCAGCTACGGTCACCGCGTGTCCGGGCCGCAAGTTGGCGCGATTGCAGTGATGAGTCGTCGTGGTGGCGGCCATGTCGGTGTTGTGAGCGGTGTTGATGAGAAGGGTAACCCGATCATCATCTCCGGCAATCATGGTCATCGCGTCGCTGAAGCGACCTATTCGCGTGGGCGCGTCTACGCCTACGTCATGCCGTCCAGCTGACGGTTCGATGGTTACCGGCGGTCCATACGCCGCCGGCGACCGCTCGGGACTGAAGGCAGGCCTAGGGCCGTCGTATTTCTGCGCTGATTTTCTCCAAGTTCCCGCTCCGGCGCGCGTTTTCCGACGAATTTTTGGTCCTGCCTCTTTCCCGGGCGGTTCTGGGTTCCCACATTTGGGTCAAGCCGGCCGAGGCGCCGGTCCCCCGTTTCGGGTTGACGAATATCAACGTCGGACGGGAAACCCATTGAAGATGCCGATCTTGTGCTTTCGGGGCAGGATGGCAGGCTGAGGGACACAGAATGAACGTCGAGAAATACACCGACCGTGTGAAGGGATTCATCCAGTCGGCACAGTCATTGGCCGTGCGTGAGGGCCATCAACAGTTCACGCCTCTCCACATCCTCAAGGTCTTGCTGGACGACAGCGAAGGCCTAGCCGGCGGCTTGATCGATCGGTCCGGCGGAAATTCTCGGGCCATTCTCAAGGCCACCGAGGATGCTCTCAACAAGCTTCCAAAAGTTTCGGGTTCTGGTGCGGGGCAGGTCTATCTTGCACCGGCGACCGCACGTGCTCTCGATGCTGCCGAACAGGCGGCCGACAAAGCCGGCGACAGCTTCGTCACCGTTGAACGGCTGTTGCTTGCGCTGGCGCTCGACAAGGACAGCGAGGCGGGCAGCCTGCTCGCCAAGGGCGGGGTCACCCCGCAAAATTTAAATGCCGCGATCAATGCGTTACGCAAGGGCCGTACGGCTGACAGCGCGACCGCAGAGAATGCGTATGACGCGTTGAAAAAATATGCGCGCGATCTGACGCAGGCGGCGCGTGACGGCAAACTCGATCCGGTGATCGGCCGTGACGAGGAAATCCGCCGCACGATCCAGGTGCTCTCACGTCGTACCAAGAATAATCCCGTGCTGATCGGCGAACCCGGCGTGGGCAAGACCGCGATCGTGGAAGGTCTCGCATTGCGCATCGTCAACGGTGACGTGCCGGAAAGCCTGAAGGACAAGAAGCTGCTGTCGCTCGATCTCGGTGCGCTGATTGCCGGTGCAAAATATCGCGGCGAGTTCGAGGAGCGTCTGAAGGCCGTTCTAAACGAGGTCACCGGCTCAGATGGTCAGATCATCCTCTTCATCGACGAGATGCACACGCTCGTTGGTGCCGGCAAGGCGGATGGCGCGATGGATGCGTCCAATCTCCTGAAGCCCGCACTGGCGCGCGGTGAACTTCACTGCATCGGCGCGACCACGCTCGATGAATATCGCAAGCACGTCGAGAAGGATGCCGCGCTCGCTCGCCGCTTCCAGCCGGTGTTCGTCAGCGAGCCGACCGTCGAAGACGCGGTTTCGATCCTGCGTGGGTTGAAGGAAAAGTATGAGCTGCATCACGGTGTCCGCATCACGGACTCCGCGATCGTCTCTGCCGCGATGCTTTCCAACCGCTACATCACCGACCGCTTCCTGCCGGACAAGGCGATCGATCTGATCGACGAGGCCGCCGCGCGGCTGAAGATGCAGATCGATTCCAAGCCGGAAGAACTCGACAACATCGACCGCGAGATTGTGCGATTGAAGATCGAGCAGGAGGCCTTGAGAAAGGAAACCGATTCGGCGTCGAAGGACCGTCTTCAGCGCCTGGAGAAGGAACTTGCCGATCTGGAAGAGAAGGCCGATGCGCTCACCACCAAATGGCAGGCGGAGCGCAGCAAGCTGTCGGACGCGCAGAAGGTCAAAAGCGAGCTGGAGCAGGCGCGCCAGGAACTGACCGATGCGCAGCGGCGTGGCGAGTATCAGAAGGCCGGCGAATTGGCGTATGGGCGCATTCCGTCGCTCGAGAAGCGATTGAAGGACCTTGAGGACAGCGAGCGGGCCGGCGGGGCCGTGCTTGAGGAAGCCGTCACCGCAAATCACGTCGCTCAGGTCGTCTCCCGTTGGACCGGAATTCCGGTCGACAAGATGTTAGAGGGCGAACGCGAGAAGTTGCTCAAGATGGAGCTGCAGCTTGCTGAACGCGTCATCGGTCAGGCCGAGGCCGTTGGAGCTGTGTCGACCGCTGTCCGCCGCTCACGTGCGGGTCTCCAGGATCCAAACCGGCCGATCGGCTCGTTCATGTTCTTAGGTCCCACCGGCGTCGGCAAAACCGAGTTGACGAAAGCGCTCGCGGAATACCTGTTCGATGACGAGACTGCGCTCGTTCGCATGGACATGTCCGAATACATGGAAAAGCACTCGGTCGCACGGCTGATCGGTGCGCCTCCGGGCTATGTCGGTTATGACGAGGGCGGCGCATTGACCGAAGCGGTGCGGCGCAGACCGTATCAGGTCGTGCTGTTTGACGAGATCGAGAAGGCACACCCTGATGTCTTCAACGTGCTTCTCCAGGTGCTCGACGATGGGCGCCTGACCGATGGTCAGGGCCGCACGGTCGACTTCCGCAACACGCTGATCATCATGACGTCGAATCTCGGCTCGGAATATCTGGTCGGGCAGGCGGAGGGCGAAGATACCAGCACCGTGCGCGATGAGGTCATGGCTATCGTCCGCTCGAGCTTCCGGCCCGAGTTCCTCAATCGCGTCGATGAGATCATCCTGTTCCATCGGCTGCAGAGGAGCGAGATGGGGCGCATTGTCGATATCCAGATGCAGCGGCTCTCGCGGCTCTTGGAAGATCGCAAGATCACGCTCTCGCTGGACGACAAGGCGCGCGACTGGCTCGCTGCGAAAGGCTGGGATCCGGCTTACGGGGCTCGCCCGCTGAAGCGGACGATCCAGCGTGCCGTCCAGGATCCACTTGCCGAGATGATTCTCGCGGGGCAGATCCACGACGGTGAGACGGTTGCGATCTCGGCGAATGACACCGGGCTGACCTTCAACGGCAAGCCAGCGAAGGCGGAGCCGGCGGCGGCCATGCCAAAGGGCCGACTGCACTAATTAGGCTGCTTCAATACGGCTGGAGACATCCAGCCGTATTTCCTCAGCGAATCAGCTCAGAACGATGGTGAAAATTAGCGGTCGCCCGCCAGGGCGGTCTTTTGGCCCTTGGCTGCCTGCGGAGCTGGGCGGCCACCGGGGCGATTCGCCATCATGTTGTCGATGCGGTCGCGTTCCGTCTCGAAATTCGACAGCAGCGGACCATCAAGCGACCGGCCGCGCGGAAGCTTGACGCGCATCGGGTCGACGAATCGGCCGTTGACCAAAATTTCGTAGTGGACGTGGGCGCCGGTCGAGAGGCCGGTGGAGCCGACGAAGCCGATGACCTGACCCTGATTGACGCGTTTGCCAGGCTCCATGCCCTTGGCGAAGGCCGTCATGTGGCCGTAAGCGGTCTCATACCCGTTCGGATGTTTAATCTTGATGTACTTGCCATAGCCGCCTTCCCACTGGGCCTTCTCGATGACACCGTTGCCGGAGGCGAAAATCGGGGTGCCGTAAGGAGCAGCCCAGTCCACACCGGTATGCATCTTGGTGTAGCCGAGGATCGGGTGGCGGCGGCCGCCGAAGCCTGAGCGCATGATCGCATTGTTGACCGGCTTGCGGACCAGGAACTTCTTCGCGCTCTTGCCGGTCTCGTCGTAGTAATCGACGACCGAATCATCAGGCGTCTGGAAGCGATAATATTTTTTGGTCTCGCCGCCGACGGTGAGGGCCGCGTAGAGCACTTCGTTCTTTTCGTTGCTGACTGCCGGGGTCTCGTCTTCGCCTGCGAAGAAGACCTCGAACGAATCGCCAGCCTGAACCCTGCGCTGGAAGTCCACATCGTAGGAATAGATGCGAATCATGTCCTCGATGACAGTGGTGGGGACTTTGTTGCGAAGCGCCGTCTCGTAAATGCTTTGATAGAGCCGCACGCCGGTGCCGTCATCGTCATCGTCGTCATCGTCGTCGCTCTTGCTGGCGGTTTCGGTGACACTGTTGAAGCTTTGCACATCGACAGCCACGTACTTTCCGAGGTCGGACAGCGCGGCGACGGCTTCGATGTTGGCGTCGTTGGCCACGATCACACGCACCGGCTGCTGGCGCTGTTGCCCGGGACCGGCCGGAGCCATCAGGATCCGCAATTTCTGGCCTTCCTTCAGGCCGCCATCGCGACCGCGGGCACCGAGATTGTTGGCGATAGCCTGCGCTTCCCCGGGCGTTGCCCCCAAATCGCGCAGGACGCTTTGGACGGAATCGCCCTTCTTGACGATGTGGATACGTTCGCCAACCGGATTGCCGCCGGTGATCTGATCTTTGGTCTTCGGCAGCAGCGTCACGTTTTCAGGCACGACGCGGGTTTCGAAACCGGCATAGGGATCCGGCGTGCCTTCCGCCGCATAGGCCATCTTCAGGTCGGTCGGCATGGTGGACGCGTAACGGACCGCGCTGTTGCCGCGCCAGGTCGAGGCGTCACGCACCCGCATCAGAACTTCGTCGATCGCAACATTGGCTGCGATTTTAGCGCGCGGCAGGACCGCGGTCAGATCGCGCGTCACGAACGAAACTTCGGCATCCGGCTCGGCGGCGCTGGCGGTTTGTTGGTCATCGCTATCCGTAGGGGTGGCGGAGCCGACGTCGGTCAGAAGGCGTTGGGCGTTAAAAGGTGGGATTTTCGCGGAGAGGTCGCTCGTCGCGAGGGACAAATTGCCGGCGATTCGCACGAAGGGACGCACGCGCATCACCTCGCGGTTGCCCGCGCGGGTCGCCGTCGAGACCCGAATCACCTGACGTGCGGCAGCCGAATCACTTGGCGGCGGCAGCCGGTCGCTCTTGCGGGCGACGCTTGCCTTGTCGCTGGCGCCGAACGCTCCGCGCAGTGCGCCTTCGACATGTTCGGGGAGTTTGGCGAACGTCATCTCGCCATCGAGAGACGCAAAAACGGCGCCGCCGATCAGAGCCGCGCCGCACAGACCCGTGAGAATCGTGCCGCTAAACCACTGTACGGATACGCGGCGGCGATCGATAACAGCGGCTTCCGAGCCATCAACTGAAAGCGGGGGCTCATGTCCGAGATCAATGATCCCGGCACGGCCATAGTTTCCCCCGCGTGACATCCCGTGGCTCAAACCGCCTTCCCCCCAAAGTCTTTCATTGGTCAACGAGTGTGGTGCATCCCGAATGCGGCCCTTGTGAGAGCCCGAGATTCCTCGTTGTCTTCATCGAAGCAACCCCACCATGCCCCAAAGTGCTGGTCAGACGGGGTTACGTCAATGCTGTTCGCCTCGTTGATGCCTCGTGCCCTGGACCTCGCCGGTGCTTCCCAGGCTCCCGGCGACTTTTTCGAGCTCGACCGAGCAAATTTTTCCAAAAAAGTTTTGCACGGTAAGGGCATCGCTGGGGGAGAAGAACGTCGCAGGAATGTGGCTCAAGTACGGCTCACCCCCTGATAAATCAGCACTTCTTGCGCGATTCGGTTTTGTCGAACGCGATGCGACGATTTGTTGACAGATGGCGTTGACAAGCCGACTTCGGGGGGCTTATAAACCGGCCACTGAGCGCGGCGGCGCCGGGGCGAATTGCCCAGGCGGGCTTCCGTGCCCGTTAAGCTCCTCTCTCTGATGAGTAAATCAACAGCCGATAGTTGTCGGTTGTTAATTGGCGTCGGAAGAGGTTGCTGGGATCTCTTATAGACAGAGATCGTTGGAATTTTATGACTGCCCGGCTTTGGGTGGTTTTGGGACCTTCGGGTTCCGGGCTGTTTGACAAGTAAAGATGAAGAAAGAGAAACGTGGACGGCGGAGTCCTTGCGGGTCTTGGTTTTTGAGAGCTTCGGCTTTTGGGGATTGAGACCGGACGAAAGACTTCGGCGGTACACGTTTTAAAGGTTACACCATCGCTATCAACGATGTGAATCGTAGATGGCTGTCGGCTTCGGTCGACAAGAATGGTGGGACCTCGTCAAACGTTGTGATCAGCCGGTTCAAAGTTCAAGTCCAACTTGAGAGTTTGATCCTGGCTCAGAGCGAACGCTGGCGGCAGGCTTAACACATGCAAGTCGAGCGGGCGTAGCAATACGTCAGCGGCAGACGGGTGAGTAACGCGTGGGAACGTACCTTTTGGTTCGGAACAACACAGGGAAACTTGTGCTAATACCGAATAAGCCCTTACGGGGAAAGATTTATCGCCGAAAGATCGGCCCGCGTCTGATTAGCTAGTTGGTGAGGTAACGGCTCACCAAGGCGACGATCAGTAGCTGGTCTGAGAGGATGATCAGCCACATTGGGACTGAGACACGGCCCAAACTCCTACGGGAGGCAGCAGTGGGGAATATTGGACAATGGGCGCAAGCCTGATCCAGCCATGCCGCGTGAGTGATGAAGGCCCTAGGGTTGTAAAGCTCTTTTGTGCGGGAAGATAATGACGGTACCGCAAGAATAAGCCCCGGCTAACTTCGTGCCAGCAGCCGCGGTAATACGAAGGGGGCTAGCGTTGCTCGGAATCACTGGGCGTAAAGGGTGCGTAGGCGGGTCTTTAAGTCAGGGGTGAAATCCTGGAGCTCAACTCCAGAACTGCCTTTGATACTGAAGATCTTGAGTTCGGGAGAGGTGAGTGGAACTGCGAGTGTAGAGGTGAAATTCGTAGATATTCGCAAGAACACCAGTGGCGAAGGCGGCTCACTGGCCCGATACTGACGCTGAGGCACGAAAGCGTGGGGAGCAAACAGGATTAGATACCCTGGTAGTCCACGCCGTAAACGATGAATGCCAGCCGTTGGAAAGTTTACTTTTCAGTGGCGCAGTTAACGCTTTAAGCATTCCGCCTGGGGAGTACGGTCGCAAGATTAAAACTCAAAGGAATTGACGGGGGCCCGCACAAGCGGTGGAGCATGTGGTTTAATTCGACGCAACGCGCAGAACCTTACCAGCCCTTGACATCCCGGTCGCGGTTTCCAGAGATGGATTCCTTCAGTTCGGCTGGACCGGTGACAGGTGCTGCATGGCTGTCGTCAGCTCGTGTCGTGAGATGTTGGGTTAAGTCCCGCAACGAGCGCAACCCCCGTCCTTAGTTGCTACCATTTAGTTGAGCACTCTAAGGAGACTGCCGGTGATAAGCCGCGAGGAAGGTGGGGATGACGTCAAGTCCTCATGGCCCTTACGGGCTGGGCTACACACGTGCTACAATGGCGGTGACAATGGGAAGCAAAGGCGCAA
Source organism: Afipia dichlorophenoxyacetatis (assembly GCF_055386385.1). NCBI lineage: Bacteria > Pseudomonadati > Pseudomonadota > Alphaproteobacteria > Hyphomicrobiales > Nitrobacteraceae > Afipia > Afipia dichlorophenoxyacetatis. Next base: position 5,436,168 of record NZ_AP029250.1, on the reverse strand, counting down.
GCCCTAGCAAATCTCAAAAAGCCGTCTCAGTTCGGATTGGGCTCTGCAACTCGAGCCCATGAAGTTGGAATCGCTAGTAATCGTGGATCAGCATGCCACGGTGAATACGTTCCCGGGCCTTGTACACACCGCCCGTCACACCATGGGAGTTGGTTTTACCTGAAGACGGTGCGCTAACCGAAAGGGGGCAGCCGGCCACGGTAGGGTCAGCGACTGGGGTGAAGTCGTAACAAGGTAGCCGTAGGGGAACCTGCGGCTGGATCACCTCCTTTCTAAGGATGGTCCTTCAGATTGCTTCGGCGTCTATCGGATCGTTTTAGAAACATTCAGGGGCCAACAGATCGCCAGATCGTTGAGCTCCATTGGCGGGACACCGCCGTCTTCGTTTCTCTTTCTTCGCGGACGAACACGCGCCAGGGGCGGCGTTGAGCAATGCACGTTGCATGATGCGACGTCGCGCCAACGAGCCTCTCGTCGTTAGGGCTTGTAGCTCAGTTGGTTAGAGCGCGCGCTTGATAAGCGTGAGGTCGGAAGTTCAAGTCTTCCCAGGCCCACCATCTTTGCGCGTCTCTGTATTGAGACTGCTGCGCTCACGTCACGACATCGCATCTTGCAACAACGCTTTAGTCTTTGCGTTGAGCATTCGTCTTCTGGAACGGGGGCATAGCTCAGCTGGGAGAGCGCGTGCTTTGCAAGCATGAGGTCGTCGGTTCGATCCCGTCTGCCTCCACCAGAAGTTTGGTTGAGGCGATGAGTTTGATCAACGAGATTGGTCGTTGTGTTCACAGTGTGCTCCATACGGGAGGCGCCTGTTTTATGTCCGCGAAACATCGTTTCGCATTCAGTGTTTTCACCAAAAACGCTGGCTTGCGTGATTTCTGACATCGTGAAGAGGAGATCGATCCGAGCTTGGATCGCAGGGTTTGCTGTGAGGCAAACATTGTGGGACTTGCATTATCTCCGGATCATTTTCGGCGCTCGCTCATCGCAAGATGATCGAGTTGTAAAATGATCCTTTTAGCGAAGCTTGACCGCCTCGCTATCGGTTCGATCTTACGAAGCAATCTGGTCTTTCTAATCAATATCCGTTTGCAGGCGTTCCGAAAGGAGCCTCATGCGAGCAACATTCTGCCGAGTGTGTGGATATTGATAATGAGAGCAATCAAGTGCCTTAAGGGTGTTCGGTGGATGCCTTGGCGCTGAGAGGCGATGAAGGACGTGCTACGCTGCGATAAGCTATGGGGAGCTGCGAAGGAGCTTTGATCCATAGATTTCCGAATGGGGAAACCCACCTTCGATAGCCGAAACTCCAAGGCCTTGTGTCTTGGTGCAAACCAAGCCGTGAGGTTTTGGATTTTCGGTTATCAAGCGAAGGTATGAAATCTCTGAATACATAGGAGGTTTTAAGCGAACCCAGGGAACTGAAACATCTAAGTACCTGGAGGAAAGGACATCAACCGAGACTCCGCTAGTAGTGGCGAGCGAACGCGGACCAGGCCAGTCATAAATGTGAGACAACCAGAACCTGTCAGGAAAGCAGGGCCTCAGAGGGTGATAGCCCCGTATGGGTAATGCAAACATTTATGCTCGAGTAAGGCGGGACACGTGAAATCCTGTCTGAACATGGGGGGACCACCCTCCAAGCCTAAGTACTCCTCAGCGACCGATAGTGAACCAGTACCGTGAGGGAAAGGTGAAAAGCACCCCGACGAGGGGAGTGAAATAGACCTGAAACCGGACACCTACAAACAGATGGAGCCCAAGATACGTTCTGGGTGACATCGTACCTTTTGTATTATGGGCCAGCGACTTAATTTAACGAGCAAGCTTAAACCGATAGGTGTAGGCGTAGCGAAAGCGAGTCTTAATAGGGCGCCAAGTTCGTTGTATTAGACCCGAAACCTAGTGATCTAGCCATGAGCAGGTTGAAGGTGAGGTAACACTCACTGGAGGACCGAACGGGTGTCTGTTGAAAAAGACTCCGATGACTTGTGGTTAGGGGTGAAAGGCCAATCAAACTGGGAAATAGCTGGTTCTCCGCGAAAGATATTTAGGTATCGCCTCGGATGAATGCCTCAGGGGGTAGAGCACTGGATGGGCTAGGGGGACTTACCGTCTTACCAAACCCAACCAAACTCCGAATACCTGAGAGCAATATCCGGGAGTCACACGGCGGGTGCTAACGTCCGTCGTGGAGAGGGAAACAACCCGGACCTACAGCTAAGGCCCCTAATTCGTGGCTAAGTGGGAAAGGATGTGGAAATCCCAAAACAACCAGGAGGTTGGCTTAGAAGCAGCCATCCTTTAAAGAAAGCGTAACAGCTCACTGGTCTAAATAAGGGTTTCTGCGCCGAAGATGTAACGGGGCTCAAGCCACGAGCCGAAGCTTAGGGTGTGCACTATGTGCACGCGGTAGCGGAGCGTTCTGTAAGCCTGCGAAGGGTGACCCGTGAGGGCGCCTGGAGGTATCAGAAGTGCGAATGCTGGCATGAGTAACGACAAACAGTGTGAAAGACACTGTCGCCGAAAGTCCAAGGGTTCCTGCGTAAAGTTAATCTTCGCAGGGTTAGCCGGTCCCTAAGGCGAGGCCGAAAGGCGTAGTCGATGGGAATCACGTGAATATTCGTGAGCCAGTGGATGGTGACGAATCCCGTGTGTTGTCTGACCTTATTGGATTGGTCAGGCCTCGAAGGGGTTCCAGGAAATAGCCTCCACATTAGACCGTACCCGAAACCGACACAGGTGGACTGGTAGAGTATACCAAGGCGCTTGAGAGAACTATGTTGAAGGAACTCGGCAATTTACCTCCGTAACTTCGGGATAAGGGGGCCTTTCGTCAGCGCAAGCTGTCGAGAGGGGCACAGACCAGGGGGTGGCAACTGTTTAGCAAAAACACAGGGCTCTGCGAAATCGCAAGATGACGTATAGGGTCTGACGCCTGCCCGGTGCCGGAAGGTTAAGAGGAGGAGTGCAAGCTCTGAATTGAAGCCCCGGTAAACGGCGGCCGTAACTATAACGGTCCTAAGGTAGCGAAATTCCTTGTCGGGTAAGTTCCGACCTGCACGAATGGCGTAATGACTTCCCCGCTGTCTCCAACATAGACTCAGTGAAATTGAATTCCCCGTGAAGATGCGGGGTTCCTGCGGTCAGACGGAAAGACCCCGTGCACCTTTACTGTAGCTTTGCGCTGGTATTCGTGACTGTTTGTGTAGAATAGGTGGTAGACTTTGAAGCTCGGGCGCCAGCTCGGGTGGAGTCGCAATGTGAAATACCACCCTAATGGTTATGGATATCTAACCGCGTTCCGTCATCCGGAACCGGGACAGCGCATGGTGGGCAGTTTGACTGGGGCGGTCGCCTCCCAAAGAGTAACGGAGGCGTGCGAAGGTAGGCTCAGAACGGTCGGAAATCGTTCGTCGAGTATAATGGCATAAGCCTGCCTGACTGCGAGACCAACAAGTCGAGCAGAGACGAAAGTCGGTCATAGTGATCCGGTGGTCCCGCGTGGGTGGGCCATCGCTCAACGGATAAAAGGTACGCCGGGGATAACAGGCTGATGACGCCCAAGAGTCCATATCGACGGCGTCGTTTGGCACCTCGATGTCGGCTCATCACATCCTGGGGCTGGAGAAGGTCCCAAGGGTTCGGCTGTTCGCCGATTAAAGTGGTACGTGAGCTGGGTTCAGAACGTCGTGAGACAGTTCGGTCCCTATCTGCCGTGGGTGTTGGAATATTGAGAGGATTTGTCCCTAGTACGAGAGGACCGGGATGAACGTACCTCTGGTGGAGCTGTTGTCGCGCCAGCGGCAGTGCAGCATAGCTATGTACGGACGGGATAACCGCTGAAGGCATCTAAGCGGGAAACCCACCTCAAAACGAGTATTCCCTTGAGAACCGTGGAAGACGACCACGTTGATAGGCCGGGTGTGGAAGTGCAGCAATGCATGCAGCTTACCGGTACTAATCGTTCGATTGGCTTGATTGCTCTCATTTTCAATGTCCACACGCATTCGCGTGTGACGATTGACCAAATTGCTTCGTATCTCTGTCTTTCGCCGGCCTGGTGGTTCTAGCGAGGAGCCCCAACCCGATCCCATTCCGAACTCGGCCGTTAAACTCCTCAGCGCCAATGGTACTATGGCTTAAGCCCTGGGAGAGTAGGTCGCTGCCAGGCCTGCAAAGGACAGATCAACCCCCTCTTCATCGATGACTACACAAAAACGCCGTCCCCAAAAGGGACGGCGTTTTTGCGTTTGAAGCATGAGTTTCAAAAGAAAGAGCGATAATCGGCTCGACGCCGGGAGCGGTTCTTCCGGCGATCAAAATAATTGTCGGCGGAGTTTTGAAGACCTTTTGTCGTTGGCGAAATAGATCCGGTGCATACGCAATGCCTCACCTCGATCGCAGAAGTAGCCTTCTATCAGGTTCGCGATCCCCTTCGACGCTGCCGTGAAGTTTTGCCCGATTGTGCGTTCGGTCCCAGCGCTTGCGAGCGCGGCAATGGGGAAGCGAACGAAGTCACGCATGGGAATCTCCTGAAGCTATCGATGGATTGCTCTGTCGGTTGAGTGGAAGGAGCTGGCGCGGAGCCTTCGCGTAGCGTAGCGCCAGATCCTTGCACGGCAAAAGGTGAAGGATCTTTCGAGGGGGCCCTCCATCGGAGTTGCAAGTGTGGTCGAGCTTCGTTGTCGTCAGCCGGCCCGCCAGCATTCGAGAGGAACATGCGCCTGGCCGGCGGAGTGAACAGGGCTCGTTCAACAATTCATCCCGGAGTCGGCCGTTAAAATTCTCGCCAAAGGATTTTCGATAAACTCGTCTGGCGCGATGTCATCCAAGTTGATGAGGATGTGATCCGTCTATGCTACGTTGCCGGTGAGTTCACAGTCATCGTCGCTGACCGCCATCTTCGGTTTGCTGCACTCGATCATGAGCGAGTCCCGCTCCACGCGGACGCAAGAGAGCGAAGTGCTCGCCAGCGCCAGGCAACCTCTGTGCGGTCATCGTTACGGAGAATGCGGAAGCAATGGCCGTCGGTGAGCTGATCCGACACGAAATCGAGAAGCCCGCGATCGTTAGGTGCAATCGGACTCGGCGCCCTGATCTCGACCGCTCCTTTGCGATCGCTACACTCGCGCGCCGCAAGCCTCTCCTCTTGATGGAACCGTTCTTGAGTTAAGCGCGGGCCTTCTCGTTTGAGCAAAACATGTCGGCGTCGATAGCGGAAGCGGGGGGAGCTCATGAGTGACGACCTCCATGCGCTAGCGAAGGGGGGCATCATCTGCGCAGCATCGTCCATCGTGTCGTCGCGTATCTCGCGGTGATGCAATCGTAGCCGAAGGCTTTACATGCCCAACGTTCGCTCATCGGGAATGTGTTTCGCAGATAGGCAACAGCTTTGCGCTCCGCTGCGGGCGCCACTATTTCTTTCCTAGAAGATGCTTCGGAGCGACGTTGTTGAGTATGGCACCTGCCAGTCTGCTTCAGCCGCGTGTTCTTATCCTCAATGATTTTCAGACGTTTAGCCGATGCTTCAAAATGTCGATGATCTGCTCTTCAGAAAAGCGACTGCGCTTCATGCTGCACAGCGAACTTCAAACTGGATCAAGCGCGTGGGGATAAGTTGCACTGCAGAAATTATAACTTGGCGAGAATGTCATTTTTTCACTTGAAGTCAGTTGCGTGACGATCTATACGATCGCTCGACGCTGACCGCTTGTCGGGGTTGCACTGGTCCCAGAGACTGGAGTAGCATTCGCGTCCTACATCTCTCACTTCGATGAGTGATCAACAGCCGATAGTTGTCGGTTGTTAATTGGCGTCGGAAGAGGTTGCTGGGATCTCTTATAGACAGAGATCGTTGGAATTTTATGACTGCCCGGCTTTGGGTGGTTTTGGGACCTTCGGGTTCCGGGCTGTTTGACAAGTAAAGATGAAGAAAGAGAAACGTGGACGGCGGAGTCCTTGCGGGTCTTGGTTTTTGAGAGCTTCGGCTTTTGGGGATTGAGACCGGACGAAAGACTTCGGCGGTACACGTTTTAAAGGTTACACCATCGCTATCAACGATGTGAATCGTAGATGGCTGTCGGCTTCGGTCGACAAGAATGGTGGGACCTCGTCAAACGTTGTGATCAGCCGGTTCAAAGTTCAAGTCCAACTTGAGAGTTTGATCCTGGCTCAGAGCGAACGCTGGCGGCAGGCTTAACACATGCAAGTCGAGCGGGCGTAGCAATACGTCAGCGGCAGACGGGTGAGTAACGCGTGGGAACGTACCTTTTGGTTCGGAACAACACAGGGAAACTTGTGCTAATACCGAATAAGCCCTTACGGGGAAAGATTTATCGCCGAAAGATCGGCCCGCGTCTGATTAGCTAGTTGGTGAGGTAACGGCTCACCAAGGCGACGATCAGTAGCTGGTCTGAGAGGATGATCAGCCACATTGGGACTGAGACACGGCCCAAACTCCTACGGGAGGCAGCAGTGGGGAATATTGGACAATGGGCGCAAGCCTGATCCAGCCATGCCGCGTGAGTGATGAAGGCCCTAGGGTTGTAAAGCTCTTTTGTGCGGGAAGATAATGACGGTACCGCAAGAATAAGCCCCGGCTAACTTCGTGCCAGCAGCCGCGGTAATACGAAGGGGGCTAGCGTTGCTCGGAATCACTGGGCGTAAAGGGTGCGTAGGCGGGTCTTTAAGTCAGGGGTGAAATCCTGGAGCTCAACTCCAGAACTGCCTTTGATACTGAAGATCTTGAGTTCGGGAGAGGTGAGTGGAACTGCGAGTGTAGAGGTGAAATTCGTAGATATTCGCAAGAACACCAGTGGCGAAGGCGGCTCACTGGCCCGATACTGACGCTGAGGCACGAAAGCGTGGGGAGCAAACAGGATTAGATACCCTGGTAGTCCACGCCGTAAACGATGAATGCCAGCCGTTGGAAAGTTTACTTTTCAGTGGCGCAGTTAACGCTTTAAGCATTCCGCCTGGGGAGTACGGTCGCAAGATTAAAACTCAAAGGAATTGACGGGGGCCCGCACAAGCGGTGGAGCATGTGGTTTAATTCGACGCAACGCGCAGAACCTTACCAGCCCTTGACATCCCGGTCGCGGTTTCCAGAGATGGATTCCTTCAGTTCGGCTGGACCGGTGACAGGTGCTGCATGGCTGTCGTCAGCTCGTGTCGTGAGATGTTGGGTTAAGTCCCGCAACGAGCGCAACCCCCGTCCTTAGTTGCTACCATTTAGTTGAGCACTCTAAGGAGACTGCCGGTGATAAGCCGCGAGGAAGGTGGGGATGACGTCAAGTCCTCATGGCCCTTACGGGCTGGGCTACACACGTGCTACAATGGCGGTGACAATGGGAAGCAAAGGCGCAAGCCCTAGCAAATCTCAAAAAGCCGTCTCAGTTCGGATTGGGCTCTGCAACTCGAGCCCATGAAGTTGGAATCGCTAGTAATCGTGGATCAGCATGCCACGGTGAATACGTTCCCGGGCCTTGTACACACCGCCCGTCACACCATGGGAGTTGGTTTTACCTGAAGACGGTGCGCTAACCGAAAGGGGGCAGCCGGCCACGGTAGGGTCAGCGACTGGGGTGAAGTCGTAACAAGGTAGCCGTAGGGGAACCTGCGGCTGGATCACCTCCTTTCTAAGGATGGTCCTTCAGATTGCTTCGGCGTCTATCGGATCGTTTTAGAAACATTCAGGGGCCAACAGATCGCCAGATCGTTGAGCTCCATTGGCGGGACACCGCCGTCTTCGTTTCTCTTTCTTCGCGGACGAACACGCGCCAGGGGCGGCGTTGAGCAATGCACGTTGCATGATGCGACGTCGCGCCAACGAGCCTCTCGTCGTTAGGGCTTGTAGCTCAGTTGGTTAGAGCGCGCGCTTGATAAGCGTGAGGTCGGAAGTTCAAGTCTTCCCAGGCCCACCATCTTTGCGCGTCTCTGTATTGAGACTGCTGCGCTCACGTCACGACATCGCATCTTGCAACAACGCTTTAGTCTTTGCGTTGAGCATTCGTCTTCTGGAACGGGGGCATAGCTCAGCTGGGAGAGCGCGTGCTTTGCAAGCATGAGGTCGTCGGTTCGATCCCGTCTGCCTCCACCAGAAGTTTGGTTGAGGCGATGAGTTTGATCAACGAGATTGGTCGTTGTGTTCACAGTGTGCTCCATACGGGAGGCGCCTGTTTTATGTCCGCGAAACATCGTTTCGCATTCAGTGTTTTCACCAAAAACGCTGGCTTGCGTGATTTCTGACATCGTGAAGAGGAGATCGATCCGAGCTTGGATCGCAGGGTTTGCTGTGAGGCAAACATTGTGGGACTTGCATTATCTCCGGATCATTTTCGGCGCTCGCTCATCGCAAGATGATCGAGTTGTAAAATGATCCTTTTAGCGAAGCTTGACCGCCTCGCTATCGGTTCGATCTTACGAAGCAATCTGGTCTTTCTAATCAATATCCGTTTGCAGGCGTTCCGAAAGGAGCCTCATGCGAGCAACATTCTGCCGAGTGTGTGGATATTGATAATGAGAGCAATCAAGTGCCTTAAGGGTGTTCGGTGGATGCCTTGGCGCTGAGAGGCGATGAAGGACGTGCTACGCTGCGATAAGCTATGGGGAGCTGCGAAGGAGCTTTGATCCATAGATTTCCGAATGGGGAAACCCACCTTCGATA